>CAZUFS010000050.1:0-1088 GCA_964619795.1 Candidatus Woesearchaeota archaeon | reverse complement strand
TGATGCATGAGGCAGGATTCGAACCTGCGAAGGCACTAAGCCACAGGGTCCTTAACCCTGCCCGTTTGACCGCTCCGGAACTCATGCGTAAATTTATTTCTAAAGTTCTGCTTTTAAGTTTATCTCACTAATTAGTTTATGAAAAAATTGTTTACTTCTGAATCTGTAACTGAAGGTCATCCCGATAAAATTTGTGACCAAATTTCGGACGCAGTTTTGGATGAACTATTAATACAGGATCCGGATTCACGAGTTGCAGTTGAAACTGTTGCTACGAGAGGACTTATCTTCGTTACTGGTGAAGTTACGACAAAAGGTTATGTGGATATTCAGAAAATTGTCCGTAAAACTCTGAAAAAAATTGGCTATTCTGATCCGGAATTTGGATTGGATTGGAAAGATTGTGGAGTTATTGTTTCATTAAATGAGCAAAGCCCAGATATTTCGCAGGGCGTAAACAAAACTGAAGGTTTACATTCAGAGCAAGGTGCGGGAGATCAAGGAATGATGTTTGGATATGCTTGTGATGAAACTAAAGAATTGATGCCTTTACCAATTACTTTGGCTCATAAATTAACTCATAAACTTGCAGAAGTTAGAAAAAATAATATTTTAAATTGGGCCAGACCTGATGGAAAAGCTCAAGTAAGTATTGAATATAGAAACAATGAACCTGTTCGGATAGATACTATTGTTATTGCAATACATCACGATGATAATATTTCTCATAAAGAAATAAAATCTCAAGTTATTGAACATGTTATTAAACCAGTTTGTAGTGATTGGTTGGATGACGATACTAAATATCATATTAATGCTACGGGTAAATTCATCATAGGTGGTCCTGCAGCAGATGCAGGATTAACTGGTCGTAAAATTATTGTGGATACCTATGGTGGTGTGGGACGTCATGGTGGTGGTGCTTTTTCAGGTAAAGATCCTTCTAAAGTTGATAGAAGTGCGGCTTATGCTGCTCGATTTATTGCTAAAAATTTGGTTGCAAATAATTTAGCTAAAAAATGTGAAGTTCAACTAGCATATTCAATTGGTGTTGCTAAACCAGTTTCAATTTCAGTTAATACTTTCGG
>CAZUFS010000049.1:0-1138 GCA_964619795.1 Candidatus Woesearchaeota archaeon | reverse complement strand
AGATTAAGCAAAGATCATCAACTACAAGATAAAGAAATAAGAATAAATTTTATTGGTCGTCTTTGGATGCTAGACGAAGAGTTACAAAGAATATTAAATGAGATTTCAAACAAAACAAAAAATAATTCCAAATTTATTGTAAATTTTGCTATTGCTTATGGCGGAAGACAAGAAGTTGTTGATGCAGCAATTAAAATTGCAGAACAAGTAAAATCTGGCGAATTAGATATATTAAAAATCAATGAGGAAACCTTTTCGAATAATCTCTGGAGTTCTTCTGAACCTGATTTAATAATCAGAACTGGTGGTGAGATTAGAACTAGTAATTTTTTAAATTTTCAATCAGCTTATAGCGAGTGGATATTTTTAGAAAAGAGTTGGCCTGAATTTGAGAAAGAAGATTTTATTTCTGCAATTAATGAATATTCGTCTAGAGAAATCAGAAAAGGCTCTTAGATTATTAGTGGTAAAATCAAAGTAACATCACCTTCAACAGTTATATGACTTGCTTCTTTTTTGACTTTACCCCAAGAGATTGCTTCTCTTGTTTGTGCTCCACTTAATGAACCATCATATTCTACTGCCGTACTTACTTGAACCGCATAATCCATTCCATCTCTAAATTGATTAAACCAAATAACATGATGTTTCGAAATTCCGCCACCGAGCATAATCGCCCCAACTTTCTTTGCGTCAGTTACTCTAATATAAAAATCTTGATCATCTTCAAATAAATTTAATTTAAAATCTTTATTCATTTGCCAATAATTCCAAAGTTGTGCACCCCATGCTCCGTCTAGAGGTCCAGGTAAATATATCGGGATTTTGTTTTTCCAAGCCCAGTATATTATTGTATCTTCTGCACCCTTCTCATCTTTGATTGATTCTCCAAACGCCCAAATTAATTCATGAACTGACCATTCCTTTCTTTCAGCATGAAGGTTCTTGATTATTGGTTGAAGATTATCTTCCAAGACTTCACCGTAGCATTCATTTGGAATTAGAATATTTCCAAGTCGGTTAATTCCCTTTTTGTGTAGTTCTTTATCATCCATCATAAATGAACCTTGGTAATAATCTTTCCATAATCTTGCAAGATCATGATCGAGTGTTCCACAAGTAGTCATAATTGCATCAA
>CAZUFS010000048.1:0-1145 GCA_964619795.1 Candidatus Woesearchaeota archaeon | reverse complement strand
GATAAAGTTACATTGAGAATGGCTCGAAAGACACTTTTGACTTTGGCATTAAACGCATCTGGTAGAAAAAGTGCAGCAGAATTAGTTGAACACTTAGAAGACGGAATGCCTGCATTACTTTTATCCGAATTAGATTCATTTGAATTATGGCAATTATTGAAAGATAATATGTCTGAATCTCCAGCAAAACCTGGGCAAAAGGCACCTTTCGATATTGTAATTCCTGCGGGACCGACAAGTTTTGCTCCGGGACCTATTTTGGGGGAACTTGGAGATGTTGGAATCAAAGCAGGTATTAATGCAGGAAAGATTGAAATCAAAGAAGATTCCCTTGTCGTTAAAGAAGGTGAAGAAATTGGTGAAAAACTTGCAGCAATTCTTTCAAGATTAGATATAAGACCGATGAAAATGGGTCTAAACTTAATTGTATCACTTGAAGATAGAACATTATTCATGAGAAAGACTTTGGATGTTGATTCAGAAGAATTCTCCGAAAATATCAAACAATTACATTCAGACGCAGTCAAATTGGCGTACGGTGTTGGAATCATAAACAACGAAACTGCACAATTGCTAGTACAAAAGGCTGAAACTGAATCGATGAAATTAGCATACTCTCAAAGTATCCTTACTGATAAAGTTAAGGAACTATTATTGGCTAAAGCAAACGCTGAAGCTACTAAACTAAAGGGAGATATTGAAAAATAAAATGGAATATGTATATGGCGCAATGTTATTGCACAAAGCTGGAAAAGATATTACATCTGATGCTTTGAGTGCAACTTTGTCCGCAGCAGGAATTAAAGTAGATGAGTCCAGAGTTAAAGCAACTGCAGCAGCTCTAAAGGATGTTGACATCGAAAAAGTAATTTCTGAAACGCAAATCGCAAGCGCAGCAGCCCCAGCGGCAGCAGCACCTGCAGCAGAAGCAAGCGGCGAAGCAGCAGCAGAAGCAGCACCTGCCAAGGAAGAACCTAAGGCAGCGGCAGATGAAGAAGTATCTGAAGGTCTTGGTGCATTATTTGGATAAATAGTGCACTTTGACTTACCTGAATTAGAGGGTATAAATGATGGATATAACAAATCTGAAAAAACAAGCACGAGATATTAGTAATAACTTACGTGATCTCGGTTCGAAGAAGGAA
>CAZUFS010000047.1:0-1202 GCA_964619795.1 Candidatus Woesearchaeota archaeon | reverse complement strand
TTACGCTGGGAGAGGGATTCGAACCCCCAATTCCATAAGGAACCGGCTCTCAAGGCCGGCGCAATACCGGATTATGCGATCCCAGCATAGGAATTCATTATATAGTTGATTTAAAAAACTTGCTTCTACATAAAAAAAAGGAAAGATAAGCAGTTGCCTGCTTATTTATTTCCCAAAATTCGGTACATACCTGTACTACATGAAGAGCATTTACCCTTCATTGCTTTTCGACCATTCTTCATGGTTACTTCTTCGCCGTTAGCCATTTCACTTTTAGCTCGGCATTTCACACAATAAGCTTCCATGCGGTGCGTAGTATCTTAACATATATAAGTTATTCGTAATTCGTGCCTACTTCGAAGCGTTTATAAAGTCAGCAAATATAACTTCATTACCCCTGCATAGATCTTAGAATTCTGTCGCTTTAGCGAGATTGTTGTACAAACAAAATGACTCACAAGAAGGTTTAAAAACTAAACCAATAACTAAAAACTCACATGGGAAGTACAGCAGGATTTAGACGAAGACCAAGAAGAGGAAGCCTACAATTTTGGCATAGAAAGAAAGCCAATCGAATGATTCCTCGAGTTAGATCTTGGAAACGTATTGATTCTGTCAAGCTTTTAGGGTTTGCAGGATATAAGGCCGGAATGACTCAAATACACTTTATTGACAACCGTTCAAATTCTCCAACTAAGGGCGAAGAAATTCGTTTGCCCGTCACTGTCCTTGAGACACCTTCTCTTCATCTTCTTTCAATTAGATTATATTCATCTTCTGCATATGGTTCAGCCGTTATTGGCGAAGCCTGGTCAGACCAATTAAATGCAGATCTTGCTAGAAGATTGAGACTTCCAAAGAAGCGAAATACTAAGGCTTTGGAAGAACTTCAATCTAAGTTGGCAGACGCATCAGAAGTTAGAGTTCTAGTTTATACTGAACCAAAATCAACATCACTTTCAAAGAAGAAACCAGATGTTTTGGAATTAGCTATTGGCGGAAAAGATGTCAATGAACAATTTGAATATGCTAAATCTTTAATTGGAAATCCAATCAATGTTAGCGATATTTTATCAGAAGGAGACATGGTTGATGCTTTAGCCGTAACAACTGGAAAAGGTTTCCAAGGTTCTGTAAAAAGATTCGGAGTATCAATTTTACATCGTAAATCTCACGGAGACGGACGAAGAAAAGTAGCAACA
>CAZUFS010000046.1:0-1419 GCA_964619795.1 Candidatus Woesearchaeota archaeon | reverse complement strand
AATTCAACTTGGCCAAATTTTTCAACAATATCTGCAGTATTATCGGAAGAACCATCATTAACTACGATAACTGAATAAGGATATTTAGACAAAGATTTCAATACTTTTCCAATTCGCTTTCCTTCATTAAATGCAGGTATTACAACTGTTGTTTTCATAATATGTAATTCTCTTTAAATTCAGGCAACTTTGCCTCGTCTAAAAATCTTTCAACATTATTTAAGTTGTTCGGATAATCAATTTTCCAAATCTTTATTGGACCAACAGTCCGCCCATTAATAAATCCTAACGGAGTAGAATCACTATATTCTAATGAATAACCTTCAATTTTTTCAGAATGAAGATATAGTCGAGTAAACAAACCCTCCTTTACTTTTTCAGAAAGATACATCAGACCACCCAATTCATTTGTCGTGCCACCGCTTAAAACTGGAACAATTTTAATGCAAGAGTTCAACCCACCTTCAAACTCAAACTTAGTGTTGTGGATATAAACACAACCAATTTTGTAATCTTTTTGATAGTTTTGGGCAATTATTTTAGCAGTTGCAGGTGCATAAACTCCCGATTCGTCTAAGTATATACTAATTTCTGAGATATATCCCTGTCCGGAACCAATTATTATTTTTCCATCAACCAACGATTCATCCAAATACCATTTTCCACGATACGTTAATTTATCTCCGTCTCGAACTTCATTTATTTCAGATAAACCAAATGTTCCGATTACAGATTGCCGATCATCATCATTATCTGAACCGAGATAAGAAAAAGCACCGTATTTACCGATTTCTTCTGAGGAATAAAGAAGATGAGTGGTGTCGTGAGCTTTAAAATATTCAAGAGATTCGCGAGGATCATCATGAGTCATACCGTATCTGGCCAAAGTGTAAACCATAAATCCGCCCCCTGGCTTCCCTCCGTCTTGAATTGAAACTCGATCTCCGATTGATTGTGTCCAATAACCATAGTCCCACCAATGCGCAATCACAGAATCTTCAGGAGTGGTTGAAATCCAATCCATCGATGATTCCCATTGACCGGGCAGTCCGGAACCCATTCTAGAATTTTGATTAAATGTCGCACTTGCTAAGTTAAACGAAAGCATAGCGATTATCAGAATTAATGCAAGTTTTCCAAAGTGTATTTTTTTGGAATGCTCATAAATATCATCTACTGCATATGCTGCCAAAATAACAACGGCTGGACCGAATAGGAATACAAATCTAACCGCAGTTCTGGCAAGAAGACCGGTGGCCACAAACATTGCTAAAATCAATAATAATTTTGCATTAGATAGATTGCTAATTTTTGAATATTGTTTGGAGTAATATAAGTAGGAATAATATGCAAGGAATAATACAAATACTCCGCTCAAAAATTGAACATAACTATCTTTCATAATATTAACTGAAGAGC
>CAZUFS010000045.1:0-1555 GCA_964619795.1 Candidatus Woesearchaeota archaeon | reverse complement strand
CAACAACTGCAACAAGTAGTGTAATTGGTGCAGCAAATATTTCAAGTTATTATGCAGTAAGTATGAGTACAGATTTAACTAATGATATAACTTTCAGTTCACTAATACACAATACAAATGATAACAGCGCTTCATCAAATAATTACGGAAGCAGCGCATCGGGATACTATCTAACGCTGGATGCAGATTCAAATACAGCTACAAAGACGTGTATTAAAGGTGCAAATTTCGATGGACCTGCAACACTTGGACTCGGAAACTTGACTTGGAATAGTTCCACATCATCTAGCTCAACGGTTCCTGCAACACCTGGAACTGCAATGACTACATCTTATGTAACGTCTCAGACATCTATATCTCCGGGAGATAAAGATTATTACCGATTCTGGATGGATGTACCGAGCGGCCAAACTGCAGGAAGTTACAATACAACTGTAACTTTCAAAGCAACTACTGGTTCTTGCTAAGGGCAAAAACTTATATATCTAAAACGAATTCAAATATTCATGGAACAGAAACACGTCTATGCTTATTTACTTTTAGGCGCAGTAGTTTTAGCTGGAGCAGGTGGATTTATGATGGCCGATTACTCGCCAGAGAGTATAGCTGAACCAACTGGATTTCACGGCGTTATGACAATATCCATCTCTGATCCTAATGAACCGATGGAGGGAATTGAAACAGATGGCAAAGACTCGTAGCAAAAAAGGTTTAGGCAAAGAAGCACAGATTGCTATAGCTATTGGATTTTTTCTGGCTATATTCTTATTCGGCGGTCAATTGACAGGTATGGCTACAAACACTGCAAATATGACGATGACTATATCTTCTTCAACATCATGTGCATTAACAGTTGCTTTACCTACTACCACAAGCATATCTGGAGGAACTGCAGCTACAGTTCAATCGGATGGGTCAGATGGAAGAATTACTAACGATGGAAACGTCGACCTATTATACAGAGTAAACGCAAGTGTTGATGTAGACGGTCTATTTACAGATGGCGGATCTACAGTCACAATGGATGCCGTTTCAGGTAGCACGGGAGTAACTCTATCTGACGTAACAACTTTGGGAGTGGGTGGACTAGAGACTTTGTGCGATTTAGTCGAAACTGCAGAATACTGTGATTTCGATTTCGATGTTACAGTTACCGCCTCAGAACCTGCAGATACACACGTATTTGAGTATGATGTGGAATGTATTGCAACGTAAAATTAAACTACGATGAAATTATATAAAACAGCAATTTTATTTGCTGTTCTTATTTATTTTATTTCACCGGTATCGGCTATAGGATTGGTAGATCCTCCGAGTTATTTTGAAGTATTACCAAACAAAACCTATTCCTCAGAGTTATGTGTTAAAAATGATGATTCTGGAACCTTCGGCGTATTAGAATTATCCAACAAATCAGGATTAATTGCAGATTTTAGTTTTGATGAATTTAAACCATATAAATTTAATCAAGGGACAACTTTTGTTGATAAAAAACCCGACATACAATGCACAACTTTACATATAAAAATTGCAGACTATAAGACCAGTAATGAAG
>CAZUFS010000044.1:0-1642 GCA_964619795.1 Candidatus Woesearchaeota archaeon | reverse complement strand
AGGTTATTCTCCACTCAAGGGCAGATTATTGACGTGTTACTCAGCCTTCCGCCATGTTCTAAAAAGTACATTTGACTTGCATGTCTGAATCGCATCCTACTAGCAGTGGTCTCCCGCAGGATCAACGGGAATTAATTTTAAATCCTAATTATTTCTTTGGAATAGTTGTTGAATATCTCACTACTTAGGTTAGATCATCTACTTAATACCAATTGTTGTAACTGGCATACACTTTTGCTCACAGTTGAGCACTCTCAGGCGATGCCTTCACAGAAATGTCAGATCAAACTGACTAACCTTATCTAAAATAATTTGATTTATAAAACTTGTTGTTCGACTTTTGGATTTCACACTGATTATATTGACTCTGCCGTTTTTGGTAAAATAAACATTGAGAGTGAACTAACCAAAACTACTGAAAAAATTAACCCAATTATTAAATCTGGATTGGGAAATAATTTTGCATAGCTTAAAGTTAATACTGCGCAAGTTATACCTCTTGGAGAACTTAAAACAAGAAATTTTTCTGCATTTTTGAATTTCTTTGCGAAATATCGAGTTCCAACAAATCTTGAAAAATATACTACACAAATTAATAATACTGCAGGTAATAGTGAAGCCTTTATTATTTCAAAATTTATAATTGCACCCAATATGACATAGACAAAAGTTACTAAAATTAATTCCATCTCTCCTCCAAAAGATTTTACAATATTTGGTACTTTCATTCTAGAATTTCCAAAAACAATTCCGACCGATAAAGCGGTTGCAATTCCCGAAGCTCCAACAATTTCAGATAAAGCATATGTGAAAAATAGTGCTCCAAACATTACAATGTGTGGCATTTCTCCCATAGATAAAGTATGAATAAATCTCAATATTGCATAACCTAATAATAGACCTATTCCTGCCCCAACAAAAATATTGTATAATAGTGTTCTTACTCCTTCATTTAAGAGTCCAAGAGACAGAGATAACTCTGTTCCGGTATTGACAAAATTTATCAATATAACCACTAACACTGCAGCAAATATTGAATTAATTGAAGATTCAATTTTTACATATTCTTTCAATTGCGGTCTCACTTTTAGGCTCTTAAAAATTGGAGAAATTATTGTTAGGTCTGTTGATGCTAAAAGGCTGCCGAAAAGCAAAGCGAAAACCCATTCGAGTTTTAACAGGTATTTAAAAACAATCGCAATAAAAAATGTTGTTAGAAGCACTGTCATTATTCCGTAAGTAAAGGGTGATGCAAATTCCTTATATATTCTTTTTATTTTCATCCCCATTCCTGCATCAAATAAAACCAAAATTAATGCAAGTGTGATAAATGAACTAACAGAAACTAAACTCTCTCCTGGATTGAACCATCCCAAGATAGGTCCAACTAATATTCCGAGAAGTAATAAAAATAGAGTTAGAGGATATCCTCGTTGTTGAGATAAATGTTTAAGAAAAACACCCAGAAGTAACACCAGCCCTATTGCGGCTACAGAAAATGCGACTTGACTCATATGTTCTTGATGCCGTACTTCATTAAAAGTGTAATGTCAAATTTACATTAATAGCGATCTGAGAATCCAAAATGCTAAAATTAACCAAATCAAAGTATCTGGTAAATATGCTTCTTTCTTCTGATAAA
>CAZUFS010000043.1:0-1682 GCA_964619795.1 Candidatus Woesearchaeota archaeon | reverse complement strand
ACACCGAGGTTAAAAGCCTCGTGCTCTAACCAGACTGAGCTACAAGCCCGCTAAGGAATATGGATTAAATTAGTTTATAAATTTGTCGATGAATTAAGTTCGATTTCGATTTCCTCGACCTTTAGCTGATTTCTGAGCTAATTTTTTCAAATTTATTCCCTTAAAAGCTCCAAAAAATCTCTTGTTTTGCCAAGAATATCTCCGAATTTTCTTTGTTGCTCCAAATCCACAAGTAGCACATTCTTTATGTTGTGCATGATAAGTGTGTCCACCACAACGTCTACACATGACGTGTGTTTTCTTACCACTTCTTTTTCCCTTGGATGGTGTACCTTTCATGTGTTTTCAAAAGCAAGTTTCTTTAAAAAAGTAACTAATTAGTTATACTTAAGTGAACAACCATGTCTCCTCGAATGAAGAGTTGACCGTGCTTTGAAGATCCGCTGTTGGTCTCTTCAGCATCAGATAATACTAAATTAGTGTGGATATCGAATGCATCTAGTTTACCTTTAACCATAGAATTGTTCTTAAGCGCAACTGTAACAGTTTTACCCTTTGCTTTGCTTAATGCGTCTAATGGACGTTCCATTGTAAGTTCCGTATAAAAGGAAATTTATATAAATGCTTTTCTTTATTCGTGTTTATGGCAAAATCCAAAGTAAGATCCTTGAGAAAGGCTTCAGGCGCAAGATACGGAAAGATGTATCGAAAAAAGAAGCTGGTAGATCTAATGGGAATTCCAACACTTACACATGTTGCTGACAAAGTCCGAACTAAAATCAAGCGAGTTCGAGGCGGAAATAAAGTTCACGCTTTAGTTAACGCAAGTCACGCAAATGTAACTGATGGAAAGAAAACTTACAAAGTCAAAATCAAATCTGTTCTCGAGAACCCGGCAAGTCGACATTTTGTTAGACAAAATGTAGTTACAAAAGGTTCAATTATCGATACTGCAAAAGGTAAGGCGCTAGTGACATCTAGACCTTCAAAACAAAATGTTGTCAATGCGGTTTTGGTTAAATAAAATCTTTTATATCTCCTCCAAGGTTTAGAGGTATGACTTTATCTGACGGAACAATTAAGGATTATTTGGATTCCGGAAAAATTTCAATTGATCCAATCGAAAACAATCAAATCCAACCTGCTTCTGTGGATTTAACTTTAGGAAATAATTTTTTACTAGTTGATGATTTTTTGAAAGAATCCATTTCTATGAATGATGAAATAAAATATCGAAAAATCAAAGCTGAGTCCATTGTAATTCCACCAAAATCATTCATTCTCGCGACAACGAGGGAGTATGTCAAGATTCCAAACGATTTAGTTGCTTTTGTCGAAGGCAGAAGTTCAATTGGTCGAATGGGTCTTTTCATACAAAATGCCGGATGGGTCGATCCAGGATTTGAGGGACAAATCACTCTCGAATTATTTAATGCTAATCAGGTGCCGATTCGTGTTGATGCAGGACGACGAATTTGTCAATTAGTTTTTTCAAAATTAGACAAGCCTGTGGACAAACCTTATTCTGGGAAATATAAAGGGCAGACTGGAACCACTGGAAGTCGAGTTTACCTTGATGAAGAACTCCAATCCGAACGCGAAGCTGAAATGCTTTAGAATAAATCCCTTTTTATGTATTTAGCTAAAGAATTTAATAAAATATGAAGCTAAAATTAAGAAAA
>CAZUFS010000042.1:0-1699 GCA_964619795.1 Candidatus Woesearchaeota archaeon | reverse complement strand
TGTTGGGAAATCAAAACTATTTGACTGAACTCAGCAATTTCTTTACTTTATTTCTACCAATTGCTAAAATAAATGGGGCTAATCTCGGACCCGCATTTTTATTAATTAATATTTGATAAATTGACGGAAAGAAAGTTTTCGCATTCAAATTATTCGAATTCATAATTTCGGGAAAATTAGAATATAACTCTTTTTCACTTAAATCTTTCGATAAAACTTTGACCAAATCATTAATTCCTGATTTTTGATTTTTTGTTAATTTAATACGAGGAGCCCTCGTATTGACTGTAAATTTATATCGATCTGAAGCAAACTCTTTAATCCAATTTCCTGCGCAATTCAGAACTTCGGAATATCTTTCTTTATCTTGTTTCGTTTTAATACCTGTTGAAGCAAGTGCTTTAGAAACGCTTCCATAAATGTTCATTAATTCAACACAGTGCTTGAATGACGGTTGAATTGGTATTCGTCTAGGAACTTTATCAACCACAGACATGCGATAAACTCTTTCTTGTTGCGTTTGTTCTTTTTTATTAACTTTCTCGTTACCAAATGCAACTCGCTCAGTATAATAAAAATCCTCATAATGCTTGAAGATACCTTCATCCATCGGATAAAATATTTCAGTTTTCGGAGTCCTACCTGCAAAAGTATATCTCGCTAATTCCGGAATATAAAATTTCAAAATGTCTTTCAAAGATTGAGCATTTCCAATCGATGAAGACATTTTCCCTTGTCCACCCTTCATATTGATGAAATCATACATTATATAATCTGGGGCAGTCCAACCAAAAATTTCAACAATTTCTTTTCCAACAGTAAACGAACTTCCGGGAGTTGAGTGATCTTTACCTCCCGGTTCAAAGTCAACTTTTTCATAAGCCCATCTCATCGGCCAATCTGCTTTCCAAAACAATTTAACCAAACCCTTTTTCCTAAAATCAAAAGTATCTTCGTGTCCACACTTACAAGAATAAGTTATTGAAAAATTATTATATTCTGAAATGCGAGTACTATCAGTTCCACATTTCTCACAATAGACATACCCCGGATACCAACTTTCACTAAATGGATCTTTCCGATATTTGTCCAATATTGTTTTAATTTTATTTCGATTTTGAAAAGCAATTTTTATATTTTTAGCATAAACGCAGCGAGGATATTCTTTCCCTTGATTAATAAATTCTGGAAAGATTCCGACCAACGGAACACTCTCTTCTAATTCAGATTCAAAATACTCGGCATAAGATTTGTGTTTTGTCCCAAAAACATTTGGAACATTAATTACCGGAAGACCAAGATTTTTTTTCAAAACATTTTGTTTTGGCATGTCCTTAGGAATTTTTCTGAATCTATCAAACTCATCCCAAGAATAAATAAATCTAACTTTGGCTCCAGCATCTTTCAGAGCCCTACCAACTAAATCAGTAGTTATAATTTCTCTAAAATTACCAAAATGAATTGTTCCTGAAGGAGTTATACCTGAAGCAATTGTAAATTTCTTTTTCTTCCGAGATTTAATTAATTTCTCCGCAATCTGATCTGCCCAGTACTGAGACTTCATAATTAATAATTGAAGATGAATCTAATAAACTTAATTATTTTTAGAAAATTATAACGGGCCTGACAGGATTTGAACCCGCGACACCGAGGTTAAAAGCCTCGTGCTCTAACCAGACTGAGCTACAAGCCCGCTAAG
>CAZUFS010000041.1:0-1780 GCA_964619795.1 Candidatus Woesearchaeota archaeon | reverse complement strand
ACTCTAACGATTCCAGACCGTTCCATATGAAGGAACCAATTTTGCAAGTTATTGGGAAGGATCATTTTGTTTTATTGGAATTAATTCCGAAACCAGATATTAGTTTCAAGCCAAACGACGAAGTTTATATCGGTGACGGAGAAAGAGATCAAATCGCATACATTAAAGGTAGTTTGAAAGTTGAAAAATTGACGCAAACTGCAAAAAATGAATTAAGATTTATAGTTGAGAAATTAGTTGATGCAAATCAAGAGAAATATATTAACTTCTTCAATAATTCTGGGCCGATTTCATTAAGATCTCATCAGTTAGAAATATTGCCGGGAATTGGTAAAAAACACGCAAGAGAATTGTTAGCAGAAAGAGAAATTGATCCATTCAAAGATTTTGAAGACATCAAAAAAAGAATTAGTTCAGTTCCTAATCCCAAAAAAGCAATAATTGAAAGAATTCTTGGAGAATTAGAAGATAAAGATAGATTCAAACTATTTGTTAGAGTTTAGAATAAAACATATATCTTCGCCACAATCAATACTTTCCTTTATCTTAAATTTTTGTTTTAAATCTTTAGTAAAATTGAATGATTTCAAATAAGTTACTACGAAAACGCCGTCTGATTTCAGTATACGATTTACTTCATTAATTGTTTTTTTAGGATTTGATGAATTCATTAATGCGGAAAAGGAAATAACAACATCAAAAGAATCGTCTTTGAACGGGAGTTCAGCAATATCTCCCTGAACATTTTTCGAATTAGATTTTTTTAGCATCTTTTTAGATATGTCTATTGAAATTAATTTTCTATTTAGGAATTTTGATAACAATCCTGTTCCTGAACCTAAATCTAGGATTTTTCCAGATAAATTAATGTCTTTCAGCGCACGAGAATACTTTTCAAATTGAATAGTTCGATATCTACTGTTGTAAATATCTGCAGTTTTGTCATATAGTTTTTGTGCAATTTTTGATTTTAACATAATTTGAAATAGCAATACGCTTTAATAACTTAATCGAAGAGAAAAATTATGAAAGTATTAGTCGATACAAACGTATTATTGTATTCTGCGAAGGGTGGTTTTGATCTATTCAGTGAATTAAAGAAATTTGGGGCTTCACAAATATTAATTCCTGAAAATGTTATTGAAGAGCTGAAAATGTTGAGTAAAACTGCGGAAAAAGGTTCCGATAAAAAGTCTGCCAAGTTAGCAATTCAGATAATTAATTATTCTGCAATTAAACCAATAAAAATTGGTTCCGGACACACTGACGACTTAATAGTTTCATATTCTAAAAACAACGGAAACTTAGTTATGACGAACGATTATGAGCTGAAAAAACGTCTAACTGAAGCTAATGTTCGAGTTCTATCTTTGAGTAGAAACAAAAAGATAATTACATCATAAGGTTTAAAAAGGTACTAATATCAAGAAAAGTAAGATGTATTACAAATCGAAAGTCGAAGGAGTAGTTCGGGTCGAACCAAAACGATTCGCTGAAAACCTTAAAGCTGTAATTCTTGAAGAATTGCGAGCAACTTACGAAAATAGAATTATCGATGGCTTAGGGAGAGTATTAGTCATTAATTCGGTCAATAAAGTCGGAGAAGGAATGATTATCTCCGGAGATGGCGCGGCATTCTATAACGTAACTTTCGAAGCAGTACACTATTTACCTGAACTAAATGAATTAGTTGAAGGTGAAGTCAAAGACATTGCAAAATTTGGAGCATTCATCGACTTCGGAGCATTTGAAGGAATGATTCACATTTCTCAAACAATGG
>CAZUFS010000040.1:0-2375 GCA_964619795.1 Candidatus Woesearchaeota archaeon | reverse complement strand
TGGATAGAGCGACTCCCTCCTAAGGAGTAGGTCCCCAGTTCAAATCTGGGCGAGTCCGTAAATCATTATAAATGCTAGCAACAGATTAAGTTTGTGGAATTGTTTTCAATCTTTAGGACATATCTAAAACTACTTAAAGAACATTATGGGGCCATTAATTCGTCCCGACGTAGCCAAGGAGAAATAGTTGAAATAAAGGATTTCGGAAACTATTGCATTGTTGGAATAAAATTAGAAAACAATAGAATAAGATTTCAATCTTCGGAAAGAGTATTGATTGATGTGTTTGATTCAATTGTCGAACACTACCAAAAAGGAAGATACTATTTTAGAGTTAGACCAGATTTAAAATTGGAGCGAGGTTCAAACGTATCAGTAAGTTCAACATCCGATTTAGTGTTTCTTGTAGAAAATATGCTAACGAATTTAGAATCAATCAATTCTTCAGAATATAGTGATTTGGTCAAAAACATCTATTCAGGGAGCTCAAACGAAGAGTGGCAAATCGGAAAATCGGATAAACAAATCAAAAGTAAATTTACTGAAAGTCAAAAAGAAGTCATTTCTACCGCACTAAAATTGTTGGAAGTTGAAAAAGGAATTGTTCCAGTAGAGGGGCCCGGAGGTAGCGGTAAAACTGAGTGCATTGCCGAGATATGTAAGAAAGCAATAGAAATGAAAAAGAAAGTTTTAGTTTGTTCTGCAACAAATTTGGCAATCGATAATGTTCTATATAAATTATCTGAAGAAAAAGATGTTTTGCGAATCGGCGCTGATACATCCATAACATTACAGAATGTTAAAAAATTCTCAATTAGAAATCAATTGTCTGAAGAAAACAGTTATGAAGACTTAATTAAAAAATCAAAAGTAATTGGTGCAACAATTGACTCAACAGGAATATATCTAAAGAATGAAAAATTTGATTTAGTAATTATTGATGAAGCATCCACCGTAGAGTTACCCAGATTATTGATTGCGTTAATGAAGAGCAAGAAGATACTAATTTGCGGAGACACTCAACAATTATCATCATTTATTGACCAAAAGATATTGAATATATTAGGAACATCTATTTCTAACGAATCAATACAAACTTTACAAAAATCTCCTTTCGAATTAATTTCAAAACAGTGGTCGGACAACACTCTTTATCTCAAAGACAATTTTAGAAACTCCAAAAAAGTATTCGAATTCATAAACAATCAATTTTATGGAAATCGGATGTTATTCAAGTCTGGAAACGAATTTGAAAAACAAAAAGCGAAATCACTCGCAGAAATCTCAAACTCAGATGAAATAACCTGGATTGTACCTCACGGATCGGATTTAGATGAAGAAAACAGAGGTATATTTGAACCCGTTAAAACAACAAAAGGTTTCAGAAATTCATATTTTAATTATGGGAATATGATAATAATTATAGTCTTGCTGAAAAAATTATTGAAAGTTTATTCTCCGCGCGAGTTAGGAATAATTTCACCATTTAATGCACAAGTAGCATTAATTCGAGAGTTCATAATACGCTTTCCTGAATATGTATTGGATAAGGAATACAAAGATGAATTGGATAAAACAAAGCTCGGATTTTATTTGTTAAACAATTTAAACATAAATACAATAAATAAATTTCAAGGTCAAGAAAGGGACGCCATAATATTCGATTTTACAAGCAATGCCGATTTTTTATTTAACGATACTAAAAAATTAAATGTCGTATTGGGACGTTCTAAAAAACAAATAATATTGGTCGGTTTGCCTCCAAGAAATCCAGTTTATCAAGATCTATTCGAAGCTTCAACAACTTACGGAGATATTGATTTCGCAGATTATTCTCTTGCATTTACTTTAACTAAAGAAGATTTTGAGGATTTTAAAAAAACAAAAGAACTAATCGAATCAATTAAAGACTCAGATTTTGCTCCAAGAAATCTGGAGGAACATTTACAAAAAGAAATTCTTGCACAATTTTTAGATAAATACAAGAAAGATGTTCTGGAACTTAATATCACAAAACAAGTACAGCGAATAGTTTTGGAAACATTAAGAGAATGCTTTTCATTAAATTCAATTGATGAAAAAACATATGATAAGGTGGAACACGATATTGATTCAAGGATAAAAGAATTTATTCGATTAAAAAAACGGGGACCGCTTTTCGGCTATTAACGCGATCTTGAACGAATTCTACACTACTCCCAAATAGGAGTTATTTTTCCGTATCAAATTTGAAAAAGTTCTTTATTTATTAATAAATTTAATAATCTCTCTTTTTATCTTTCCCGTTTTATCTTTTAGTTTATATATCGCCCTTGAACTGGGAATTTTTAGATCTAGTAATTTGGAAAGATCTATAGGCGTACCTATTATAACAA
>CAZUFS010000039.1:0-2484 GCA_964619795.1 Candidatus Woesearchaeota archaeon | reverse complement strand
ATATTCTTCGCAGGTCTAATCCTGGGGAATGTCTTAGGTAATCTGACTAAGCGATTGGTTCGTAAAATTAATCTGAATGGGAACTTGAAGAAAACGCTAGGCGTTGATTTTGATCCAGAAAATATTGCTTACAAGTTTGTAAAATATACAATAATCATAATTGCTACAATTGCGGCGTTAATTCAGATTGGAATTGCAATCAGCGTTATGAATTTTTTGCTATTTGTATTTGCAGGAATTATTCTAATATCTTTCTCGCTGGCATTGAGAGACTTTGTTCCAAATATGGTCGCAGGATTGTATATTATTTCTACTAAAAAATTAGTGAATGGAGAGAAAATTAAATTTAAGGATTTTGACGGAACTATCAAAAAAATAAACTTACTGAATACTCAATTAGATATGACTAGCAAAAATACAATGTTGATTCCAAATTCTTACTTAATTAAAAATTTAATAATTAAGGTCGGGAAGGGTCGTAAGCCGAAAGCAAAGTAGATGTTCCCGAAATTCCGTTGATTGGTCGAATTACATCCATCATGAAACTCGGTAGTTCGTCGCCTTCATTAAGTACGATTTTAGCAATTATATCATATTGTCCGTAGACAATACTTACATCAACTACGTGCTCATTCGAATTCAAAGCTTCGAGAATCGATCTTTCTTTTCCCGCTTCTGCCTCAATTAAGATATATGCGCTTAACATCGGACATATGTTTGTCAGAATAAATTTAAAAAGAGTTTGAAAGGCGTATAGGCCCACGCGGTCAAGGTCCAACGCATCATTGCTGCCCCACTGCGCCATAACGTGATGACCAGTTGCTCAAGCATATGAGGTCGTAAGCCTCGACTGAACTCAAGAGATGTTAAGAAGGGTCAAACAGATCGAATAAAGTTCGCATATCGCGGCCTATTATCTTTAAACGCTGCTTTAAGCACTTAACAGTTGCTCTTGCATCCTTATTGTCCATTTATTCCATTCGCGAAGATTGAAATTTAACTCAGACAACTCGCGAGGTTAGCCCCGCCTTTCTACAACAAAAAAGTATTGATTAAATATAAAATTATCTCAACGAAACATACAAAATCTCTCCGTCAGGCATTTTTTCTTGAGCCAAAAGCTCATGTTTTAGCGAAATTGGAGATTTTGAAGAATGAAGGAAAAGAATCTTTCCATTCGGAGTTAGGTGCTTACTTGAATTTTTCAGAAATTTTTCAATAAATTCTTTGCCGCCGCTCCATTGAGGATCTACCGGAGGTATTGGAGGTAGATAAGGTGTGTTAAATACGATTAAATCAAATTTTTCAGAAATATTTGAGAATAAATCTGATTGTATAAATTCTATTTTTAGGTTTTTTGAGTTCAGCTTTGCGCATTTAATTGCTTCAGGATTTATGTCTGCTGCGACGACCCTTTCAACACCCGAACGTTTTGCTGCAATTGCCTGTATTCCTGAACCAGTTCCCATATCGAGCAAACTTGAAATTTTGTTGAAAGTTAAATATTTGATAAGTTCGCGTTTTAGCAAAAATGAGTCTTCTCTTGGATCATAAACTGACTCCGTAATTTTCATTAAGATTAAATAATATAATTCAGTTAAAAATCTATGCTTCGAACAATATTTATCATAGTATTCATGTCTTCTGCGTACATTGCCGGGTTTTTTCTGAAAAATTTGGCACGTTCAGAATACAAATGGTTCGAATCCAAGCAAAAAAATAGATTTGGAAAACTAAAATATTTGATTGCAGCGCTTGGCGGTCTAGCAGTTGGTCCCGAACCGTCAAATATGTCGATAGTTTTGATTTATGGTATATTAATTGCATATTCTTCGCTTAATCTTGAACTAAATAAACGGGTCGCATTGAGGTCAATGCTAACTCAAATGGGGATATTTTTGTTGTTTGGGGCTATTGGTTTGTCGGTTGTATTGAATTCGTAATCTTTTTAAAAGTACGCCAGTCACTCATTAATTATGGCGTCCATTAATGACATTGGTCCCGAAAAAGCTAATCAAAGATTGGCTAGTGAATTGAAGAAAATTAAGGCAATTAACCCGCCTAGTTGGGCCGCTTTTGTAAAAACTGGAAACCATAATGAGAGACCTCCTGCAAATCCAGATTGGTGGTTCGTTAGAGCTGCTTCAATTCTAAAAAATATTTATAATCACGGGCCAGTCGGTGTATCAAAGATGAGAACACGATACGGCGGTCGAAAAAATCGAGGTCGAAAACCTGAACGATTTGCGAAGGCTTCAGGAAATATTATTCGAAAGATTGTTCAACAACTTGAAGCTGGAGAATTAATAAAACAATCAACAACACAATATAAGGGGCGAATTATTGCTCCGAAAGGTCAATCTCTTTTAGACAAAGCAAGTCTTGTAAAATCAAAGCAAAAAAAGGCTACTGCTAAAAAGGAGGAAAATAAATGAGTTCTAGAAAACCATCTGGTCGAAAAAATCGATTAGTAAGTGCTGGTCG
>CAZUFS010000038.1:0-2926 GCA_964619795.1 Candidatus Woesearchaeota archaeon | reverse complement strand
CGCAACATAAGTTCATTTTATTTCAGTATTAAACAATGGAAAACAAAACATTCAAACAATTGGGAATAAACGAAAATATAATCAAAGCTCTATCTGAGTGCGGAATTAGTAATCCCACAGATATTCAATCTCAAGCAATTCCAATAATTAAATCAGGTAAAGATATAATTGGGAAGTCTAAAACGGGTTCAGGAAAAACTGCAGCTTTCGGAATTCCACTATTGGATTCGTTAAATCATTCTTCTCGTGTTCAAGCATTAATTCTTGCACCGACTCGAGAACTTGCACTTCAAATTTCAGGTGAACTTGAAAAATTTGGAAAGCATACTGATTTAACTTTTGCAACAGTATTCGGAGGAGTTTCGATGCATCATCAAATTCGAAAAATTAAAAACGCAGATATCGTAATCGGAACACCGGGTAGAATATTAGATCATCTGAATCAAAAAACTTTGAAATTATCCAGATTAACTCATTTTGTTTTAGATGAAGCAGATCAAATGGTGGATATGGGATTCATTCGAGACATTGAACGGATTCTAAAGTATACTCCTAAATCTAAACAAATAATTTTATTTGGTGCAACAATATCTCATGAAATCGATTTAATCCGGGAAAGATACATGAATAAACCGCTAATTGCTGAATCGGAAGTTCATGTTACTGAAGAATACCTTGAACAATATTATTACAATATTCAAAAACACAAAAAATTTTCATTGCTAGTTCATTTATTAAAAACTGAAAAAGCAAATCAAATAATTGTTTTCTGTTCAAATATTCGAACAGTTGAAGTTGTTTCTAAAAATTTAAAATCTCAGGGAATTAAGGCAGGAATGATTCATGGTAAAATGAAACAAAACAAAAGAATTAGATCCATAAAGGAATTTAATAACGGTAATCAATCAATTCTTGTAGCATCTCCTGTTGCTGCAAGAGGTCTAGATATCAAAAATGTATCTCATATATTTAATTACGATCTTTCAAATGATCCGCAAGAATATGTTCATAGAGTAGGTAGAACTGCTAGAGCTGGTGAAACAGGTAAAGCATTTACTTTATTGAGTGCGAGAGATCACCCTGCATTTGGACAAATATTACAAAATTATGATTTAAACATACAAGAATTGACTATTGATAATTTTCCAATAGTTAAATTTGAAGTTGGTGTTGTTCGACAACGAGGTGGCAATCGAGGCCGAAATCATAATTCAAGATCACGATACAGCAATAGAAGAGGCAGAATTCGTTCAAGATCACGTTAATATTGAGAACTATATTTATTTAGTCGAATACTAACGCTTTTAAAAGGCTAAAATTTGAGGAAAATCATGTCAATGAATAGAAGTTATTCAACTATGGAAAATGAAATACTTATAGCTGAATATATTAAACAAAGCGGTGAATATGGACTTCGTACCAGATCAAGTCTTACAAAAGGTCTGAGAAACGAATTAAAAAATAGAAGCATAATTAACTATACTTCTTTGAATACGACTAAAATTGAAGAACATCTTAATTCGTATATATCGAGAATTAAGGAAGAAGATTCGCATATTATTCGATCAAATTTGGAAGATTTGTTAAGTTTTTTACCTGAAGATGCTAAAGACGGCGGAAATCTTCTAGATATACTTGCTCCAAGTCAAATTTAAGATAAATTACTTTTTATATTCTATAAACATTATAGTAATATGAAACCTCTACGAACTCTTATACTGGGTGCTGCAGGAAGAGATTTTCATAATTTTAACGTATATTTTAAAGAAAATAATTTGTATAAGGTTTTAGCATTCACTGCTGAACAAATTCCTGATATATCTGAAAGAAAGTATCCTGCTTTACTTTCCGGTAAAAAATATCCTAGAGGAATTCCAATTTATTCCGAAAAACATTTAGTAGATCTGATAAAAAAATTAAAAATTGATGTATGTGTATTATCTTATTCGGATCTTTCAAACCAAGAAGTTATGATGAAAGCAGCAATAGTTCAATCAGAAGGTGCTGATTTTTATCTACTTGGACCTAAATCTACTCAATTAAAATCCAGAAAAAAAATTATATCTATTTGTGCAGTAAGAACCGGATCGGGAAAATCACAAGTAACGGATTATATCGGAGATATATTAACTAACCGAAAAATAAAATACACCGTAGTTAGACATCCTATGCCCTATGGTAATTTATCGATGCAAGATGTTCAAATTTTTGAAACATATGACGATTTAGCAAAAAATAAAACAACTATTGAAGAAAGAGAAGAATACGAACCACACTTAACTAAATGTAGAACAGTTTTAGCAGGAATTGATTATAAAAAAATATTGAAAGAAGCTGAAAAAAGAAGTCAAATTATTTTGTGGGATGGAGGAAATAATGATTTACCATTTTTTGAATCAGATTTACATATAGTAATTGTTGATCCGTTGAGACAAAATCATGAATTATTATTCTATCCGGGTTTAACAAATTTGATTATGGCAGATATTGTTATAATCAATAAAGAGAATTCTGCAACTAAAAAACAGATTGAAAATTCTATTAAAAATATTAAGAAAGTTAATCCTAAAGCAAAGATAATACATTCTGATTCTATTATCGAATTAGATACTAAAGTTAAACCCAATTCAAAGGCAATTGTAGTTGAAGATGGTCCAACCACTACACACGGAGGTATGAATTATGGTGCAGGTTGGATTATGGCAAAAAAACTGAAATTAAATATATTGCAACCTAGTAAATTTGCAGTTGGATCTTTAAAAAAGATATACAATAAGTATACAAATCTAAAAGAAATTTTACCTGCAATGGGATATTCTCAAAGACAAATTTATGAATTGAAAAGTACAATTCATAATTCAAAAGCAGACGTTGTTATAATAGGTACGCCTATAGATCTTTCCAAATTACTAGATCTAAAAATTCC
>CAZUFS010000037.1:0-3125 GCA_964619795.1 Candidatus Woesearchaeota archaeon | reverse complement strand
TGGGACCAAGAAATTGCTAACGTTATAGTTTTGATAGATGCCTCAGAATATGTTGTAGATTCAGATATGACTGCTTCAGGAAATGGACAATGTACTGATTCTGAAGGTGAAACTCTCACGTTTTATTTAGTCACGGAAGACGCAACAAAAGTTGATTGCACAGTCAGCGGAAACGCAGTTAAAATAACTCCTACTGCCAGCTTTGAAGGAAATTCTACTTGTGAAGTTTATTGTAGTGATGGAACCACAAACGTTTCTGAAACTTTCACTATTGATGTTATTGAATCAACTGACGATGATGACGACTCTGGAAGCGGTGGCGGAGGAGGCGGTGGCGGAGGATTCCGTACCGTGACTGTAAGTGAAGAAGCACCCTCTTTCAGCTTAGACGCCGAAGTAGTCAAAATAGTCACAACTCCAGACGATGAGATGACTAAGAGGATTACTGTTACAAATAATAACACAGACGCTAGAGAGTATGACGTGGAACTAATTGGGCTGAGAGGAATAGCAGTTGTTGAAGATTCCGTGACTGTAAGAGCAGGGCAATCGAGCGAAATTGAAATCAAAGTAGATACAACTGACGAAGTTATCGGAGTATACAGCGGAGAAGTCAGAGTCACAGACGGAGACACAACGAAATCCATTTCATTAGACGTCACACTCGAATTAGAACCGGGACGAATCCCCCTTGAACTCACTTTGAAACCAGATACATATTCGCCAACTCTGCAATTTACTGGTAAGCTTGACTTAGATAAAGTGGTTCCGGGAGAAACGTTGAGACCACATATATTCTTGAACAATTTCATTGAGGAAGAAGTTGAGACCATCACAATCAAATATCAGATTATCGATTCCAATAATCAAGTTGTAATTGAGGGCGAACGAGAAGTTGACATTGAAGAATACGCGAATAGTCTGAGTTCACGAACACATTCATTAACGGGAGCAGCCATCTCCGATATAGACACTTCTGAAGACATTGCATATTCGTGGGGAATTCGGCTTTCAGAAGACCTTCCTCCGGGAAGATATGTTCTGGCAGTTTATGCAGACTATGGAAAGGAAGTTTCTACAGCCACACAAACTTTCGAGGTCGTTTCAACAGAAGAGATAATCAGTTCAGAGTTAGTGGTATTAATATTAATCACGTTGCTGATTGCAGCAGGATTCCATTCCATTCATACTCGACGGTCCGCAAGAAAGGCCAAACGAGCAAGATAATCTTATATAATTCTGACCACATTTGAAGATATGATTAAACGGCTCGTTGTTTTATTATTGATATTACCTTTTGTCGGGGCACAAATAACTGTTGAAAATAGCGCGCCCGCGTTCGAACCATTAGAAGACAAATTTATCGAACAGAAACCCTTCACTTATTATCTAAAAGCAAGCGATTATGAGAAAGGAAGTCTAAAGTTCAGCTCCGATAACGATTTATTTTATCCGAACACGGTCTCCAAAACCGAAGGAATAGTTCAAGTTTTACCGTCTGTTGAAAAAATCGGTATCTACGACGTAAATTTTGAAGTAAGTGACGGAGAATTATCCGATTCTGAAGACGCAACCTTTGTAATTTTACCACAAAAATTTTCAACGAAATTCTCTGTCGACAAATCAAGCATAGATTTAATTGACAGCGATAGAACAACCCTCGAGATAAAGAATCTCGAAGAAGACCCGCTTTATGTTTTGGTAGAAACTCCCGATTTTGTGAGCACCTTATCCGCGGCATATGCAGAACATACTCGAGAAATGACCATACAAACTGACGGAAGTCAGAATGTCTTCGGTGTGATTAAGATTAGTTCGCCAAAATCCTCAGTTGACATCCCAATTTTCACCACTTCGAGTAGCAATTTTGAGTGTGACTTGACTATCGTTGAGATTGGAGGACTTTCTATCGGAAGAGACGCTCAAATTGATTACACGCTCACTCGACCGACTGCAGAAACTGTGGCTGAGGCGGACCTCACAGCAATACTATTTTCGCGTGAAGGTAAGATTTTAGTCAAAAGAATAACTACCGTAACTTTCGAAGGCACAGAATATTCAGATCAACTTAGTTTCTCAATCCCTTCATACTTAGATGAAGGAACCTACGGATTAATCCTCACTTTGAGCCAAGAAGATAAGACTTCGGTCGCATATCAAGCCATAGAATTGACACGAACTTTACAAGGGATACCTACTGCTGCGTTGAATTATGCCATAATTTTGGCGGCAATATTTATGTTTTTAAAGCTAATTAAGCACAATAGACACCACTTGAAGAAGATACATCGGGTGCACAAAAAACACTCACTTTTCTTGCGGAAGCATAAGGTTGCCAAGAATAAAGAGGCGCGTTTGAGAAAGAAATTATCTACATTACACCGAGCATATGCGCTAGGGAGCATAACTAAGAAGAATTATCACAAAACAAAGTCTCACTTTTACAAACGAATAAAGCGGACGAAGAAGGATCAAGACAAAGTTTAGCACTAATTTTATAAACATCGGGCTTATTCATGTTATCATGGCCAGAAAAGCTAAATCTACAAGTAAAAACTTCTTGAATGATGCTATTTCTGATGTTAAAAAGGAGCTAAAACGGCTAAATACTAACCGAAAGAAGCTCACTTCTAAGCTAAATTCTGCTACAAAATCGCTTTTATCCACTCGCGCTTCAGAAGATAGACTACGAGATAAACTCTCACTTTTAATTGCTAAGGAAGGTAAGATTAGAGAAACACAGAGTAATATTAAAGGATCTATTTCTAAAAATAAGGCTAGAGTTTCTAGAGTAAAGAAGATTAAAGATGAACTTTCTGAGTCAGATTAGGCTCACTTTTGGACATTTAAGCATAGTTAAAAGGATTAATTGGAACTATATTTGAGGTAATATTTAGTCTATTGAATTAATACAAACCCTCACTTTTACCTTATACTTTTGAGCCTAGTTAACCGGAGCAGTTATTTATCGGATTTTGAGCATTCTAATCAAAACTATTTCAATCTTTTTATCAATCTCTAAATTTTCAGGGAAAAATTTAGCAAATCTTTTATTGAAGCCCCGAGTTAGTTTACTAAACACGTGTTAAACACGTGTTAAACACGTGTTAAACACATCTAAACAG
>CAZUFS010000036.1:0-3425 GCA_964619795.1 Candidatus Woesearchaeota archaeon | reverse complement strand
ATATTTGACAATAAAAACCTTTAAATATTGTAAATTTTACAATAAACTATGGATATGATTGATAAGAAGATATTAACAGAATTACAGAAAGATGCAACTCAAAACTCTTCAAAGTTAGCAAGAAAATTAAATATCCCAATTTCAACAGTACATCATCGAATAAAAAAATTAATATCTGACAAAACAATCGAAAAAATTCAAGCAAAATTATCTCCGGAAAGAGTAGGCAAGTCAATTTTAGCATTTATTTTTGTGACTTTTGATTATAGGAATACAACCAGTAAAGTTCTTTCCCAAAGAGACTCAGCAGAGATTATTGGAAGATTTCCAGAAGTGCAAGAAATTCATGTCATTTCGGGAGCATTTGATATGTTAGTGAAAGTTAGAGGAAAAAATAATGATGAAATTAGTTCGTTTGTAATAGATAAATTGAGAACGGTAAAAGGAGTAGACAAAGCAACAACTATGTTTGTAATGGCTACTGAAAAAGAGGATTTTTCACTTTTTATTTCTTAAAATTCTTCAAAACAATCAAAGTTTTGGTACCTTCAACACCTCTAATTGTTCTTACGTCATTCATAATGAAATCATGTAATTCATCAACATCCTTAACATTTAATTTAACTATAATATCGTCATCTCCGGTGACTTGATATGCTCCAACAACACAATCCCGATGGACTAGCTTTGAACAGATTTCGTCCTGATCTCCTTCTCGACCTACCTTAACTGCCAGCCGAGCATCAATCCCCTTACCTAGTTTTTTTCGATTCACCCAAATAGTATATCTCTCAATTATTCCTGAAGATTCCAACTTCTTAATTCGATTATGGACTGTGGTGATAGGTATATTTGTTTCTCTTGAAATTTGCTGAGTTGTTTTTTTTGCATCTCTTTTCAAGATTTCTAAGATTGTCGCGTCTTTCGAATCTAAGACCATATTGGAATAATATTCCAAAAATATAAAAAATGTACTAAAATAATTGAAAAATCATCCATTTTATTGTAAGTATTTTAATAAACCTCTACTTCAATATACAATTGTGGTAAAAATGACACTATTTGAAAATGTAAAGAATTTAGTGTGTACGTCGTGCAATAAGGCACATAGAGCTGTAACTACTAGTAGATATAATGAAGTATTCTGCAATAGCTGCGGCTTTGTAATAATATAATCTGCTATTTCTGCGGGCGCCTAGCGTCCGCTCCTATTCCTAGATGATGCTCAATCTACTTAATCCGTATCCAATCCAAATTACCAATAACAGATAGAAAGTAGTCCATCCTTTTGCTAGCGGAAATACTTTTGAAAAGCTTTTCCAGTATTTTGTATACCACTTCATTAATTTTGGAGAACACCATGCTGCAATATTTGCACAAATACTATCAAGTAAAATAACATAAAATACAATTGCTTCAAGAGTTAATGCCATTTTGAATTAAAACGGTCTCTCTTTATAATGATTTTCCCATCAAATTTTTTAGTTCATTGCTATGTTTGAAAAAATGTCTAACTGTCGCAAATAAGAAAATAAGTCCAATAGATATTGCTATGACTCCTGAAGGATAGAACCATTCATTTTTATCTGAAAATCCAATAAACGCAATCCCTGCCAACAGTAAGGATAGAGATGTACGAATCATGGCTAAAGCAGTCCTGTCTCTTGCTAATTCAGTTCTTTTGGCAGCTAGTTGGTCAAGTAAGTGTTTTTCCATGATTCAATTATGATTAATTCTATAAAAGGATAGTGTACGGGCCTGCGAGGATTTGAACCCCGACCAACTGGGCCGAAACCAGCTACACTATCCAAGTTATGCTACAGGCCCGTTGCTAGATTAAATTGGGAGTCTTTTAAAAGTATATTCATTTAGTGGAGTTATGAAACGAAAACTTATATTATTTCTATCAATTCTCGGTATACTGCTTTCTGCGCTAACAATTCAATCTTATTATGCAACAGACGAGGGATTTTGTCTCACAGGAGGCGGTTGCGATATTGTAAATAAAAGCAAATACTCAACTTTTTTCGGAATTCCGTTGGGAGTTTTCGGAATATTGTGGTTTTTAGCATACTCACAATCTAACGAAGAAAATCGAAGATACCTATCAATGGCGGGATTAATTGGAGTAGCATATTTGGTTTACATCGAACTAGCGGTGCTTTATGCAATTTGTTCGACTTGCACAGCCATCCACACATTGATTTTAATTTTGGCTGCGAGTTCACTGCTTTTTCGAAAAACCCGTTAACTAAGACGCAAAACTTTAAATAGATCCCAAGTATATCTCTTTACACCAATGAGCATTGAAAGTGAGGTGTTAAATGTACTCTGAATTAATTCATAATTTTACTGAAAATACAGAATATAGTTTTAATTTAGATATAGACATAAATACAAAAAATTCTGTTGAATCATTTTCAGATTTAGAAAATAGAGTTTTTTCATTAAAAGATTGTTGGGAATTTAATGGTTTCGTGGATGGATCTTATTTAGCTGTTTCTGAGAATGGAAAAATACCTATAATAGATAAAATGGGTTCAGAATATGAAGTTTTAGTAAACGAATTTGTAGATAATCAAGTATTAACTAGAATGGGTGAATCTATAAGCGATACTCATTCCAGAATATTTTATTTTTATTCACAATTAGAGCAAATAAATATGAAAATTTTATCGTTAGGTGAAGATTATAATGTGAATATAGTTCCAACTTGGAATATTATTGGTGAACAAAAAACAGTGGATGAACAAAATGAATTACTTAATATTGGAAGAAGGTTTGATCAAAAATATAAAAGTGGATTTCAAACAGGTATTACTTTAGGTCGTAACACACCGTTGAAAGAATTAGAAGCATATTATGAAAACCAAGATTTAACATTACCTTTTTCTGTAGAATATGTAATATTAGCTTCAAAGGAAAATTATTAGTTATGTTTTTCTTTAAATTTTCTAAAACTTGAACCCTTCATATTAATAATTGGTTTCAAATGTTTAATTACTTCAACACTATCTAATTGAGCATTCATTACTTTCGAAATATTTTTGTAAGCCATTGGAGCTTCATCTAAGGTCCCTTCATCAATGGTTCCAACAATTCCTTTCATAGATTCTTTAAATTCTTTCAGGGAAATATTTTTTTTAGCATTAGTTCGAGATAAACTTCTGCCTGCACCATGAGATGAGCTCCATAAAAATTTAGAATTTCCTTTCCCTTTAACTAGATAAGAACCATCTCTCATATTTGCAGGAATAACACCGCGTTCATTTTTCATTGCAGGAGTCGCACCCTTTCTATGAATATATTTCTTACCTTTTGGCACTGCATGATTATGATTTTTATTCACCCAAACTTCATAATTGAATTCTCCGAAAATCTTTTCTAAAACATCAACTGTCTTATAAATCATTTCCATTCTATTA
>CAZUFS010000035.1:0-3558 GCA_964619795.1 Candidatus Woesearchaeota archaeon | reverse complement strand
AAAAAGAAATACCAATTTACATTAATATACTCGTACCGGATCTTGAAAATACACCACTTATGTCTGCAGAATTATTGGATAAAAATCTTACTCGAATTTATCTATTGGATGGAGAAAATTTTGAATGGGAAGAATTTTATGAGCCATACGGAATGGATAATTATTTGAAAGGTCCTGAATTGGGTAAACACTTCAAAAGTACACAAAATCTTTCTGAAGGTAAATACTACATTAGGGTTTTTAATAACGAAAATATTGGTCCTTATTCGTTAGCAGTAGGATATATAGAATCTTTTCCAATGAAAGAGATATTGAATGTCTTATTTATTTTACCAATAATTAAGATTCTGATTTTTGAAAAAAACTATTTGCTTCTTTTACCATTAATTTTAATTATTTCTTATATTTATTATCGCAAGAACTATAATAAAAAAGGGGTGAAAAAATAATTAATAATGGAATTACACAAAAAGAAATGTGTACCTTGTGAAGGAGGCACTCCTACTCTAAAACCAAAGGAAACTAAAGAATATATTAAAGATATACCTAAGTGGAAATCAAAAAAAAATCATCACCTATCTCGTGAATTTAATTTTAAAGACTACAAGTCTGCACTTAAATTTGTAAATAATGTAAGTAAGATCGCTGAAAAAGAGGGGCATCACCCAGATATTCAGTTTGGTTGGGGATATGTTAAAATAACAACTTATACTCATGCAATTAACGGATTGAGTATAAATGACTTTATTCTTGCTGCAAAGATTGATAAATTATAATGAAAAAGAAATGTGTTTTGTGTGGTTGTAAGGATCATTGGTTAATTGGTTGCAATAACCATAATAAAAAATGTGACTGTAAATTAGATACTAAAAAACACAAAAATTTATAAAATAAGTATTTTAGAATAGTTTTAGAAACAAGAAAACTTCGGTTGGAATGTTTCTGCGAGTTGTCTTCGGACAATTCACGAGTTGTCTTCGGACAATTCATTCGTGAGGCGAGAAGGGCACTCCGGTGCTCGCCTCGACTTGCATTTTAAAAATATTGGTTAATTAGTTAGTATATGGTAAGGCGTTCTAATAGTAGACGGATAATAAAAGAATATTTGGAACAAATGCCTTATACTTCTCACAGATTATTTGATCTAATTAGAGGAAAAATCCGAAGAGCTCCTACTTTTGGTCAAGTGAAAGGAATATGTTTATCTGATACAGATATTCAATATCTTGCAAAAAATAATAAAAAAAATGGTAGATGGGGTTTAAGAAAAATAATACTTGAAAGATGGGAGGATGGATATATTAATCACACTGAAATGGAATATCTATCTTCGAAAGCATTTAGTGAAGAATTGAACCCTGAAAGAAAATGTGAGTTTGAGTTCTTTAAATCTCTGCGAGACATAATTAATGAAGAAGAGTAATTGAACCTACCAGTTCAATTCTCGTTGTTGCCGTTGTGCTACTTCATTCATCAATTCGTTTTCACCACGATAAAACAACGTGACAAGTTCTTGAAAATTCTTAGATTCTTGTAAATGAGCTGTCATAATTATCTATAGAAAAGGTTGATTATATATTTGTGTGACTCAACAAATCAGTACACTTTATTTTTCCAGAAAAGTGATAAGATACTTTTATAAATTGCTTCAGAAATGAAACAGCGCTATGGTTGAAGAGTTAATCGCTAAACAAAGATACTTGGCGCTATTAAAAAGCCACCACTGGAAAAAATCCATGGAACGCTATCGTAAAGAAACTAATATATCTGAAGATATTTACATGATTGAAGATTTATTTGAAAGATTAGATAGAAAATTAGACGCCCGAAATTATACTCACGAATATCTAAGAAATCTTGGTGCGCACGGTTCATTAGGAAATGGTTCTTTTTTCAAACACGAAATCGATAGAAGGATGTTCTTTCGAACAAGAGACTCTTTAACCGAATTAGAATTAATTCATTTCAAAACATCCAAATTAAGTGATGTTGGAAGAGCATATTTTCTAGAATGGGGACGACGTCACTACGAATAGTCTGCTTCAAAAGCTAATTCTTTCTTTAATCGATTTATTTCTTCAAGATTAAAACTTACTGGAAATTTCTTCTTCTGTAATACTGCCTCTAGATTTTGGAAATTTTGACGATTATATTTTATTCCAAATTTATCGATATATTTTTTGAATATTTCATCTCGAGTATCTTCTTTATCAACTCCAATCTCTATTTTGAAGTCTTCAATTATCTTTGGAGATAAAACTTCAAGATTAGAAGGCTTATTATTTGTCTTATTTCTATCTAAATGACGAACAATACACTTTGAATAAGGATAACCTAAGTCTTTAGAGTAATGTCTGCGTGCAATAATCCGATGAAGGAATTCGTGTGTTTTTTTAATTCTAACAAATCCTTGTTTATCAACATAAGTCTCCATAATAATCCTTTTATACACTAGTATAATAATTTAATTATGTCTAGTGAAATAGCGACGTTAACAAATTCAGATTTATTAGCCATGGTTATAGTAATATTTTTAGGAATAGTAGTAATTTTATTCAAAGGTCTTGGACTTTGGCATTCTGCAAGACAGTCTCAAAAATGGTGGTTCATCGCAATATTAATTTTGAATACTATGGGAATTCTTCCATTGATATACTTATTCTTATTTAGACCAGATAGAAAAAAGATAGATATTTTTGGACGAAAAAGGAAAAGAAGAAGAAAGCGATAATTGCTCCAAAAATAATATCTACCAATCTATGTCTTCTAAGTTTAAATCTAGAAATTGCAATTAATCCTGACCAGAAGTAAACAACAATATCTCCGGACATGATGGCCATCAACAAGCTCAACGAAGTGTGATTACTTGGGAACGATTCACTATCTGACCCGTCAGGTCTCTTTGAATTGACAATACGTTTTATGCCTTCATTCATTACTGACATTAATACTCCTGCAAAATAGATGGGAAATGCTGCCGTTCCGAGAGTTATGAATAAATATGGAAAAATTAATATGATTGAGTCGGATATTTGTCTCCACATGATTATATTAATCTCGTTGTTTTTTTATGCTTAGCGTTAACTTTAAAAGTCATATAATAATTCCATTTCTACTGTAGGTGTTCCAGAGCGGTCAAATGGGATGGACTTAAGATCCATTGGCTTAGTGCCTTCGCAGGTTCGAATCCTGCCACCTACATAACCTACTTCGTTTGGATATTGTAGTAATATAAACATGATTTAATAAGTGAGGAGTTAGAACTATCTTCACTTCCAGTGTCAATAGGACAAGATAATGAAAGACCATTACAAATTAGGTAAAAGAGAGCAATCTCTTATTGATTATTGGGAAAGCCAAGCCAAGAAAGGCAATGAAAACGCTAAGGATGTATTAGATTTTAGAGACTATCTAATTGAACGAGAGTCTCGTATTGTTGGTACAGCTAGAAGAGTATGTATTTTGAGTAGATTAAAGTTTGTTGAACAATTTTTCGATAAAACATTTAGAAAAACAGACCTAAAGGGTATGCTAAAAGCACTGAATAAGCTAGATAAA
>CAZUFS010000034.1:0-3646 GCA_964619795.1 Candidatus Woesearchaeota archaeon | reverse complement strand
ATCTTGCCACATAGCTAAGTAACTCTATTTTACTATAAAACTCTTTAGCCAAAATAAGTCAAAAAGTAATAGTTTTAAACAAAATAGTTAGGTTAAAGTATGGCGTTAGAGGAAATCATTGAGCAAATATTAGATAAGCTAGACTCACATGTTGAAAAATTAGAGTTAGAATGGCCTATCAATCTTATTCCAAGTCAGATTTTTTCAATTACAGATGATAATTTTGCAACAACAAAAGAACACAACATATGTTTTAACTCGGATTTAATTAATAATTTACATTCTCTTGACAATTTTAATCTCGAGAAACCCTATTTAGGAAACATGCTACATGAATTATGTCATGCCCACTTAGCTGAAAAGATAGATCCAACGTTTGCAGGAACTACTTCATATAAAGACAATATAAGACAAGATGGGTTCTCCAATTCACAGGTGTTTTCTTCACTTGACACCCATCTTTCTAATGTTTGGGTCAATGACATTTTTCAAAATAATTGGCCAAAAATTTTTAGAGCGCATAATCAAAATTATATTAATAACATAACAAGGATCAACAAATTAATCGGTCCCGAAAGATTAGTTCAAGAAGATATATATCTGTTTCCTCATAAACTATCAGGATATATTTCTGATGCCAATCGACATGACATTAATATTAATTTCAAAAATTTAACACCATTTAAGCCAATTACTTCTGTCCACAAGTTTGGAGATGAACAGATAATTAATTATTCGTGGGAAGATGTCAAAAATCTAGCGGAATATTGGACAAATTTACCTAAAGTTGATACTGATCGAGAAGTTTCGCTTACAAATTACGAAGAAGCAGCACAAAAATCAACTGAAATTCTTAGATTACCAATAAAACCGAAACTTATCGAAGAGGATGGCATTAAGATCTGGTCAGTTGAAAGTTTATAAGAATAACTCAAATTTTTGAATAATAAGGCTTTTAAACCACAAAATAACAGCAGAACTAACGCAGAGAGGCAGACTATCGGTGTTTAACACTGTGGAAAGTCCACCCACTCGCGAAGTCCAGCGCAAGCGTGCTTTAATCGGCTCGTCTGGCAACAGAAACGAACTGCTCTGTTCGTATGATGACGCTTCGGCTGAAGTTGTACAGAGTAAGGTGAAATAGGGTCAGACTGGATGAGTGCAAGGCGTATGCCGCTTAGTCGAATGTCTGCATCTGTCGTCCGTATCGGGACAGAACAAAAGGTGGCTTATATCTCTGCGTTATATTCTTCTTCGAACAATTTTTAAACAATAATTTCTGTTTTTTCACATGGCTAAGAAGAACAAAGTTAGATTACCTTCCTCTCAAGGAGGGATTGTTAGTTATGGCGATAGTGAAGATTCATTCATACAAATCAAACCTACTACTGTTATGGGATACGTTATTGCAATCACAATTCTAGCTATACTTGTGCGTTTATTATGAAGATAATATCATGGAATGTGAACGGCATTCGTGCAGTTTTGAAAAAAGGATTCACTGATTTTGTATCTAGAGAAAACCCAGATATTTTATGTATCCAAGAAACTAAGGCTCATCCTGATCAAGTTGACGAGCTTCTTCACGATTATGAACACCATTTCTGGAACTCTGCAGACAAGAAAGGATACTCCGGAACGGCCGTTTTCTCAAAGATAAAACCGCTCAACGTAAGTTATGGCGGAGGAATTCTTGAAGGAGATACTGAGGGACGAATTATTACGGCAGAGTTTGATAATTTCTATCTTGTGAATGTTTACACTATGAATGCTCAGCGAGGTCTGGCTCGAATAGACGCCCGAAAAAAATGGGACAAATCCTTTCTCAAATATCTTAAAACTTTGGAAAAAACCAAACCAGTAGTTATTTGCGGAGATCTAAATGTTGCTCACAAAGAAATTGATTTAGCACGTCCAAAACAGAATATGAAGAATGCAGGATTTAGCCCAGAAGAAAGATCCGGATTTGACAGATATATAACAAACGGATTTATCGACACTTTTAGACTTTTTAATAAAAAACCAGAACAATATTCTTGGTGGAGCTATAGATTTAGTGCCAGAAAAAAGAATATTGGCTGGAGAATTGATTATTTTTTGACATCAGAAAAACTCAAATCAAAGATAGAAAGCTCCAAAATTTTAGATAAGGTTATGGGTTCCGACCACGCACCAATCAAATTAGTTCTAAATATATAATTACATATTAAGTATGTATAGATATGTAGTAATACTTAAATATATGTACTAGCTAATTGAGCTAGATATGTCTAAAGAAAGAATAACTATAACGATTGATAAGAAACTTTTGAAGTGGCTCGATACTCAAGTTAAAACAAAAAAATTCGCAAATCGAAGCCACGTGCTTGAGTTTTTGACATCAAAAGGAGGCAAGCGATGAATAAACCGTCCTTTGCACTCGGCAATTCATTAATTATATTTGCCTCATTAGTGATGTTTATCTCAGTGATGTCGTTAAATACCGGTTATTCAAATATCCAAGGTTTCACAACCGCAGATTTGGCAGAATATACTCAACTTCCTGCTGAAATCAACAAACCTGTTACTTGGATAAAAAACGATACTCAACAAATAGTTGAGACAGAACCTCCTGAAGTTGTCGAAACGGATACCTCGGAAGTAGGCGGTAAATTACAAAAAAGAGTTACCGTCTCCTCCGATATCCACTATGAGAATATTCTGACTTATGCTTCGATTCCAGACTTACTTCCTGAGCAAGTGCGATTGTTCTGGATGATTGACGGAGTCAAGACTGACGTAACTGAACGCGAAGAGTTTAACATAACTTTTTACGATGAGGATGGAGACACATTAATTGATAAAATTTCATGGATTACACCACATTTATCTGAACAAGAATTTATTTTAGAATTTGATATTACAGTTATCAATCCGTGGGAATACGGAGAATCTGGCGGAGATTGGATAGTTTATTTTAATACAACTGGAACCGGAACTTTAAATATTACTAAAGATGAATTATCAAATCAAGTCCTAACTTTCAATTACATAAAATGTGGTGACTCTACAATTTATTCTTCAATCGGAGAATATTCTTACATCATTGAGAACTATTCTTGTTCTGAAATTGCAGAAATATCACACACTATTGGAGAAATGCCCAGTCAGATTTTTGGAATGCAATTTGATTTTGGTAATGATTTAAATAATGATGTGGATTTTGCGTACGATCCCGATTTCACCGCAGATACTGATAGTGACGGAATATTCGATGCAGATGAGCTGTTGTTAGGAACTGACCCAACGAATCCAAACGATCCAATATATAGAGACGCAACAGGTTGTAGTGCATTACCTTTTGTTGGTCCAATGTATGGTCCTTGTACAGGAGACGGAGTTGGAGCTGATCCAAATAATTGCGACGAGGACGGTGATTGTATTTCTGATTTTGCTGAATCTTGGATCGCAGGAGGAGGCGGTGAATATTTTAATGCGTTCGGAGTTCAATATAATGTTGCCGATACTGATGGCGGAGGCGTTAATGATTTTGATGAAATTGTTGCCGGAACTGACCCAACGAATCCAGGCGATGATGGAGGCGGTGGCGGAGGAGGCGGTGGCGGAGGAAATAATGACCCAGTCTGGACAAATGCTATTGATGATA
>CAZUFS010000033.1:0-3906 GCA_964619795.1 Candidatus Woesearchaeota archaeon | reverse complement strand
CCGCCACGTAATTTTTGCATTCGCTTCATTTTACGTGATTGTCCCGAAATTGCTTTCATCATCTTTTTCATATGTTTATATTGCTTTACTAAATCTCGCATTTCTCCCAATTCTCTACCGGAACCGATCGTAATTCGTTCAATCCGAGATTCATTGATTAAAGAAGGATTATCTTTTTCTTCATTCGTCATTGAATCCATCAAATATTTCCATATCTTCATTTTTTCTTCCTGTTCTTTCAAAGCACTTTTCGGGATATTCATTTTTCCCATTCCAGGAATCATATTTGCTACTTGCCCAAGAGGGCCCATTTTTTGCAATGCTTCCATTTGCTGATATAAATCATTAAAGGACATATCTCCTTTCATAATATTTTTTGCCGTCTTTTCGGCAGTTTCAGAATCAATAGCGTCTTTTGCTTTTTCTAAAAGAGTTTCAAGATCACCCATTCCTAATAATCTGGAAACAAAATTTTTTGGTTTGAATTCTTCGAGTGCATCTAACTTTTCCCCGATTCCAATAAACTTAACTTTCGCATCAGTCACTGCTGCTGCAGAAATAGATCCACCACCTTTAGCAGTACCATCTAACTTTGTGATTATAACTCCTGTAACTCCGACGCTATCATGGAAACTTTTTGCAATCTTTTCAGCTGCCTGACCAATATCTCCCGAAAGAATCAACAATTTTTCTTGAGCACCAACTGATTTATCAATAGCCTTAATTTCGTCAGTCAGTTCTGAATTTAATGCGTCTCTTCCCGCAGTATCCACAATAATTAATTCATATTTTTCCAAATCTTTTTCAAATGATTTGTAAATTTTTTCAGGATTAGTTTCCTTAGGATCACCATAAAAGTCGATTTTCAAAGCTTCAGCTAACTGTTTTAGTTGAGCGTATGCTGCAGGTCTCCATGTATCTGTTTGAACTAATGCAATCTTTTTACCTCGTTTTTTGTAAAATTTAGCCAATTTACCTGCAGTAGTTGTTTTACCTGCTCCGAAAAGACCAACCAACATCAATTTAGTCGGCTTAGTTTCAGTATTAATCTCTTCAAATTTGTCACCCAATAATTTTGTCAATTCCTCATAAACAATATTTAGAGTATGTTCTTTGGCAGTAAGTCCGCCAGCTAGTTTCTCTTTGATTGCTCGTTCATTAATTTTTTCAGCAATGTCTCGAGCTAAATTAATCGAAACGTCTGCAGAAATCAGAGATTTCTTGATTTCTTCAGTCAATTCTCCAACTGCCGCTTTGTCAACCTTTCCAGAAGTAAGTTTTTTCAGCGCGTTCTTCAAAGAGTCTGACAATTTATCAAGTACCATATTTTACTCGGATTTTAGTGGTTTTTAAATTATTTGATTCAATATTTTGTTTGTATCAAATTCTTCTAGATCATCATAGCCTTGCCCGTTTCCAAGGAACAAGATTGGCTTTCCAGATTCGTGAGCAACAGAAATTATTGCTCCGCCTCGCTCGTCAGCATCAGTTTTTGTCAAAATAACGCCGTCAATACCAATTTTTTCGCCAAATAGCTTGGATTGATCTACAGCATCGTTCCCAGTAAGAGAATCAACGACTAACACAGTGTAATGCGGTTTTACAACTCGCTTAACTTTTTCTAATTCTCTCATTAAATCTTCATTTGCGTGATTTCTACCTGCAGTATCAATCAAAACATAATCTAATTTTTTAGATTTTGCATGTTCTACTGCATCAAATGCAACAGCGGCCGAATCGGAACCATAATTATGAGAAATAACTTTTACATCCAAATTTTTTCCGTGTTGTTCTAGTTGTTCAATTGCTGCAGCTCTGAAAGTATCTCCTGCAGCCATAACACATTTTCTTTTTAATTTTTTAATTTTTTGAGCAAGTTTTGCCAAAGTAGTCGTCTTACCCGCACCATTTACTCCAATTAACATAATAATTGTTGGATTTTTTTCTTCAAGAACGTTTAAGTTATCGGATGATAGGATTTCTTTTAATTTAGCTTTCAAATCAACCTTTAAATTTTTTGCACTGGAGTTTTTCACTGCGTATAAGATTTCACTAACAACTCCGTAAGCGATATTATTTGAAAGTAATTCATCTTCCAGGTCGTTTGAAATCTTTTCCAATTTCGAACTCTCTATTTTTTTGATAACGTTAACTTTTTCTGCTTCTTTTTTCACCTTGCTCGAAATTTTCGAAAAGGTATTTTTCAGTTTACTAAACATCTTAGTTTTTAGCCTGTTCAGCTTTTAATTTCTTTTGAAATTCAATTATTTTCGAATTCAGTTCATTAATTTCAGAAAGTTTCAATTCTTCAGATTTTTCAATTTCCACAATTCTCCGCTTCAAAAGTTCAATAATTTCATTTTTTGATTTTTCAACAAGATTTCCTGCGCCAATATTTAACAAAAATCTATCTGAATCAACGGTTGATTTGAAATAAATACCGCCTCCCAGCGGCGCATTTAGAGTTTTACCTTTTTCCATTATAGACATTGTTTCGATTAATGCAAAAATTTCAGACTTTTGTCGTTTAAAGAACTCTAACTCTTCTTGTGCCTGACTAATTTTCTGTTGTATTAAATAATCCATTTTAGATAAATCCTAGGCTTTCGTCAATTCTACCCATTTCGAAACCTGTTGAATTTGTTGAAACTAAAAATCCATTAGAATTAGCAATAATTCCTGAACTCATGATTGAACTACCTGTGGAGACTGTACCTACCCCAACTTCGAATCCGATTAATTTTTCGGCAGACTTAATTTCAGAATCTTTAACTACGGAACCTAAAATTCCACCTTTATTCGTCAATACTCCGTACGAACCCGGGACATCTCCTTCAGCCAAATTTATTTTTTTTGCTTTGATTCCCAATTTTTCTCGAATGTCTTTCAATTCGTTATCTCCAAATTCTTTACTCAAAATACCTACTTTATCGTTACAAAGGATATTATTTCCCAGAGCAGTATTCAATGTTTTAACTTTTTTGACTTCAGCAATACCTTTCAATTGATTTGTTAAATTTTCAAATTCTTCTTCAAAAATTATTTCTGGAACTAAAACTGTGTTTGAATTTGCAACACAAAATATCCCTACAAACGGAGTTCCATAAATTTTTGAGTTAATTATTGGAACGCCTAAAACTTCTTTCAAAAGCTTCAATTTGACTTTACTAAGTTCCTCACCTAGAATCGCGTACTTATCTGTAGCGACACAATATAATCCAATATTTGGGTCACCCTTAAAATTAACTTTGTCTACGTGGACCATTACTTTGTTTTCTTAGCTGCCGGTTTCTTTTTCGCCGCAGGTTTTTTGACAGGTGATTTCTGAGTCTTTTTTGGAGCAGCCTTCTTCTTTACAGGGGCTTTCTTTGTTTCTTTTGGTTTTACTTCCTTCAACTTTTCCTCTTTTTTAACTTCAGGCTTTTCCTCAACTTTTCCAGGAATTTCCTTGGTTTTAGCCTTCTTCGGTAATTCGGATAATTCGACAGTAACAGTATCTGCAACTCGTTTTACATCAACTCTTACTCGAGACGGCGGATTTTTTGCACCCCGCTTCCAAATGGATTCATTAACCCACTTTCCAATTTTAATTTCTTCAACCTTGGAATGTCTTTCCACAAAAGATCTAAGTGTTGAAACTGCTTTCTCTGCACGTCTCCATTTCGGAGTCTTCAGGTATTCTCTCCTTAAAGGTACAGTATATGTTCGCGTTTCTCCGTCTTTCATTTTATCCTCGTTGAATGCTAGATTTTCTCCATCTTCGCTTTTTTCTAGTCAATGCAGATGGATGAACTCTCCGTCCCACTCCAAAAACTTTTGGAATTACCCAAAATGGTGCCCATCGAGTTTGTCGACCAGCACTTACTAATCGATTTTTTCGACCAGATGGTTTTCTAGAACTCATTT
>CAZUFS010000032.1:0-4159 GCA_964619795.1 Candidatus Woesearchaeota archaeon | reverse complement strand
GGAGGCGGTGGCGGAGGAAATAATGACCCAGTCTGGACAAATGCTATTGATGATACAGTATCGGTATTGCGAAATGAACAAGCTTCAACATCAATTGATACAAATTTAGAATCTGGTTCAACCGGTCAATGTACAGATGCTGACGGAGACGCTTTATCTTTCGCAGTCCAAGGAACGTGTACAGGTATGACTGCTATCATTACTACTGTTGGTTCTACCGATTCAATAACGATTATTCCAAACGAAGATTTTACTGGATCTGCAAGCTGTACAATTCGATGCTCTGATGACAATATTCCGGCAGGAACAGTAGATGATACATTTACAGTCACAGTAACGAACAGTGCACCTACTTCGGCAACACCAATACTAAATGCCACAGATAAACCACAAAATTCTACAAACGCCAACTTAACTGCATACAACCAAACGTTTGCAGACGCGGACGGAGATACACTCACTGCAATTTATGATTGGAGACAACAAGGAACTTCTATTGCAGTATTGAATGCACAATTTGATAGTAAATACATAAGTACTGCAAAGGATTATTCTTCTTATGGGAATGACTTAACTGTTACAGGTGCAGACTGGAAGAATGCCGGTACGTGTGGTCTGACTGGAAGCGGTGGTTGTTATGATTTAACAAAAGTAAGTTCAACAAGCGGAGATTATCTTTACCGATTAACCGATTCTGATTTTAACGGGATGTCTGCAATTTCTGCATGTTTATGGATAAAACCAGATTCCACAATATCTGACAAAACTTTTTTTATTACTAAAGGAGATGCGTTCAAATTATATTATCAATCAGGCATAGGTTTGAGATGGGGGTTGGATCAAGCAGGAGGATATGGCTCCGCCACATTTACTGGAGGTAACTGGCATCACGTTTGTGGTACATGGGATACCACGACAGATGAGGCTAAAATATATCATAATGCCAATTTAATAAGCACCGACTCAAGAGTAATGACGACTACTGGAAGTAACAGTGAGCAAATAAGAATTGGAGCAGGACATCAGACGTATTACTGGCCGATGGATGGTTTAGTCGATGGTGCTCAAATATATGATGTTGCACTTTCGGCTGACCAAATTTCCAGTATTTATAATTCAGGGACGCCGAAATATGACGTATTGGATTCAGAATTAACTTCCAATAATCAAAATTGGACTGTCGCAGTCACACCCAATGACGTTCATGGTGATGGAACGACTAGAACTTCTAGTACGTTAAACATAAATACTCCTCCTACGGGATCACCATCTATAGACGTATCTCCTGCATATACCGATAGTACGTTAAACGTTTCAAAAGGTTATTCTGATGTTAATTCACACTCTGAAGGATCCTCAACATACCTTTGGTGGAAAAACGACGGGGGCGGATATACTAGTACGGGAGTTACTACGTCAACTTTAGGGAGTTCAAATTTCGTCAAAGATGATCAAATAATAGCTGAGTATACACCGATAGAGTCATCAGGATTAACTGGAATCTCATACAATTCAAGTCCACTTACAATTAGCAATTCAAATCCAGTTGCAGTAGATGACTCTTATGATGTTGACTCAGGTAATTCGGTATCTGCCACCAACGATACCGTTTTAGCTAAAGGAACGGACGACTCAGATGTAGATACAGGAGATACTTTATCTGTAAGTTTAGCCTCAGCTCCGTCCGGAAACGCTTCCACCTTTTCATTAAACAGTGATGGAACCTTTACCTATGTATCTGATGCCAGTTACACTAGCAGCACCGATTCATTCACATATACTCTATCTGACGGAGACGGTGGATCAGACACGGGAACAGTTACACTTAATGTTGCTCGAATGATAGCGATGAGCATATCTAATTCTTTCACTAACAATATAACTTTTGAAGTTAATGAAACCAATGGTTCAACCTATAGCGCAAGTGGTAACAACGGAGCGAGCACAACAGGATTTCACATAAATGTTACGGGAAATGGTTCAACTGTTAATATATCAATTAAAGCAAACGAAAGCTTAGAGTCGGGATCAAATCAAATTGCCAACACAAATTTCAAATATAGAAATAGTACCTCAAATAGCAATGTCCCGGATTCATTAACCGCTAATGCTTTGACAACCAGTTACGTAAATCTGATAACCGACGCAGCAGTGGCAACAGCCCACAACATTTATATGAAATTTTTCTTAACAGTGCCATCGGCAACCGCTGCAGGAAACTATTCAAACAATATAACTATACGGGGGCAAGTGTGAAAGAGAGAATTACTGTGACTATAGACAAAGCATTGCTGAAAAAACTAGACCGCGGAATCAAAGAATATAAGTATGCCAGCCGAAGTCACGGATTTGAATATTTAATATCGAGGGAAATGTCTAAAAAATGAGAGCGATTAGAAATAATATGAAACAAATTTTTGTATTACTCACAACTCTACTCTTAATTAGCCCAGCATTTGCAGCAACAGGAGTAGGTATAAAATATGCTTTTGAAGAAGCAGAGGTAATTCAAAATGACATAACTTGTCTAAGCTATAAAGTCTATAATCCGTTTGACAGCGGAATAACTGCGACAGTGATTGCTGACGGAGATTTTGCAGATTATCAATTTAGACCAAAAAAAGTAGAATTGCCTGCAAATACGCGTAGTGCCGACTCAAAAGAAATAGACATATGTTTCAAAATCCCGAAAATTGTTGAGAACTGCGATGCACCTCCAATACTAACTGGAAACGTTGTCGCAACCACTACCGAAGAAGATAGTGTATTTTCTGGATCTGGAGCTAGAGCAAATATTGCAGTGGCTGCACCTTTAGATTTGAAAGTCATCTGCGGAACACCGATTGGGATGACAATAATGAATTCAATTGAACCAAATATATTTTTGGGGATAGGTATCGGCGGACTCATTGCACTAATAATCTTCATAATTTGGTTCTTGATTAAACGGAAGAAAAAGAAAGTCGAGCCAACTTCTAACCAGAGGGACGAGTACATGAGTAAGTACTCTGATTTGATGGTACTTCACAAGAAAGTTGCCGCAAATATTGCAAGTCCAGAAGAAGTCGAACAATACAAGGCGCTTCGGTCGGAACTGGAAGATTTGAGATCCAAGATTTAATTTTTTAACATATATGTTAACAAACTTAACAATATATACTAAAATAACACTATTAGTTAATAAACTTAATAAAAAGAAGATTTATATACTAACTTGTTAACAGTATTAACAGTTGGGTGGTACAACTGGTTAAACGATCGATAACCAGACATATTTATGTATATAATTCTAGTCACCTGACTCCCACTGAACGTGTTAAATTTTTCTATGCACTAAAAGGACGTAACGGAAAGGCAGGAATTCTTGATTCCACCCAATCTATTTTTCTAGCAAAATCCGTTATTTCAACCTCGGCGGAGAACGCAAAAGAAATTGAAACGTTCCTAAAAACGTGGAAGTGTAAATTTTCAACCAAAAAAACAATTAACGAAAATCCAACACATGCACTCATTCGTTATTCTACCACCCATTTGAATGCAAGCCAACGAGTGCAGTTCGTGTATGGAATGTATGGCCGAGGAGGCTCAAAAGGACTTTTCAAAAAAAATTCCAAAGAAGTTCTAGCAAAATCAGTCTTTCTTGTACCACTGAAACGACTGATCGAAGTAAAACAATTCCTGAAGAGCTGGAAGTGTGAAACATTAATTGAGGAGGTGAAGGTCAAATGAGTCAAAAACTCGCTTCCTTGAGAAGAGATCTGGAACACATTCGAAGACATCGGACACAAATAATCGAGCAGAGAGACCGACTAGCAAGACGCTTAACCGAACTGAACAAAGATTTGAAATCAAAGAAGATTTCTTACGAACTCTACGAAGACAAGTTCAAGTATCTGCTTGGCGGAAAGACTGTTGAAGAGAAGAAGAAGTATTTCAAGAAACGTCTGGAGGCAATCAAACACCGTGAGAAAGATTTACTATCTCGAATCAAACACGAAACTCACGCAAGTAAGAGCAGAGCAAAGGCAATCACAGTAGCAGCAGCTATGCTTGTAGTATTCTTACCAATCCTGACTTTCACCACACTTGAATTGTCTGGATTCGCAACAACTGCAACAAGTAGTGTAATTGGTGCAGCAAATATTTCAAGTTATTATGC
>CAZUFS010000031.1:0-4230 GCA_964619795.1 Candidatus Woesearchaeota archaeon | reverse complement strand
ATGAACCCATCTATTACAATTGAAACAGTATTTGAAGCAGGAACTAATGCGTGTATACCTAGACCAAATATACCTCCAATCGCAAATTTCACAATTTCAGTAGAACAGGCACAAGTTGGAGACTTAATATTTTTCCTTGGAACTAAGTCAAGCGATCCTGATGGAATAATTACTGACTACACTTGGAAATTAGGAAGCGAAATAGTCAAAACTGGAAAAACCGTAAATCACATTTACACAAATATGTCTGATTGTACTGCAGGAGTATGTACAATTGAACTGACTGTAACAGATAATAAAGGAGATAATGCTACTACCACCTCCACTTTAATTTTAACTGAGCAGGAAATAGAATCACCAGACTATTCTGATTTGACCATAATTCAAGGTAATAATTATACTAACGAGGAATTAACCTATTTGGGACTAAAGAAAGGAGACATAACTCGGATAGGAGACAAGGATATCACTGTCGACACTACTGGAAAAGTAACTAGGGTGCAACAAGTAACTCAGGAATCTACTGATGATTCAAGTCAGTCTGAAGAACCAGATCTTAGCGAATATGGAGGTTCTCAGCCAGGATTGACATTATATACTCCATATAATGGAATTTGTGAAGAAGGAGAGAAATCATCTTCAACACCACTTGACTGTATAAAGAATGATGGTTACTGTGCCGAAGCTCTGGGAGAGCACAGCGGAAATTCAGACGACTGTGGTGAGGGCGGATCTTGGACGGGAATGTTTGTTCTTTTAGCTTTCTTAACACTCTTAGGAGGAGGGGCATTTTATGCTTGGAAGAAAGGATTGTTGGGAAGCCACAATGTAAGTATTGGAGCAAAGCCGACTACAACAAGTACGATGCCTGCGCGGCCAGCTGAACCTGCCGGACCTGGACAATATATTAAAACACAGAGAGCAAAAGGATTTTCGAATGAACAGATTAGGGGCGCATTGAAAAATAAAGGCTGGGACGACGATAAGATTGACGAGGCCCTGAACGCCAGTAGAGAATAGGCCAAAACCTTTATAAATGATATTTGAACGATTTTAGTATCAATTAAAAACACATTCACTTAACTCACTTCATATTTTACTTGAAGCGCATTAAGCGCACCGCTGCAGAGCGCAGCACCGCCGAATGGCAGTTTTTAATTAGGAGAAATATAAAATGGGAAAAATAAGTCCAATATCAATAAAGTATAATATTTATGCTAACATAAATTTAACAGGACTGGCAGAACGGCCAGATGTAATCGGAGCTGTGTTTGGGCAAACTGAAGGTTTGTTAGGCCCGAACTTAGAGCTTAGAGAACTTCAAAAAGCAGGTAGAATCGGAAGAATTGAAGTTCAATTAGAATCAAGAAATGGTAAGAGTAGAGGAACAATTCTTATTCCGTCAAGTATGAGCAAGTCTGAAACTGCGTTAGTCGCAGCTGCAGTAGAAACAATTGACAGAGTAGGACCTTCTGAATCTAAAATTACTATTGATAGTATCAAAGACGTTCGATCCACAAAGAGAGACTACATTATGAATCGAGCAAAAGAACTATTGAAAGAATTGGTTCATTCTCAACCTGACGCACAAGAAATGACTGTTGAAATTGCTGAAGATGTAAGAGCGTCCGACGTAGAGATTTACGGCAGAGATAAATTACCAGGCGGTCCAGATTTTAAAAGTTCGGACGAAGTAATAATCGTCGAAGGTAGAGCTGATGTTGTAAATCTATTGAAATACGGTATTCGAAATACTATTGCCTTAAATGGAGCAAAATTACCGCGTTCTCTTCCAAAATTAGTGGAAGACAAGAAAATAACTCTATTTGTAGATGGAGATCGTGGCGGAGATTTAATCACAAAGACAATTTCTAAGAAATTATCTATTGATTTAACTGTAAAAGCGCCCGACGGAAAAGAAGTTGAGGAACTTACTCAAAAAGAAATTTTGATGGCACTACGAGGTAAAAATAATAAGAAAACATCTTCAACAAGAAAAACAAGCACTCGAAGAACCACGAAGAATAAAGAAGATTCAAGTTTGCCTTCAGACACAACTCCGTTGAAAGACCTACATGATGAGATTGTGGGTGATGGAGCAGCAGTTATTCTAGACGATGCTTTACAAATTTTGGGAAGAGTTCCAGTTAAAGAGCTAGATTCAGTTCTTGAAGAACTGGACGGAGCCCAAGCCATTGTAATGGATGGAAAGACTTCTGCATCAATAATGAGATCGGCTTACAAGGCAGGATTGAAATATATTATAGCAGCAAAGAAACCTACACGTTCAACAGCAGTTAAGGTTTATACGGTAGACGACTTATAGTCGTCTACTTTATTAATATTATAATCATATTTTTGAAATGTTCTTGAAATTCATCTTTATTTTTAGAATAAGTCACAATTTTATTTGATTTCGAGCCCGAAAATAATTCATAATTCAAAAATTTTGAAGAAATTAACATCTTTTCAACCTCAGAAGAGTCAAAAGAATAGTAAGTTCTAGACAAATTACTCCAATTTATGCTCAATTTACCCTTTTGGGAAAAATATCCGTAAGTGATATATGCAATTCCGCCCTTTTTCAAAACTCGATGTATTTCAGATAAGAATTTTTTACCTTCTTTTTTAGGTAAGTGATGAAATGTAGCAAAACTAGTCACATAATCAAAAGATTCAGTCTTAAATGGCAAATTTGCAGCATCACAATTCACTGATTTTTGCGTATTTTTCTTGAGCATTTCGATTGAGATGTCACACGCAGTTACTTCACCAAATTTTTTCAAGTCAGGATGCCCCGCACCGCTACCAATGTCTAGAATTTTACCTCGTTTTTTGAAGTAAGGAGATAAATCATAGTTGAAATTTCGACGGTAGAAGAACCCGCGCTCAGCAATTTTGTTCCATTGACGCATTATGGTTTTCTTCATTTTTTCAAAGTCAGAGAATTAAACTCTTCTTCAGCTTTAACTAATCTAATGATTTGGTTAGTTTTAGTATATTTCCTAGAAACTTCAACAAAATAATTGTACCCTTCTCGCCAAATTTTCCGTCGTTTATATTTTTCTTTGAATTTCATAATATTTAGGCTGCTTTCGTAGGTCGGAGGCCCCTTCAGAATATGTTTTTTAGACAATTCTTTAGGATTTAGTATGAACCAAATTAAACCATCGTTTTTCTTATCCCAGAAGAATCCGGAGTCAATTAATTCGAAGTTATTTTCAGTGAACATTCGTAAAATCTTCTTATAATGATTCAACATCTTAGCACCAGATGCATCTAATTTAGGACTTTCAGGCTTAGCCGAGAACAGATATAATTTGTTCTTCTTGACTAATTTTTTGATATCTTCATCAGTAATCACCAATTCTTCAAAGGAATTTAATTTTGGCTTTTTCAGGAAACTCTCAACCTCTGCCCTCAAAAAGTCATATTTTTCTTTTGTTACAGCAGCAGCAGCATTTCTTTCTTTATCTACAGGATCAATAACTAATAATGGAGAGTTTTGCTTTGATTCAGATATAGAAGCCCGCGCCAGCTTTTCATTAGAATAATGTTTTTCAACATCTGCAAAGGCAGTATCCCCCCATTTGGAGATTGCTGTCAATAATTTTTTGAATCCACCGTAATTTACAGTTAGAATTTCAATTACGTGACCAGAAAAGCCACCAATCCAAGATTCGGCACCATATGCACCAATTCCTCTGAAAAATTGCTTAGAAATTTTAACGTCCTCAACGAGATTTGTTGATTTTCGTTTGGACCAATTAACGTGAAAGGGAGAATGATCAGTTATGTTTTTAGCTTGATTCGATCGAGTTATGTAGAGCACAGGAACCACTTCAATTTCAAATCCATTCAAATCCACCTTAAAGTAGTCTCGTGAACCCTTTAACCGCACAATCTTCTTGAAGCACGACTCTAAAACGGTTTGAAGCATCTCGGAAATTTCGCCATCTTCTTTAAATCTAACAAAAATATCAATATCATGGAGTCCCGGTAGATTTGAACCCTTTCCAACACTTCCACCAACGAAAATATTGGCCTCAATCTTATTTTCGGACAAAACCGGCCCAATTTTTGAGTTAAATTCCTTAATAGTAGATTTTATGGCAGAATCCTCTTCTTGGCTTAACGTAACTTGTTTTTTGATTTTTTCCAGCACTTTGTCCATGCCTATGTTAAGAAATGAAGTTATTTAAGACTATGGCTCAAAATTTATATATAAAG
>CAZUFS010000030.1:0-4393 GCA_964619795.1 Candidatus Woesearchaeota archaeon | reverse complement strand
CAAGATATAGAATACAGCGTTAGGATGCATTTGGATGATCTTAATTTAAAGATATATAGTTAATATCAATAAGTTTTTAAACAAAACTCATATGTCAATAGTCATGGAAGCAATTATATCTGCATACAGAGGATCATACAAAACACAAGTAAACAATCAAATGATTCTAATTCCGGAAGGAGTAAACAATAAAGAAGAGGCAGCAAAATTACACGGAAAGAAAGCAGTTTGGACAACTCCGTCAGGAAAGAAAATTGAAGGCATAATTACAAAACCGCACGGAAATAAAGGCGCAGTTCGAGTAAGATTCGACCAAGGCGGACTTCCAGGACAAGCACTTGGGACTAAGATTTCTATTGAATAATTTTCAATAAACTTTTTATTAACTAAGATTCTAGTTAGTTGTACATCTTAGAAGTTAATACTTAGTGTATTCACTGACAAATAATAACAGCACCGTTAGCTTTTTAAAGAAAAACAGGATTAATTAATTATGACTAGAAAGACAGTAAAATTTGAAGACAAGTTAGCAGTTATTCGTGTTAAAAAGACCTATGCTGCACCGTTTTTGAAGTATAAGTATGTTTACGTTTCTAGACGAGATATTAAGGACAAGAATAAGTTCAAATCAAAGATTGACAAAATCGCTACAAGCTGGCCGCCAAGCATATATCTATTGAAGCACCCATCAGGCAAGATTTTTGCTAGATTCAGAGTATCTGAGGGTAAAATGACTTTGCTGTACAAGACTTCACCATCAACTGGGAATTTATATCCTGTTTGGGAATTTTTCAAAGATTTAGCTTAATTTTTTAAGCTGAACTGGCAATATTTAATATGGATTTAGTTCGAATTATTGAGGGCGAAACAAAGTTGTTTGTCCCAGATTCTGAAAAATATAAACTGGATTCTAATATGCCTGTTTTTTTTAACTCAGTAATGAAGCTGAACCGAGATATCAGTGTTGAGATTATCAAAAATACGCTAAACAAACCAAAAGTTCTGGATTTATTGGCAGGAACAGGCGCAAAGGGTCTGAGAATCGCCAAAGAAGTAAGCGGTTCAAGAGTTGATTTGAACGACGGCAATCCAATTGCAGTTAAATTAATCGAAAAAAATGCCAAACTGAATAAATTGAAGGTCGAGGTATTCAATAATTCAGCAAATAAATTATTGAAAAAAAGCCGAAGAAAGTACGATTTTATTGATATTGATCCGTTTGGAACTCCAGTCCCATTCTTAGAAGATTCAATTAGACGTTTGAGAAAAGGCGGAATTTTAGGCGTTACTGCAACAGACACATCGGCACTAGTTGGAACTTATCCAAACGCAGGAATGAGAAAGTATGGCGCTAAAGTTAATAGAACCAAATTCATGTTCGAAGTCGGAATTCGGATTCTGATTAAGAAAGTAGTTGAAGAAGGAATAAAACAAAAAGTTCCATTGGAACCGATTTTTAGTCATAGTTCCAACCATTATATGCGAGTTTACTTTAAACAAACAGATAAGACTCTGCCCACAATTAGAAAAAAAGTGAGACCTTTGTTTTATTGTCAGAATTGTACAAATTTCAAGATAAGCGAAGTGTTTACCAATAGCAAAAAGCGATGTGCTTGCGGAGGTTATTTTGAGCAACTAGGACCGTTATGGATCGGAAAATTATGGGATACTAAATTGGTGGAATCTCTTTCTGGAAACAAAACGATTGAGTTGATTAAAGAGGAATCAAAGTTGAATGTTTTTGGATATTTTGACTATCACGCGATTGCGAAGCGGATCGAAAAAAAGAAAGACTTACCTAAAATTTCAAGATTGATAGAATCAATTCAGAAGAAAGGTTACAAAGCAAGTCGAACACATTTTTCCTCAACCGGAATTCGGTCAAGTATACCTCCGCGGACTTTTTTGAAGCTTCTGACAAGATAAAAATTTAAATAGTCCCAAGGATTTCTGATTGGATGAGCTATAAATTAACCCCTGAAAATGGCACCAATCCATTAATTATTGAAAATAAATATATTGTGAATTGTATTTTAGAATCCGATCCGTCAAATGGAAAGGTAAGAAAAATTGAACAAATACATTCCGCCGGCGCCGGACTAAATATCGATTTTAAAGTTAAAATAAATAATCAAACTTACTCTGCAAATCTAACTACGAAAGGAAATGAGAACGTTATAATTTATACTGAGCAGGCAGAATCAATTTTAGATTATGAATTATCTTCCGGAGAAGATATTTATGGAAATCCAGTAACTTTTGAAAATTTAAGAACGGAAGTGATTAATAAAATTGCTCGCGCAGGTGAAACGGAGTTAATAACTCTGGAAAAAAAAATTTTTGGTCACCAAAATAGGTTATAATTAGTCTTGGATTCGAAGTTCATCGTCATCGTCTTCTTTACCCATAGCTTTTCTTTCAGCTTCCCTTTTTTCTTTAGCTTCTTCGATGAGATTGTCTAAATCCAATTTTTCAATCATTTCTTTGTATCTGTTTCGAATTGTAACTTCAGTTACTCCAACTACGTCCGCAATTTCTCTTTGAGTTCGCTTTTCTCCAGTTATTAGAGATGCCACATATAGTGCAGCTGCAGCAAGCCCAGTTGGACCTCGACCTGAAGTCAGTTCAGAATCTTTCGCAATTTCTAGAATCTTTTGCGCTTGTGTTTGTGTTTCTGCAGAGAATCCCAGTCTATTTGCAAATTTAGGAATATAATCGCCTGCCGAGCTAGGAAGCATTCGAATTCCAAGTTCTCTCGCGATAAATCTGTAAGTCTTTCCAACGTCTCTCTTATTGTTATTTGTTAATTGACAAACTTCATTTAGAGATCGTGGAAGATTAAATAATCGTGATGCAATATAAATTGCCCCAACTACAACACATTCCATAGATCTTCCTCGCACCAATCCCCTTTCAACTGCCATTCTATAAATTCGTGCAGCTTCTTCTTCGATTGCAGGTGGAATTTTCAAAAGAGAAGAAATTCGCTTAAGATCTGCTAATGCGTACTTTAGATTTCTTTCCAAAGAAGTTGAAGAACGATTGTGCCACTTTCGCAGTCTCAAATATTTTCTTCGATTCTTTACGGAAAGTGAATAAACTTCTGAGCTGGATCCTACTTCAGTTCCAGTACCCATGTCATGTTTAGCATAACTTGAAGGTGCTCCTGCTCTTCGACCGTCTTGACCTTCACCAGAAAATTCTCGCCATTCTTGACCTTCGTCAATAATGTTATCTTCAATAATTAAACCGCAGCTTCGGCATGCAACTTCACCCCTCTTGCGATCAACAGATAGGTCAATACTCTTACAATCTGGGCACGAAGCGACATTTGCTACCATTTTAAATCTAATTGTTGATTACTTAGTGGTTAAGCAATCTTTATAAGATAAACTCAAGTTAGTTTATAAATCTTTTGAAGAGACTTGGCTTTGAGGTATATTGAAAATCAAAGAGTAAGTTTTATAAATACACGAGAACGAGCAATAAAACAATGGCAAATAAGTCTCGAGGACTAAATGCGGCAACGAAATTGTCTAAACGTAGAAAGAAATTTCGAATGAACAATAAACGACATGTTAGAAAGAAGTTCAAGCTTAAATTGAAGAGTGATCCATTGGAAGGCTCACCACAAGCAAGAGCAATAGTTCTAGAAAAGAGACAAGTTGAAGCAAAGCAACCTAATTCTGCTATGAGAAAGGCAGCAAGAGTGCAATTAATTAAAAATAGTAAACAAATCACTGTTTTCTTACCTCGAGAAAATGCTGCAAAATTTGTTGATGAGCACGACGAAGTTCTTGTCGAAGGAATGGGTGGACACCAAGGAAAATCTAAAGGAGACATCCCAAACATTCGATGGCAAGCTTTCAAAGTAAATAATCAATCATTGAACCAATTGACAAGAGGTAAGATTGAGAAGACAATCGGACGAAGATAATGGCAGAAGAAAAGAAACAAACAAAAAAGATTGTTAAGAAGGAAAACCGATTTGAAAAAAATATTTCGGATTTATTGACTTTTGGAAAGTGGGAAACCAAATCTATTCAAATTCAAGATCCAGGATTGAAGAGATATATTAATCTTGATCCAATTCATGTTCCATCCACAAATGGGAGATACACTGAAAAACAATTTTGGAAATCAAAGAAACCAATTTTGGAACGATTAATGATTAGATTATTTGTCACTGGACACGCAGGTAAGAAACACAAGCGAACTTCAGGAAGATTTTCCGGAAAGAAAGCAAATATTTACAACGTTATGTTAAACACATTAAACTTAATTGAGGAAAAGACTAAACAAAATCCTGTCGAAGCAGTTGTTCGAGCAATCGAAGCAGCAGCACCTCGAGAAGGTATTACTACTATTGAATATGGAGGAGTTAGATATCCTA
>CAZUFS010000029.1:0-4603 GCA_964619795.1 Candidatus Woesearchaeota archaeon | reverse complement strand
AATACTCCGCTCAAAAATTGAACATAACTATCTTTCATAATATTAACTGAAGAGCTCCAGTTTCCAAGAAGAACCAATGATATCGATCCGGCAGTAAATAAACTAACAATCCATTTACTTTTTGTTTCAAGATTTTTGAATAAGTTAAGTGTTAATACAAATAAACCGAAAATCGCTAAGAAGATTAAGTATCCGTAGCCCGCGAAATAACCATTGCCAGACATAACAAATGCCCGATTTACTTCAGAGGTGGTGAAATCAACTTTCGAAGTTCCTCCTGCATTCAAAATGTTAAATATGATTGAATTCAAATCAACGAATTTGAAGATCGAATTAATAATTAACCCAAAAATTGCAGCGAGAACCACTGAAATCACCGGCATCGGAGCATTGAATTCAAACCGTTTTAACAATTCACTAAATATCAGAATCCCAAAAACTCCGAGGGCGAATAATATCCCAAAATTACTAATTTTAAATTTACCAATTAATATGAAGGGGATCGCAAATGATGCAAACCATGCTGAATAATACCTAATGTCGATTTCAGAGAAGAACAGTTTGAATAATAAAAATAATGAAATAACTAGAAAAATGAATGCATATCCGCTCCAAGATGCTGCCAAAAGAAATGTAGCTATCCCTGCACCAGAACCATACATATATTTTTTATTTGATTTAAAGTCTAAACCTCGACCGAATAAATATAATGCGCTAAAGAAAAAGAACATTGCCAGCGCTTCGTGATCTGCAAAACCTGCTGAAGTTCTAAATAAATATCCGGGAATTATTGATAAAAATAAAATTGAGAGAAACGCTATTCGTTTAGATAATACATTTTTCAAGAATAAATAAAGAGGTATCAGCGATAATACCATAAATATCGGAGGATAAATGATGTGCGCCATTTCTTGCGAAATCCCGAAAACACCCAAGAATTTAGACCAGTAAGCAAGGAAATAGGGAAATAAATCAAATAATTTATCTACGCCAAAAGGCGGATTTCTAAACATATCTGGGTTCGAAAGATATCCTTGCTGAATGATTTCTCTGGACTGTCTAAAATAATAGTATGGATCGAGACCCACCAGATATTTACCTTTCAACAGAGGTAGATTTCGGGTTCTAAGAAAAAGGGCCAACATTGCAATTAAACCAAACAAAGAATGCTCGAGATATTTGAAGTTTTTAACTTTAGAATAACCATTTTTCAATAAATTTAGACCATTACTAAAATCAATGTATTCAGAGTCCTTACTCATTAATTAAGAATGTTAATCAAATTTAAAAACACTATGAATAAATTAGTGGCGAAATTGAAACTTCAACAACTGCAGCCAAAACAATCAATATTGCTGCAACAAGAGTAAGGAATAGCGCATCTTTCATTATTAGTCCGAAGTTATCGTCGAATAATTCGTATCTTAACATACCAATCGAAATTAGTCCGCCTGCCAAACCCGCAATGAAGAAAGCACCAATCTCAGGTATACCGTGAATTAAGTAACGAGCCATTCCTGTAGAAATTGCAGTAAAGTAAGTACCAACACTTGCTGCACCAACACTCAGGGCCGCATTAGCAATTATTTCTCGAATAACTGATCCGATTGCCACTGCAATAACTGATGCATTCCACGTCAAGATAAATATTGCGCCAGAACCATAAATAAAGGAAAATAGGAGAGCGAAAATCATAACTTTCAGATTATTAATAACGATTATAGGAAAGAAATCGCCAAGGAAATTTCCTGAAACCATTTCAGCAATATGGTTATTCACTCCAGAAATAGTGGATAATTGAATATCGAACAATGATTTTACTGTTTCTTCAGGCATCAAAACAAAGAATAATGTGTAAGCTGAAACCATTCCCATGAAAAGCGATACAAAAAACATCAATGTGTCTTTGTGATGTTCGGTCTTAGGTCGAGCTAGAAGTTTTTTCTCTTCAAACATTATCATTTTGAGCATCATCGGAATTGCAGCCATGACTGTAAAAAATACCATTGTCAGACCAGCATATTGAGGGAATACCCAAATTGAAAGCAGAATTGCAATAATGCAATAACTGAATGTTAAGAAAAATAATTCACTCGGCTTCTTTTCAAGTCGAACAGGATGGCCAAGAGACTCTAATACCATTTCTTAGGAACGAACTCTTTCAATAAAAATCTTGCTTACTCTAGCAACGTTTCAATCATCTTTGCGAAAGCAGGTCTAGTGATGAAAACACCAATTGTCACTCCGATAATGGTAGTTAGCGCAAATCCTTTCAGAACTCCTGCTCCAATGAACCAAAGCGGCAACATCGCAACTAACATAGTGAAATATGCCGCAAAGATAATGAAGAAAGCCCGTTTCATTCTTTCGACCCAAGATTCTTCAGCACTTCTACCTCGCATAACTTCGTCAGTAATAACGATTTGATCATCTACTCCGGTCCCAACTGCAGCAATTATTCCTGCGATTGCCGCCAGATCTAAATTCCATCTAATTAATGCCGCAAAACCTAAGATTATTACAACCTCGCTCAATCCAGTAAATATCATCGGTAGTGCGATGTTCAGAGTTCTATATCTTGCAAAAATAACTCCGCCTACTGCAAATATTGCCAGAACGATAGATAGCAGCGCCTCTCCGAAGAATTTTTCTCCAAGAGATGCAGAAATGACATCAACTCTCTCAACCTCAACCGAATAAGGCAATGAACCTGAAATCAATAAAGTTTGCATTTCTTTCATATCTGCTATCGCATTTTGAGCAGCAGATTCTTCAGTAATGCCGTTCGCAGAACCAGAAATACTAAAGGTTGTTGCAACAATTCCCTGAAGCCCTTCTGATATGAATAAGCTGCTAACTAATTCGTCATCTAAGTATAAATCTAACTTTTCAGATAGATATCCACCATCAACACTTAGTTTTGAAGTTATCGCTGAGTGTTTTTCTGCAGATTCTTGACTTACTCCAACGCTAAATTGATGTCGACATTGCCATTCTCCGCCTTCGACAGGATAACAACCGTTTTGATAAGAAATTCCGGAGCACTCCGGAGACCTACAAACACTTTTGATGTCTTTACCGCCACGGAAAACGACCTCATCACCAATTTTTGCTTCAAACTTCCCTTGTTTGGAAACCAAATCAACAATTTCTTCTTTGGACGCCCCAGCAATTTCAATAATTATGTAATTTGTACCTTCCAAATCCCTCGAGTTTCGGATAGACATGTCGCTAACTCCGAAAACGTTTATTCTCTTTTCAAGCAAGTCAATCATATCAATAATTTCTGATTCAGTCAAATCTACGGTTGGCCTTAGAACGACCCTAACTCCACCTACTAAGTCTAAACCTTTCTTCAAATTGGAAGTCCCAACTTCCTTTAAAGTAAATCCGTTTGCATCTTCTTTGACGAAGCTAACTTCGCCAACATCCGTTTCGAGAGAAACGATTTCACCCACAGAATACGAATCCAATGTGATAAACAATTCATCAAGAGTATCAACAGTTTTTCCACCAACAGAATAGATCACGTTTCCTTGATCCAAACCGTTGAGTTTTGCACTAGCTTCATCATCAATTCCTTTAACTTCAAATCCGCTTGCCCAAGGATCGGGAGAAATTGCAATGAAAGACATCAAGATGAAAGATAATAATAACATTACTCGGCCCGTAGACAAAACTTTCAACCACCTCATTTTTTATCACCTAAATAAAATCTCAATATTCCTGCGTTCTGAACCCAAGTATTCATGATGTCCAAAAGCAAACCAATAATTAATGTTAAAGAAATAATTTTCAAAATTTCAGCAGTACTTGTTAAATATAAAACTGTCAATGCGGCAATAGAAGTTACAGACATAGTGAGACCAGTCTTAACTGCAGAAGTGATTCGATCTTCTAAACTATCTTTTTTATTTTTCATAACTCGTGCCGTCAAAACGATATTGGAGTCAATCGAATAGCCTAACAACATTAAAATTGCTGCAATACCTGACGCGGATAAGCTGACGCCAATCAAACTCATCGCCGCAAGCGTTCCAATAATATTTGAAACTCCTGATAAAACAATCGCCGCAGCAGGAACAATCCTTCGGAAGTATAAGAAAACAACTAACGACATTGCAATAATCGCCAGACTAACTGCTTTCAAAGTCCCTTCCCAAAATCTCTGACTGATTGCCGGCGAAATTTCTTCAATACTATAATCTTTAACTCCAAAAAGTCCCTCAATTTCAACCAAAAATGAGTCTATATCGTCTCCACCATAATCGATCGTATAACCCAGAGCTCCGCCTGTTGCAATAGATTTCAATTTTTTAATGGCAACGTCACTACCTAAATTTTCTTCCAGTTCAGAGGTAGAGAATTCTTTATCTGTTTCAACAGTAACTGAATATCCGCCTTTCAGAGAGACATCCTTTTCGATAAAATCTCCAAAACTGGAATAATTACTTCCCAAAACTCCAAGAGAAATAACTAAAATCAATATAGGGAGAATCATTAGTTTCTTCCAATTTTGATTATACGAAGATTTGAAACTCATAAGAATTCTTACGATACTAATGTTTTAAAGCTTGTCAATATATTTATATTCCTAACTAAA
>CAZUFS010000028.1:0-5426 GCA_964619795.1 Candidatus Woesearchaeota archaeon | reverse complement strand
CGTTTAATGCCAAAGTCAAAAGTGTCTTTCGAGCCATTCTCAATGTAACTTTATCTCCAACATTTCTCCGAATCTTTTGAAGTTGTTTTGAAGGTAAATCGGACATATTCAATACTGCAACTGTTTTGGCGGAAGTGATTTCTTTAGATAAACTTCCAACTAATTCCCTTTTCCAATCTGCAACTTTTGATTGATAAGGAGTTGTCATTATAATTTCACCGCCTTAGACATTGTTGACTTAATGTAAATTTTACCGATATTGTTTCTTCCATTTGGAAGAATTGTTTCCACTGAACTCATAACTGCCAAAATATTCTTTGTCAATTCAGCATCGTCTTGAGTTTCAATTCCAACTGGAACTTGAAACATAGGAATTTTATTTGCGACCAATCGAACTGTTCTTCGTAGCCGTCCAACTAAACTTGAAATATTTGATCGTGGAGGTACAACACAACCTGCCTTTGGACTAGGCATTCGATTAACCGGACCAAAGTATCTACCAAATACTTGAGCAACCTTAGGCATCATGTCTGCTTGCGCTACAAAATAATCGTATTCTCGAGCAAGTTTCTTAATGTCTCTTTTTTCTTTGAATTTATCAAAATCACTGGATAAAATAACTCTGTCGGCACTCTTTGCACCGTCTTCAGATTCATTACCGACCAAAGCACAAATTTTTGTGTCTTTACCAAGACCTGAAGGTAAGGATACATATTGCTCTAATTTAGGCACCTTCGCCATATCGATGTCTTTGAAAGCAACGATTAAATCAATAGTTTGTGAAAATTTTCTTTTCTTAATGGTTTTTCTAAGTTCTGTTAATGCTTTTTTTACAGATTTTTCATCCATTCGCTTACGCTCCTGACCAAGTCAGTAATATTGCTTAGAATATAGGTTTATAAGCGTTGTTATATATTCAATGAATAGGATAGCGAATCAACAACTTTAGTCTCGTCAGGTGTTTTTACTTTATAAAAGGGTATATATGATTCTCGTTTGGCCACTAATTCATAACCGTTAGATTTCAGATAATTTGAAATTTTATCTATCGGAACCTTGGCCTGACGCCGCTCACCATTTAGATTCACATATTTTGGCTTCATCAAAAAATTATATCTCTCAAGGTTTAATCCAGTACTCCCAATCTTTGTTATAGTCTTGTTTTCTACGCGAATAACCTTTGATCTAACTAAATTGTTAAGAATTGTATTAACTTCACTAAATCCGAGACCAGACTTAACAAATACTTCCGAAACAGGAGTTCTATCTCGCAATAAATCAACAACTCTTTTTTGATTTCCCGACAGAGTTGTAGTTGATCCCAAACTAACTTTTCTAAGTGTTTTATTAAAATTCAAAATACCAAATTTTTCCAAATCGAATACTAAATGAATAGTTTTACTGCCTTTGCGACATAGTGTACTTAATACTGGCTTCAATATGTATGAGATATTCTCAATTTTATTCGGTTCAAGTGCTTCAATCTCAGTTCTTTTTAATCTTGGTTCAAAAATACTCAATTGTTGAGAGTTTTGGATGGAAGGAGGAGACTTCGATGAAGTCTGTGTTGAAGCAAGATTTGAGGAAACTGATGTTGGTGAAACTACGGCCCTGCGAGCAGTTGTAAGCGTAAATGACTTTGCACCACCACCGTGTTGAGATTTTCTTACTCGGATATCCACAAATATTGGAAAATCCGTTGCCCCAATTACCATCGCTTTACCAATTGGCAAATTTTTAATTTCGCCCTCTGCTTCAGAAGTAATTCCTTCAAAACTCTTCGAAATTGCGTTTAAATCGCTAGGATTAGTAACTTGAAGTGCGATTTGACTGCTACATTGAGATAATACTGATTTGTCTACCCTAGCAGGACGCTGAGAGATTATACATAACCCAACCCCAAACTTTCGGCCCTCTGAGGCCACAGTTCTCATGATTTTAGAAGATTTAGTTTCTCCAAAGCCCCTTTCAGGACAATAATTGTGAGCCTCATCTACAATTATGAAACAAGGAGGAACTGACTCCTTCTTCCGCTCATCAAAAATTGTAGTTAATATATTTCCTGCAACAATTCCTTGCAGTTCAGTCGGAGCACCCTTGAAATTTATGATCGATAGTTGCCCAGGCTTAACAATATCATCAATTGAAGTTGCGCCATGACTAAATAAACCACTTTGTTCTAATTGCTGAATTCCTCCAATTAACCGCCATTTTGCCGTAGATTCAGAAATTTCCAACTCTTTAATTAATTCATCAAATTCAAAAATTCCTTTCCTCTCGTTCAAATCATTAACAATGTTATACAATAAACCTCTTTGCGCATCAGTGGGTTTGAAAGGTAGAGTCTCAATTAGAGTAAATGGATCTTTCGGAATCGGCAACCGAATTTGATGAGCATCTATATTTATTGACGTATTAACTGCGAATTCCATAACTTTACTACCAAAACCTTTTCCACTTATTCCAAAAGTCTCAAAATATTTTGTTTCTTCTTCATTTCTGTTCTCATTTTTGATGGAACTATATTCTCCGTGCGGATCAATAATTACAATTGGAAGACCCATTTCCATGAGTTCTTCTAAAATAACTCCGACTGCATAAGATTTACCTGCTCCGGATTTTGCTAAAACTGCCAAGTGCTTAGTAACTAATTTTTTTGGGTCAAGAAATGCTTTGATATCTTTTCCTTGAAGTTTTCCTAAGTAAATCCCATTCATTCTCAAATCCAATATAGCTTTTATCAAATTGTCTTCAGCAATATAAACTTCCGAACCTGGCTCGAACGGAGTTCGCGGTTGTCTCAAAAAGTTTCTCTCGGTTCTGTAGCCAATAATTAATCCTTCTGCCAAAGTATGTCCGTTAGTCCTTTCAATTTCAATAACTTGAGTCAAAACGGGACCAACCTCGTGATGATTAACGGCAACATAATCCCATTTATTTATAGGATCCTCGACTACGAATTTGAACTGAGTTGTAGATGTTTTGCCGAAGATTTTTCCGATAGCAGACATACCTAAAATTTTAATTAGGCTTATATAAAAGAATATAGGATGAAGACTAGAGTACCCAATTTACATCGACTTGGTCGGTTCGCCACTTAACCTCAATTTCAGTATCCTTAATTTTTTGCCTTTTTCCCGCATTATATTCAACAATTCCTTGCCAAGCTATCATCGCCCCGTTATCTCCTGCTAAACTGAATGGACAAACAGCAAATTTAATTCCACGATCTTTGCACATCTGATACAGCATTGAAGTCAATCGCTTATTTGCGGCAACGCCTCCCGTCAACAAAACTTCGTCTTTACCAATATGGGCGATAGCCCGTTCTGTTGCTTCAGTTAACATTGCAAAAACGGTTTCTTGAATGGAATAACACAAATCTTCTTTTGTCTCAGTTTCAATAAGTTGTCTTGTTTTATTTTGTAAACCTGAAAATGAGAAATCCATGCCTTTAATTGGATAGGGCATTTCAACGTATTTTTTACTTTTAGAAGCCAATTTTTCAATTTTTGGTCCACCCGGAAAACCAAGCCCCATATATCTTCCAACATTGTCTAGGAAATTACCAACGCCAATATCCAAAGTTTCACCAAAAACACGATATTTTCCACCAGCATAAGCAATAATTTGAGTATTTGCTCCAGAAGTATAGAGTGTAATTGGGTCGTTTAATCCAGTTTTTTGTTTACCAATTTCAATATGGGCGACACAGTGATTTACACCAACTAATGAAATATTCAACGCTTTTGATAATGATCTTGCAGCAACAGCTCCAACTCTTAAACACTGTCCCAGTCCGGGACCTTGAGAGAATGAAATCAAATCAATATCTTTCAAATTCAACTTGGCCTCAGATAATGCGCCTCTAATTAATTTATCATAGTACAGAATATGTGCTTGAGCAGCCTTAATTGGATGAATGCCACCTGTTTCAGTTTCCAAAGTATGTTTTTTATTGGCCAAAACTTTTCCTTTACTATTGACAATACCTACTCCAAAAGTATGCGCAGTAGATTCAATGCCTAAACAAATCATAATTTATCACTAAGATCACGATTTAAAAGTTCTATTATTTGTAGATCGAGGCTCAGTAAACTGTTTTCACTCCGAAAGATTTATAAACCCGAATTAAATTCAAGCTCTGTTAAGATGAACTTTAATCTACAAGACAAAGCAATGACGGTAGTTAATAATAGCCCGGAATCTGTTTATTCAAATGCTGAAAGTATTCCTATATGGACTAAACGATCAGTAACTCCAAAAATCGGAATTGCATCACCTAAAAATCTTGTAGCTAGAATTGCAAAAATCGATAGTGAGCTTATTAGTGATATCGGCGGAGGCAAACTTGTTACTAATTTATCTGAGCATGCAGATAGAATATATGATAAAATAGATAGAAATTCAACAGGAATTCACTCTGATGAAATTATAGAGGCGCTAGATAGAAAATTACCTTATATTTTTTTAGAAGAAGTTTGTAACAAGCCTAACAATGGTTCTACATTTCTTGAACCGTTAGCAGTGACATCTTTCTTAGCATATCACGATAATCCGACTAACAGCGAAAAATCAAATCGAAAATCAAAGATTGGAAACGATCGAAGACACTTCAGACGAAATCTTGAGGCTCATATAGGACTTCATGTTTTTAGAGATGAAGAAGTTCAATCGCTTGTTAACCTTGCTGACGGAATGCTTCGAGGTGAAGGATATCCCTCAGAAAACAAGAAAGGATTTTTCAGCAAATATCATGGACATCTTGAATATGCTGAGGATATTCTTAGAGTTTTGTTAAAAGGAAAAATTTCTCAAGACGGATTTAATTGGCTTAGACCGGTACAATATGTTAATGAGCATGGTTTTGCTCAATCACAGGATGGACGAGATGCATTATTCGTGAGCCGATATAATCAATCAGATGCTCAATTGACTAAGGTTGCGGCTAGAGAAACAGCTGAAATGATGAATTTACTTATTCAAAAAGGAACAAAATTGAAAAACGGTCAATTGTTTGCTGAGGCTCAGAAAAGAGTTATTGCAGAAATTATAGAACGAGATAGAATTTAATTATAACGTTTTAGAATCAAATATAATTCTTTTTAAATTTTTAATATATAATTTATTTATGAAAGTTCCAAAACACATCGGTATCATTCTTGACGGTAATAGAAGACTTGCTAAAAAATTGATGATGAAGCCTTGGAAAGGTCACGAGTGGGGAGCAAAAAAAGTTGAAAAAGTTATCAAATGGGGAAATGATTTAGGAATTTCTGAATTAACACTATACGCGTTATCGATTGAAAATTTTAATAGACCTGAGTCTGAATTTAAGTATTTAATGAATTTATTTAAGAAAGAATTTAATAGATTAAGCAAAGATCATCAACTACAAGATAAAGAAATAAGAATAAATTTTATTG
>CAZUFS010000027.1:0-5817 GCA_964619795.1 Candidatus Woesearchaeota archaeon | reverse complement strand
AAATCAGGAATTAAAAGAGGAAAATTCCTTACAATTAATAAAAAAATAACCAAAGATTCTGCACTCAAATTAATTGAAAAATCAGCACTAATTAAAAAAGCATATTTTGATGACGGTTCAAATTGGACTCCGATATATAGCCAGTATAGAGGAAGACATCCTAAAGATAGGCCTGCATTTCATCCTACTATTCTGAAACCAAAAATGGCAAGAGTTATGGTTAATTTAAGCAATGCAAAAAATGAAATTTTGGATCCATTTTGCGGAACTGGATCTATTTTAATTGAAGCGGCAATAAATGGCTTGAAAATTATCGGGAGTGACTATGATGATCGAATGATAAAGAGATCTAAAATCAATTTGAAACACTACAAAATCAAACCAAAAAGTCTGATAAAGTTAAACGCATTAGATATTTCTTCAAAATTTAAAAAAAATTCAGTGGAGGCAATTATTTGCGATCCTCCGTACGGTCAAAGTTCAACAACTTCAAACCGAAATATTCGTCAATTATTCAAAGAATTTATTGAGGAAACCTACAAAGTTCTAAAAAAGAAAGGTAGGCTAGTAATAATCGTTCCAAGTAAAATCTCAATGAATAAATTAATTTATCCAAAATTCAAGAAACTCGGACAGTTTAATTGGTATGTACACGGAGGATTAACGCGGCGTTTTGTTGTTCTGGAGAAATGATTAAATTCAAGTCAAAATATTTTGCTTCACCCATGGTGGGCGTTTCTGATACCGCTTTCAGAATAATGTGTTCAAAGTACGGTTCCGGATTAACATTTACTGAGATGACATATGCTGCAGCACTTTCAAGAGGTATTGATAAAGTAAAAATCGATAGACGACAAGAAAAAAGTGTAGGATTACAATTAGCGGGAACGAAACTAGATGAAATAAAATCTGCGATCGAATTTATGAAAAATAAAGTAGATGTTTTTGATTATAATTTAGGTTGTCCAGTCCATAAAGCTCAAAGACAGAAAGTTGGAGCAATTCTATTAGAAGACCCAAAACTTGTAGAAAAAATACTCTCAAAAATGGTAGAAACTTCAAAAAAACCAATATTTGCCAAAATACGTTCAGGATATTCAGACAAAAATATCAATTATTTGAAGATAGGAAAAATTGCACAAGATGTAGGTTGTTCAGCAGTTACATTACATCCCCGTACTGCAGCTACAAAACGTAGCGGAGTTGCAAACTGGGAACACATCAAAAGATTGAAAGATAAACTCAATATACCCGTTATAGGAAATGGTGATATCCAAACTCCTGAGGATGCAATTCGAATGAAGTCCGAAACAGGATGTGATTATGTCATGTTGGGAAGAGCAGCAGCAAAAAATCCATATATTTTCAAGCAATGCATTGATTTAGAAGCTAAAGGTAAATATCGAACTAAAGATAAATTCAAATTGGCTAATGAATATCTAGATTTAGCAAATAAATATGATATTTCATTCAAAAAAGTTAAGGAACATATTATTTATTTTTTGAAAGATGTTGATGGCGGTCCAAAATGGCGGTCCAAAATAAATAAAACAAAAGATATTAATACGCTTATTCAAGAGCTGAACTTATGAAACTAGTAGATGTGCACGCACACTTTACATATAAGAACTTCAACAAAGATATAGACAAAGTTATCAAAAATATGAAATCTGCCGGAGTTTCAAAAGTTATATCAAATGGATTAAGTTTTGAAGATAACAAAAATGTTTTGAAATTATCTAAAAAATATGATATTGTTGATGCTGCGTTAGGATTATATCCGACAGAGGCCGGAACAATTTCAAATAAAGATTTAGATAAAATTCTAAATCAAATTGAAGAAAACAAAACAAAAATTGTTGCAATTGGCGAAGTTGGATTAGATTATTATTGGACAAAAGAAGATGCTAAAAAACAAAGACAGAAAGAAGTTCTTTCCAAAATAATTAAACTTGCAAATAAAATTAATAAACCGTTAATCGTGCATTCCAGAAATGCTGAGTTAGATACTGTTGATATTATGAAGTCAGCCAAAGTTCCCGTAATAATGCATTGTTTTTGCGGAAATTTAGAGGCTACCGAAAAAGCAAATAAATATGGATATTATTTTTCAATTCCTGTAACAATTGTTCGAAGTAAGACTTTCAAAAAATTAGTAAAGCGGGCAGGAATTAATCATCTTTTGACCGAAACGGATGCACCGTTCTTAGCACCTAAGGCAGGAGATAGAAACGATTCTTCAAATGTGAATTTAACTATCGCGAAAATTTCAGAAGTCTTAGAAATAGATGAAAAGACTGTAGCAAATAAAATTCTTTCAAATTACAAAAAATTGTTTACTTAATTGGAGACGTTTTCTTTAAACCAAATTCGTAAAAGAACAACCACGCAATAACTGAAAGTAGTGCGACGATTAATGAAGTAATTGCGGCATTAAATAAACTAATTTTACCCAATAACATCATTGAAAAGAATAATACAAATGCTGCAAAGAATGGCCAAATTCTTCGCTGACCGATAAAGAAGATAGTTCCCCCCGTGGAAACGGGATCATTTTTTAGCAATCTATGTAAATCAACATATACCAGTCTCGAAGCTTTTGCAGTTAAGTCCATTGTAAATAAACCCAAAATCCCTGCTACCGGAATTACACTCCAAAACATGCTCCATAAAGATAATCTAAATAGTGATTCAATTACAATATGATTCATAAATGAATTAAGTGAGTAGAAAATACTTGTAAATATAATCAAAATCAGCGTAAGAATTGCCTGATATTTTGCCTCTTCTTTAATTCCGCGGTGTGCAAATTTAGTCCAACGAACCGATTTATGACCATCCCCTAAACTCCGCTCTCTTAAAGAACTATATCTGGAACCATGTTTAACTTTGAAACTAGCTGTGTCAAAAAACAAGATTAATCCATTTGAAACAACTGTAAGATAGAATAGCAAAAATGCAGATTTTAAATTTATATTTTTTATCAGTTTGTCACCATTATACTTCAAGATTTTTCTAAAATAGGTTATTAACAATGTAAGGAATGTAAATGAAACTAATGAATTTACTATCAAAAATAAATGAAAGTTCGCAGTTCCGTGAGTAAATAGAGTCCTATAACTCAGAGCGAATCCAAAAAGTAATGCCATAAATAATACTGGGTACTGTTTGATGTAATTCTTTATCGAATTTAGACCATTACTGATAAATTTGAACATACTAAAATTCTCTGTTTTCAAATAAATAACTTTTGAAAATCAATATAAACTTGAAATTACTAAAATTTACATGGCTGAATACAAACAGGCAATTTTAGTGAATATGTCTCTGAAAATGACGAAGGGCAAAATTTCAGCCCAAGTTGCGCATGCTAGTTTAACGGCCGCACTACAAGCGTTAAACAAAAAATCTTTCAAAGATTGGAAACGAGAAGGACAGGGAAAAATTGTTCTGAAATGTCCGGATACTGAAACTTTGCTTAAATTACATCGACAAGCAAAATCTAGAAAGATGAATACCGCGTTGATTACAGATGCAGGAAAAACTCAAGTCCCACCGGGAAGCAAAACTGCGTTAGCAATTGGACCTGAAACCAAAGAAAGTTTAGGAAAAATAATTTCAGAATTTAAACTTCTATAAATTTTTCAATAACCCATCTGTTTCTAACTTCAGGATGGAAAACCACGCCATAAATTTCCTTGTTCTTATGTTTAATTGCGTGAATTGAATTCTTAGACTTTGCCAGGATATCAAAGCCTTTCAAATTAGAAATACCATTCTGATGAAGCGAATATACACTAAAAGATTTTTGACCAAATAACTCTCCTTTAACTTCAATCATACCGATCTCTTTGTTTTTAATAATTTTACCACCAAAGACTGAAACAATAATTTGCGCACCTGAACAAATCCCGAGGACCGGCTTTTCAATTGTTTTCAACCAATCAAATTTATTCAAATTATTTAAGTAATCATTATCTGCAAGAGCAGTCCCAGTTATCAAAATCTTATCTGCCCACGCTAAATCTCTTAAATCTGAATAATGATTTGTTCGAGTAGTTTTACTTTCAAATGGCAAAACGAATTCTAACTCATTCAATTTATTTGAACAAGTATTAATTATCAATAATTTCATTTTAATTTTGCATCCTCCACGACAAAAATTCCATTATGATTACTATATTCTAATCGATGAGATTTAATTTCAATTTTTTTCTTAAAATTTGGACCGTTTAAAACCAGAGATTCAAATTCACCGCCCTCTCCTGCAGGATTAATCCCGAATTTATCTTTCAACTCAACTAACTCCTTAACCATGTCCTTATTTAGTTTTCTACCTAACCATCGTTCATCTAATGGATAGGCGGCAATTCCCGAAATAATAACATCGTATCCTCTTTTCAAGAGTTGATTTAATAACGCCTCCTGGTTTAATTGCCAGAGCGGATTAAAACACCACAAATTCAAATCGGAACAAATTTTCTGAATTCTAGAAGCTTGATAAACAGACTCTACCGCACCCGTAACAACTCCTTCGATTTTATATTCATTTTTAGTTTTCTGAATTAATTTCTTCAAATCACCCAACTCGGCTTCCTTCTCACCTTTGGTTTTTCGAGTCAAAAGAGGAATTCCCAAAGATTTAGCTTGAAGTTCAGTTAAATCAATATTTGGAGTATGAAACATATAACTGTCTTTATTTTCAGATTTTATGGACATCAAACAAACAACTTTATTCTTACCTGAATTTGCCAATTCAGTAGCATAGGTACTGTCCTTTCCTCCAGAAAATAGCACTCCGAGTTTCATAATATGGATTTAGACATTAAGTATTTATACGTTGTTTTTGAACATAATTTATGGTTGAAGTATCGGTAGTGATACCAACGAAAAACGAAGAGAATCAGGTAGGAACAACGCTCAATCATTTACTAAGACAATCTTTCTCGAATTTTGAAATCATTGTTTCTGACGGCAAGTCAACAGATAAAACAAAGGCCATTGTCGAAGCATACGGTCCAAAATTCAAAAAACAAGGGATTAATCTAAAATTTATTTCAACTTCAAAAAAAGGAGTTTCAGAAGGCCGGAATTTAGGAGCAGAAAATGCGCGCGGCAAATACATCTATTTTTTCGATGCAGATGTATATCCTGTAAAAGACTTTATCCGAGATACTTTGGCAGAACTAAAACAGAGACGACTTTCATTGGCAACATGCCGATCGAAGGGCTCAGATTCTAAATTAAAAAACAAAGCATATTATCGATTCATTAACCAAAGTATAACTTTCCTTCAATACACGCCTTACCCTGCTGCCGCAGGATACTGCATTCTATCGAGCAAATCTGCCTTTAAGAAAATCGGCGGATTTGATCCAGACATATATCTGGGCGAAGACACGACATACATACTTAAAGGAAGAAAAAAAAGACTGAGATTTAGAGTTCTAAAAAGTCAACCTATCAAAGTTTCAAACCGAAGATTAAATTCTGAGGGAACCGGCATAGTTTTGATGAAATACATTTTCTGCGCATTATTTTTGATGGTACGACAACGTGGACCAAAACGAGGAATCGCCGAAAAACTCCTAAAATATGAAATGGGAACAGGCGTTTACAAAAAACAAGGAAAACGATTCAAGAGAATTCTAAAGAAAATCAAAGAAATTACTGAAGTTTAAGATTGATACTAGGAAGCCTTTCTAAAAACTTCACGAGCCAGTATTCAGTATTTGGATTTAAATCAATGATTTGGCAAAAAGTTACGCTGGGAGAGGGATTCGAACCCCCAATTCCATAAGGAACCGGCTCTCAAGG
>CAZUFS010000026.1:0-5888 GCA_964619795.1 Candidatus Woesearchaeota archaeon | reverse complement strand
CTTAAAAGTGTTCTTCCGAAGGAGAAATATGAATCCAGTTCAACCAATTTATATTTTACCTGAAGGTTCCACGCGAAATCAGGGAAAAAACGCACAAAAATCAAACATCGCAGCGGCAAAAGCTTTAGCAGACACAGTTCGTACGACTTTGGGTCCAAAAGGTATGGACAAGATGATAGTCAGTTCGTCCGGTCACGTTACAATAACAAATGACGGAGTCACCATTTTAGATGAGATGGAAGTCGAACATCCTGCAGCAAAAATGTTGGTAGAAGTTGCTAAGGTTCAAGAAGCAGAAGTTGGCGATGGAACAACAACGGCAGTAATTTTAGCAGGTGAATTGTTAAGCAAAGCAGAAGACTTACTTGACAAGAATATCCATCCGACCGTAATCACAAAAGGTTACGAATTGGCGGCACGAAAGTCCCAAGAAATTCTTGCAAAACTCTCAAAAAACATAACGCTAAAAGACAAGAAAACTCTGGAACAAATCGCAATGACTGCAATGACTGGAAAAAATGTTGAATATGAGACTAAGAAAAAGCTCTCAAAACTGGCTGTAAAAGCGGTAACAAACGTCATTGAAGAAACTAAAACACAATTAATCATCGACTTAAATGATATCAAAATAGAGAAAAAGGCAGGAAATGACACTGAAAACTCCGAATTAATTGAAGGAATTGTCATCGACAAGGAAAGAGTTCATTCTTCAATGCCTCGATTAGTCAACAAAGCCAAAGTTTTACTTTTGGACGCCCCAATTGAAATTAGCGAAACTGAAATAGATGCAAAAATCCAAATAACTTCACCAACTCAAATGCAAGAATTCGTCGAACAAGAAGAAAGAATGCTTAAAGAAATGGTGGAATCAATTGTTTCAACTGGAGCAAATGCAGTTTTTTGTCAAAAGGGAATTGACGATGTTGCTCAGCACTATTTAGCCAAAAACAGAATATTCGCAACTCGTAGAATGAAGGAATCAGACATGAAGAGACTGGCAAAAGCAACGGGCGGAAACATTGTTACAAGTCTAAAAGATATTTCCAAATCAGATTTAGGGCACGCTGGCCATGTTGAAGAACGAAAAATATCGGGAGAACACATGATTTTCGTTGAAAAGTGTAAGGCTGCCAAAGCAGTAACGTTATTGGTTCGAGGTGGAACTGAACACGTAGTTTCAGAAGTCGAACGAGCATTAACTGATGCAATCGGAGACCTAGCGGCATCAATTTCAACCAAAAAGATCATCGCAGGAGGATCATCTATCGAATTAGAATTGTCTAGAAACATCCGAAATTACGCAGATACATTTTCTGGACGAGAGCAGCTGGCAATCTCAGCTTTCGCAGACAGCCTAGAAGTTATTCCAATAACTCTTGCAGAAAATGCAGGATTAGACCCAATAAATACACTTGCAGAACTTAAATCAAAACACGATGCTGGCAAAATTTGGGCAGGATTAAATGTTTACACTGGAAAAGTCGAAGATATGTGGAAGAAAGGAGTAATTGAACCTGCAAAGATCAAGACTCAAGCAATATCTTCTTCTAGCGACGTAGCAATCATGCTTCTAAGAATTGATGATATAATCGCATCAAGACCTTCTAAACCAGAATTACCTGATCAAGTTTAAAATTTTAAAAAAGAAATGCGTGAATCATTTATTTCTCAAATGATCCACCAGCTACTGCGTCTCCGCCAAAGTAGTTAGAGTATTGTACAGTTTCACCAGATGCTAATACACCGTCAGGCAAATCACAATCACCTGCAGACTTCAACCAAAGATCAACATAGGTTATGGTACCAACATTGATGTCACTACCGTTCGTAACACCGCTTCCGGTAGCATCGATACTTGCACTATCCCAATTTTCTGCACAAATCACAGTACCGTTCGGATACTTTAGAGTAAGCACTGTATCGTTGAAATCCGTAGTAATTGGAATCGAACCAGTATTTCTTAAATTAAATGTCAGATTCGTACCATTGGAAGTTACAGCTACATCTAGAAATTCTACAGCAGAACCAATATTACTAAATACTGTATCTACGTGCTGTTCGGCTCCACCTGTCAGAGTGGATTGAACTCGAACAATCCAGAAAAATGCAGCTCCTGCTGCGGCAACAGTCATCATCATAAGCAAAATAATTGCAATGATTGGTGTTACTCCCTTTTTGTTCATTTTTCTTAATCTCATCTTAATTTCGTCCCGATTCTAGCTAATAAAATTGCGACTACAATCAATGCTACGCTGGAAAATCCGCTGAAAAATGTTGTCAATGAAACCCAACTCAGAACATTTAATTCAGCAGTTGCAGCTTGATTAACCAAATATAAAACAGCAATAATCCATACTGCCAAGATACCAAGTAAACCTCTTTCAATAAATTCTTGCTGGTCTCCTAATCTCATAATCTTGAATATCTACTGAAGTATATAAAACTTACTCCGATATACATATCCAGGTGCTGATTTTCAGGGAACGGGAAATGTTTATATTATAAAGTCAATATAATAATTCCATGGGACAGACTCGAAATCTAATTAACAATGTAACCATCTCAAAAAATGGTTTCGTGTTTGATTTTCAGGAATTTTATACGCATGCAGGAGACTGGTTAAAGTGGAGAGGTTTCGGTCTAATTGAAAGCAAATATGTCGAGAAAATCACTCCGGAAGGTAAAGATTATGAGATTCACTGGCTCTGCGAAAAGGATATTGATGATTATTCTAGGCAGGCTTTCAAAATAATCTGGAAGATGTATGGCGTAAATGATGTTGAAGCCACTGTTGACCGAAAGAAAATCAAATTACAAAAAGGATCGATGTCTATGGATTTGAGCGCATATGTTGAAGCGGATATCGAAGGCAAGTGGGCAGAAGGATTGCGTTCTTTGTTTAGAGAATTTTTTGAAAAATACATTTACCGTTCAACCAAAAAACGAATTGAGGAGGAATTATGGGGCGTTTCATGGGAATACCATTCAGAAATCAAAACTTTCCTTGACCTGTATAAATATAGCTAATGCGAAAAGCAATTTTGTTTCTATTAATTTTAACAATACCGTTGGTTATGGCTGAATCAGCTTTTGAAGCAGAATTTAATCCAATTTCAGCAACTACTGAAGATTATTGTTCTAACGCAATTAATTACTTTCTGAATGATTTAGATGATGATTTCCCAATTTATCGTACTAATGCGGATCTTTTAGATATTTGTGACATCAACGTATGTGAAGAAGAGGAATATTTGTCAGAACTCGCAAATTTTGTCGAAACAGACATAATTTCAGATTGCAGTGATTATTTGGCAGACCAAGATACATTAGGAATATATTGTGCCGATAAGGAAACAGGAGATCTGAGCGAACCTAAGACTTATGCTAAGTGTTTAGAGGTGGGATATTGTTCAGATGAATCTTCAACCTCAAGAGAAGATTGTTTAGCAAGCCTATTTATTTCCGATCTTGGAACTTCCGAAGATTGGTCAGATATAGTTGAGGACGATTCACACTCTTTCCGTCAATCCAGAGACATCTCGTTCGGAGACGATTTCTATAAAGAAAAATTCAACGACATAATTGACTCAACTTGGGCATTCGAATTTCAAGCATCTGGTTCTCCCGACTACCATTCTACTGTAGATTTCGCAATCTCTCATGCATTATCTGACGAAGGATACTGTATTTCCTCTGAAAAAATAGATACTTTCTTCGGAGAGAAATACATAGTTTTCCTAGAAAATGATACTTATGATCAATTTACGGACGGTGGATTTTATTCATATTCAAATCCTAAGAATGTAGGTCTAAAAGCCGGAGATATAAATCCGACTTCACTAGTCCACAATTGGGACTCCACCAGGTTTCATAATATCAATTCACACCTATCTATTTTGGGAGCCAGTACTTCAGGAACGCTTGAAGAAAAATGTGAAAGATTAGAAAGCATAGACAAATCTATATTAAACACATATGCGTCATATGGATCAAACTATTTCTATCCAGGTTTTAATGTTTCTGGAATCACAACAACAACAACCTGGCCATGGGAGACACTACAACGAGGTCAAAATACTACAACTTTTCCAGACGAATGTCCAAACTTTAATTATCAAACACCCAATGGTCAAACAAATAAACACGCTTGCGGCAAAAATATTCTTTGGAGTATGAAATCTTATGATTCTAACGATGTTACTGGAAGCAATTGGAGAGGAAACACCTTTGGCAGTAAGTACACAGATATGAGTTATGAATACAAAACACCAAGTGACGCATCAGCTATCGAAAGCGAATACGAATGGACTGCTACAAACGAAATAATTTATTCTCGAATAAATAACGAATATTTTGTTGAAGAAGCAATTGTAGAAAATTCAAATTCATCAATTCAAACTTTACTAGACGACCTCGGACTTGATCGTATTTTTGCATTTGCTCCAACGTTAGATGTTCAGTATAAATTCAATTTTGAACCTTGCTCATCGTTGAGCACCAGAAACCATAATTCCATTAACGAATGTGCGGTTGTAACTCAAATGGATTATTTTGGAATTAAAGGAGATTCAATAGTAGATAACTTCGATTCTGAAGGAACTTATGGAATTAAAGGTATGATTTACGTAGAACTTCAGAATTCGACCAAAGATATACCCTTCCATTCAACTTTTGACATGGGTGAAATAGAAGTTACCAATACTTATGTTGGAATATCGACAAATTTAGAATCAACAAACGTGGCACCAGATCAAGATTTCACATTTACTCTACAAGGAATCAGTCTCAGCGGAAACGACATAGAGAGTTTCTTCTTTGATCCAGGACAGCGAGAAGTTCCAAACGGAATTTATACGCTCACTGCTTCAGGAGATTTTGAATGTTCAGAGACTAGCGGAGTTGTTTGTTCAGGCCATACTTCTTACTTTGATGCATCAATTGGAAAAGGGAAAGGAAATCCTTGTGCATGTCAAAAATCGGATAGCGGTTCGGGAAATGTTTATGCCGGTCAAAAAAGTGGAACTAGTACGGAGGCCCTTTTTCAACCCTATTTTGACGGTGAAAGTTTTGAATATGAATTTAATATGAATTACCCAAGTAAAACTTCATGTGGGTCAGATAGAGTTTGCCAAGCAGTTCTAGAAATAACAGATACTGATTCAAATAAAGTTACTCGTGAGATTGAATTATATTTACCCGGTGTTCAATCATGTTCAGCAGTTTATCCTAACTCCATTCCGGGAACAAATACCTCATCTTTTGTCGGATTCATAAACGAAGGAGAAGATTCTTGTCAATGTAAGAATGGATACGAACGAACGCTAGATGAAGAAGTTAATGCACTAACTGGAGGATATGCATATGATTGTACTAAGATAGTGATAGATACTCCTGAAACCAATACAACTAACACAACTAACACAACTAACACAACAACAGATAAACAGGACACAACTTATACTGGAAAGAAAAATCCAACTCATCAAAATAATCAAAAGAGAGACCCTTCTGAACACAAAGATTCTTTCCCGAAAACATCTAAAGAAGATTCGTCATCAGGATTGACAATATTCCTAATTGTAATGCTAATATTATTAATGGGAATATTTGGATTCGAGTTCTACCGAAAGAAAAAGACTGGAGAATTCTTCAATCCATTCAAAAAATCACCAACTTCTGTGGCAGGACCTCCATCTGAACCTGCATCGGGATCACCTATTCAAAAATTCATTTCAGATGCCAAAGCTGCAGGCGAAGACCCAGCAACAATCAAACAAAACCTAAAAAATTCCGGATGGCCGGAGGAGGAAATAAACAAATACCTTTAAGATGAAATTCAAATCAATTTTCTTAATATCATTATTACTTCTTTCCACAACCGGAGTTGT
>CAZUFS010000025.1:0-5958 GCA_964619795.1 Candidatus Woesearchaeota archaeon | reverse complement strand
TCTTATGCCTAAGGATTCTAAAGAGCTAGTTTTAACAGTTCAAGAAGCAAGACAAGACGATATCGATAGAGGTATAGTCCGTATTGAAAATGAATTTTTGAAAAAACTGGGATTACAACAAGGCGATTTTGTAGAGATTGAAGGAGATAAAAAAACAGTCGCAATCGCAGGAAGAGCATATCCCGCAGATTTAGGACTGGGAACAATTAGAATGGATCCGTCTATACGAAAGAATGCCGGGACATCCATTTCTGAAAAAGTAAGTTTACGAGCAATCGACATCAAGCCTGCAAAGAAAATAACAATCGCACCTTATCAGAAAGGCATGCGAATTCAAGCACCACCAAAGATGTTCCTAAAAGCATTGGTCGGAAGGCCAGTTTCTAAAGGAGATATTATAACTCCTGCAACACACGGCCGAGTTAGACGAATTCGAGGTTACGATCCCCTTGAAGATTTATCTGATATTTTGGGAGCCGCAATGAGCGGAGGATTACCTTTAATGTCAGGATTAAAGTTTGTAGTTGTAAACTCATCTCCAAAAGGCGCAGTACTAGTAACTGATGAAACTCAACTTGAATTAAAGCCCGAAGCAGTCGAAATAACTGAAGACCACGTCCCGGATGTTTCTTATGAAGACATTGGCGGACTTAAGGAAGAAGTAGAAAAAGTCAGAGAAATGATCGAAATTCCTTTGAAGCGTCCAGAATTATTCGATAGATTGGGAATTCAACCGCCAAAAGGAGTTCTATTATATGGACCGCCTGGAACGGGTAAAACTCTTTTAGCAAAAGCAGTTGCCTCAGAATCTCAGGCATCATTTCACTTAATTAATGGTCCTGAAATCATGAGTAAATTTGTCGGAGATGCCGAAAAGAAAATAAGAACTATTTTTGATGAGGCAGAAAACAATTCGCCTGCAATCATATTCATTGATGAAATCGACGCAATTGCTCCGAAGCGAGAAGAATCTTACGGAGAAGTTGAGCGAAGAGTAGTTGCACAATTACTTACGCTAATGGATGGAATGAAAGGTCGAGGAAAAGTAATAGTTATTGCAGCAACAAATAGACAAGATGCATTAGATCCTGCGCTAAGACGAGGAGGAAGATTTGACCGAGAAATAGAAATTGGAGTGCCAAATTATGACGGAAGATTACAAGTATTGAAAATTCATACACGTAATATGCCTTTGACAAATGATGTTAAACTAGAGGAATTGGCAAGAGTCACTCATGGTTTTGTCGGTGCAGATTTAGAAGCACTATGTAAAGAGGCCGCAATGAACGTTATTCGAAGACTTGCATTAAAGCACTCATTGAAAGATGATTCGCCGTTAGATGAAGAGATTATGAAGAAGTTGATTGTAAATCAAAAAGACTTTGAAGATGCTTTTAGAAATGTTTCACCTAGCGCAATGCGTGAAATTTTAATAGAAACTCCAAACGTTCCATGGAATCGAATAGGCGGACTTAACGAAATAAAACAACAATTAAAAGAAGCAGTAGAGTGGCCAATCAAAAATCCTGAAATGTTCAAACGAATGGGAATTAGAGCACCAAAAGGTGTCCTATTATACGGACCTCCGGGAACGGGTAAAACTCTTTTAGCAAAAGCAGTTGCAACTGAATCTGAAGCAAACTTCATTTCAGTCAAAGGTCCAGAATTATTGAATAAATACGTCGGCGAATCAGAAAAAGCCGTTAGAGAAATATTCAGGAAAGCTAAACAAGTTGCACCCTCCGTAGTTTTCTTTGATGAAATTGATTCAATTGCAGCTGTAAGAGGCGGAGGCGGAGACGGTGGAACAAAAGCGAGAGAAGGAGTAGTAAATCAAATTCTAACTGAATTAGACGGAGTAGAAGATTTGAGCGAAGTGGTAGTCATTGCAGCAACAAATAGACCGGAATTAGTTGACCCTGCATTATTGAGACCAGGAAGATTTGACAGACACTTATTGGTGCGACCACCTACTAAGAGTGCAATCCAAGAGATACTTAAAATTCATACAAAGGACGTTCCTTTGTCCAAAGATATAACTTTGAAATATTTAACTGAAAAATTAGTGGGATACTCCGGAGCAGACATAGAAGCAATTGTCAGAGAGGCCGCAATGTTGGCACTTCGGGAGAAATCAGATGCCGAAAATGTAAAGAAGAAACACTTTACCGAAGCACTTTCAAAAATTAGACCTTCATTATCGAAAATAGAAGTCAATGCTTACAAAAATGCAATTCGGGAAGCAGAAGGTAGAGTCGGACCAGATTATCTGGGCTAACCCAAAACAATTGGTTTGTCATCAACAATAATTGTATGTTCAAATTGAGCAACTTTTGAGCCAGGTTTTTCATTCAGAATCTTGTGGTCATGAAGAATTCCTGAACGAACGAAAGATGAAATTGCCAATTTTGTTTTAGTTCTACCAAATTTCTTAGAAATTTCTCGTTCCGAAAAGGGAAGAGTTTGATAGTTTGATAAAATATGATTTAGAACATCTCGGTACATTCTAACTTGCTTCTTTTCTGCCAGCTCATATATTCCGGAACTTTTACCTTCAGTAACTAAACCGCGACCGTCAGTAGCAAACGGCTCAATTGCAATAACCATTCCTTTTTCCAGTTTAAATTTACCGCCCGATTTGTAATTCGGTATGTTGTATCCTGCGTGCACATTATATTGCTCAATTCCGTGACCCGAAAGGTTCCTTATTGATTTGAAGCCGTGTTTTTTGATTGTCGATTCAATTACTTCACCAATATCACTAACATAGACTCCAGGCTTCACCATTTTAATTGCGTTATCTAGCGCCTCTCTGGCAGATTTAATTAATTTATCATGCGTTTTAGTTTTGATTGAAATTGAAATTGCACTATCGACAATGTATCCGTCAATATGAACACCAATATCTAGTTTTAGCAAATCGCCCTCCTTTAGTGTGTTTGTATCCTTTTCACTAGCACAATAGTGAGCAGCTACATCATTTACGGAAATGTTTGCAGGAAATGCTAATTCTGCACCCATTTCTCGAATTTTGGATTCTATTTTTTCAGAAAGTTCAAGATAATTCGCCCCAGGGACAGCAAGTTTGCGACCATATTCCTTACATTTTTTTGAAATATCGCTCGCCTTCCTATATTTTGCCAGCACTTCTTTAGTCATAACCATTGATCCAATCCTTTACTCAAGTTCTTAACTTGAGCTTCAGTATAACCGAAGAGTTCTAGTATTTTATAAGTTGCTCCAATTACTTGTTTGTCAATATAATAGCTTTCATCAATATCCTCAACCTTGGCATCTTCTAAAAGTTTGACTCGATCCCGCACCAACTTTGAATTTCCCTCCGAAATTACGTAATTCACAACAGTTCCCGCACCAACAATATTTCCTTTTGCTTCCATGAGCTTACCTGCTGCAACTTGTGGACCGATAGCTACGTAATCTGATAATTTTCGCGTCAATTTATTCGACAAAACTAATTCATCGAGAGTAATCTTCCGATCGCGAATATTAGAGATTATATTTTGCACAATCTTCAGTGCACCTTCACCATTTCCATCATTCAATACAGCTTTCAAAACTTCTAGTTGCGCATTTTTTGCTAATTTGGACCAATCTCCTCGACGAGATTCCAAACCTTTAATCGTAATTTTACCTGTTTTATCCATCAGAGCGTATCGTTTTTTTGCACCGGCATCTGAACCCTTTTTCTCCAAAAATATTCCCGAAGTATAATGGCCCTCATCTTCTAATTCCATTGGATCAGGCAGATAATCATTAACTTCTTTCTCAAATTCGCTGATTTTATCTGAATCTAATAAAAATACAGAATCCGTATCTCCATAAATAACCTTAATTCCATATTTTTCCGCAGTATTAATTAACCCTTCAATATATTTTCGACCCATTGCCGTTATTGCTGCTGCACAATCAATCGAATACCATCGCGCACCGTAGAATCCCAAATAACCGTAGAACGAATTGGCCAATATTTTAATTGCATAAGATCGAGCATCCAATTCCTTTCCCAATTCAGAATCGGAATCCACATTCTTTAAATCAGATTTGATTTTACCTCGCTTTTCAAGCAAATCTTTCAAAAGTTCAGGAATAAATCCCCCATCTTTTTTGAAATAAACTTTCTTGTGAGGTAAGTGAATTTCAGTTGCACCCTCCTCCGAAAGAGAGTATGGATCGATATTATGAGCAATAATTATCGACGGATACAAACTCCTAAAGTCAAAAACTCTAACATTTTTGTATACTCCTGGCGTTGGTTGATATACGAAAGCACCAACAATTCTAGTTCTCATTCTCGAAGATATTTCTACAGCAGAAGGTTTATTTTCAATTACACGATTTTCATCAATTGAATTTTTTATGATATATTGTTCAACCAACCTTCCATATCTCATACGCGAAACATCGAATAGAGGAATGCCTACAATTCTAACAAACTGTATTGCGATCGGCATCATTTTTTCTGCCAATTTATAAGTAATTCGGGAATCGTGAAGATTATATTTCATAATTCTGTTCATATTTTCCGAACCACCTTCAGCCCATAGTTCACTAACGAATGCTCCAAGCGGTTCCTCTTTTCTATTACCAATCAATTCGTGCGCAACATTATCTAATTTTAGAGAATTAGTTTTTAAGTTAGAGGCCAGAATATTTCTAACGAATATATAACTATCAAAATGAGTCAGTCCTGCAATCTTTGCAGAATATCCACTTCGACCTGCACGTTCTAATTTAATTCCCGACTTCAGCGGACCAAGTTCAATATCCAATTTATGTTTTTCTGAACGAGTTTTTATGAATGGTAAGTCAAACTTATCAGAGTTGTAACCAGTTATTACGTCGATTTTTGCGTTATTAATTGTTTCACAAAAGTCTCTCAATAACTCAACCTCATCCTTTACAACTTTGACGTAATCAGGTTTATTTTCAAAGTCCCGATAAGTCACAACCTTTCTCAAACCCTCTGCATAGTATGAAATTGATATAATTTTATCATATTTAGCGTCCGGAAAACTTCCTACACACTCTGTTTCAATGTCAAATGCTAGAATTTTAGGCATAAAATTTTTGTAGTATTTGATTTCATTATCTAGACCAACTCTAAATAAATACGGAATGTCTGCTTCAAAAACCTCTAACCCTTTACTCAATAATGTTCGCTTGAGCGCAGGAATTTCAATAGGCATTTTAGTATGAACTTTGAACATTGAGAGTTTATTACCTCTCAATATTTTTTCAATTTCTTCAACAGATTCAGGCGTCTTCCTTTCACCGTGATAATCATAAACTACGTTTTCAAGCTCAGATTTAGTAATATCTGATTTTACAAGTAAGAATGGTAATTCAAACTCTCTTTCTTCAACATAGTTACCACTATCTGAATTGCAAATAATTGAAATTTTTCGAGAGTCACCTTTTGAATAGGCAATATCGACAATATTCATTATCAGTTTCGAGGACCTTTGATCTTATCGAAGAATTGATTCATATCTCGTTGAATTTGATCTGCATCAACCTTCAATTTTTCGAGACTAATATGTAGCCTTTCTTCATCTCTAACAAGGTTAGAGATTTGATCGTAAGGATTTGTTGCACGTTGAAAATCTGCGATACCAATTGAACCGTAAGGTGAATTATTCATTTCTCTAGCAACTTTTGCTAAAAGATTCCCAAGCCATGCGTTAAGCGCATCTTTAACTTCAGATCGAATTTGTTTCCCTTCAGTAATATGTTGTCGCATCAAATTAACAACTCTTGCTCTTGGAAACGGTAATGAACCATCATCTTCCTCATGCATATCCTCTTTTCGAAGTTCTTCTGTCATGCCTTTTTCTTCATATCTTGCTTTAAAAACATTAGTATTTAACACTCTATCATTAAAATTTAGGCTTCTTATGCTTCGTTTTCTTCAAATTTATACCCATATTCCTCTTCAAT
>CAZUFS010000024.1:0-6109 GCA_964619795.1 Candidatus Woesearchaeota archaeon | reverse complement strand
CCAACTTTACAACATCCATTCCTGCAACAGAGTTAACTGTAACAGAACTGTATTCTGTGGAAGTCGTTGTTGTTCCTGGACCAGATACGATAATGTTTGCTTTGATTGCTTCGCTCGGGATTTCAAGTACAACTTCTCCTGCACCTTGTAACTTAGCGTCAGGATCTCTTAAAATTGTTCCACCGTCAAACAATACATCGTATTCTCTTGTACCGTAGTTTGTTCCACCTACTGCTACGTCTCCTGCTGCTTCATCTTCAGCAGTACCAATAAGTGTCTTTGTTATGTTACCTGACATTTCTAAATCAAGCACTACATCATCAGTAACACCTGTAATATCAGATGTTGCAATAGTAAATGTTGTGAATCCTTCTGTGTCTGCATCTACAACTGGATTAACACCCAAATAACTACCGGACTTATACTGAATTTGTAACGTAGTGTCAGTATTATTTACACCTGCAACTTCATTCCAGTCACCATCATCATCTTGATAATGGAAAGCGAATGTAACTGTAGTTACATCTGAATCATTCATGTGTAAAAATACAGTATCTGTTTCTTCAGAATTGATGTATAATCCGTCATCTGTAGACGAAGTGATTTCCCAAATTTCTAAAGTTGTGTCAGTTGAATCTACTTCAATACTTTCAGAGCCACCTGCACTGATTGTAATTGTAGTGTATTCGTTATTTGTTAAGCTATCAAATGTTACGCTAGCGTAATCGTTTGGTAACTCAATACTTTCACCAACACCAACTGGTGCCCATGTGTCACCAAGTTCGTTTGAAACTACGTCGTATTCAACTCCAATGTAACTGTTAGCTCCTGCTAAGGAGATAGTCCATTCAAATTGGTTCTTAGAATCGGTATCATCTCCGCCCCACAGTTCAACTGCGTCTCCGTCAGTTGCTGTCTTGGAAATGTCTTCACCTGCTCTAATAACTGCAAATCTTTCATTTAAATTATCAGAATAGAAAGTTTCTGAAACTTCGACATCTAATCCGTTGACTTCTTCTGAAGAAGATCCAACCGTTTCTTGTTCTCCGTCAACTGTTATTACAACATTTGCAGGAGAGGTTCCATCTGCTACATTTACAAGAGTCATGGTTTGTCCATTAACTTCAACAGATTCTCCAACGAATAATGAATATTCATCAGCTAATTTGTAAGTGAATGCACTTGCAGCCATATCTGTAATTTCTAAAGAATGTCCTAAAATCGGAATCGTTAATGATTCGTCTTCATCCAAGTTAGCAACCATGTTTTGCGAACCAGTATTGATTGCTTCTTCGAAAACATATTTGTAAGTAAATGTGTTTCCAGCAGAAGTTCCCAAGTATGGATCAGCACCCATTTCTTCTTCGCCATCTGTTTCTCCAGATGCAAACATAGTCATATTTTCATTAATGATTAATTCCTCATGTACGTCAATATCGGAATCATTCCATTCAATTTCGTCATCAATCAGACCTGCGATTTGAGTATCAGTCATGGTTCCGAAAGTTGTTAAATTTGCGTCAAACGCAATTTCTGCGTCTTCGCCACCCTCAGTTACAGTCGATGCCGATGAAGCACTAACTGTTGCTTGGGTTAATGTAGATATAATGTCAACTGCTCCAACAATATCTGCAGCGTCTGCTCCTGATCCTACGACAACCAATCCATTTAATTCACCATCTGAAACAAACGGTGCTGGATAATCGCCTAAATCAGCCGCAACTGCGCCCATCATTGTAGCTCCCATCAAAGTAGCTCCTGCACTAATGGCAGCAACTCTCTTTACAGCGTGTTTTGCTTTTATTACAAAATCTTTTTGCATTTTAGTTTTTTCCTATTCCAAGTCTGAGATAATTTTATCTCTTCATACCTTTGAATATTAACATTTCTTTAGGCTAATGGTTTAAAAAGGTTATTGTCTAAATCAGTGAACGGGGCTTTTTCCATATATGAAACGGCTCACAGTGTTGCGTTTACTGTTGTTTTTACAATAATATATTTTAAAACTATGTTCTTTGTTAAATATTCATGGAAGATGATAAACGCGAAGCTAAAAAACTTGTTCGCGATTTGAAAATCATTACCGCCATTTCTGTTGGTAAGAACCGGAATAAAGACCTGGCAAAGGTTTTGGATACTGACAAGTCTTTTGCTTCTAAAAAGGTGAAAGAATTAGAAGATCAGGGTCTGGTTCGACGCGAAGGAGATGGTAAAGAGGTTCGATATGAACTTAATGAATTCAATATAGTCAAATTCCTACAATCGAAGGTTGTAATCAAATGGCAAGAAAAAAAGAAAGACAATTCGAAATAACTATGTACAAATTGCTCGTTGTATTTGCAGTGAGTTTATTCGTAACTATGTTGTTCGGAACAAATATTGGTAAAGAAATTGGAGAAAACCGAGCTTTGGAAAATCTTGATGTTCCAAGTTATTGTTACGTCAAACAGGGCGATACAAATGAAATCATTTGTTCAGAAGTTAGTGACTTCACTGCAGATGAAATGTGTGAGCTATTTTCCACATCAGCTAAGAGAAAATTCAAGGTGTTGTTCGTAAATTAGATTTATTTCTTCTTTTTTACGGACTCTAATTCTCTCTCTAGAAGCTTAGTTTTCGCACTTAAGAATAGCACTGCTTTTTCAGTTTCTCGGAATTTTAGCGCTAAATCGTTTAATCTATCTTGGTGAGTTTTGGATTTCAGAGCTAATTCTTTTGGTTTAATAATTTCGATAGATGAAATCATGTAATCCAGTAAAATATCGAAAATTGTGTCTGGGTCTTTCAATAAAATCTCTACTTCGGCATATTGAGAGTACCAGTTTTTTGACTCTTCAATTAAGGTCGGTTTAGAAATTCTTGCTTCAATCTCTTTTCCCAATTTGAAAATATCATCAATTTGCTTTCGTAGAACTTTGTTTACTTCTTTGTCGTTGTTCCCTTGAACTTGCGTAGTGAATAGGACTTGAATCCATCCGTCTTCAACATGCTTTTTGATATCTGAATTTTTCATAAAACTACTCTCTGACGGTCGTTTTTAAAGATGACTATTTGCCCTTCAATACTAAAATTAATATTTTGATAAAACTTTTAGAAAAAGCTTGAGTGGTCCGACCAGGATTCGAACCTGGGATCTTCCCGGTGTAAACGGGACGTCATAACCGAACTAGACCATCGGACCATTAAAGTTGGGTTATAAAATTCAATTAAAAACGTTTCGAATTATCTGTTTGCAGGCGGAAGCTTAGAACTTACGTCATTCACTTTTGCCTGTGCTTCATCAACCAATTTGTTCCATGAATCTACTAATTGTTGCTCTGCGTTTCTTAAATCGTTGATTTTAGTGATTGCGTTCTTTAGTTCATTTATTTTAGCTTCCATATTATTGATTGTGTTAATAATTTCAGTGTACTTGTCCAATCGGATGAATACTTTGGCTCCTGGCCTGGGTGATGCCTCGGGTTGAGATGAAGGCAGCGGATTTTCCATCTTAGAAAGTCGATTGTTAATATTGTCCATTTTGTCTGCTACTGCGCCCAAGTTATCTTGTACGGGTTTTGGCTCAGCACTGACGTCCGTAGGTAACAGCGGTAACTCTGTCGGCGCCATGCTCTTATTCAAATTTAATCTATCTTTAAGCGGCATATCTCCGGAAGGTTGACTTGGCATAAATGGAGGGTTTGGCCGAGGAACTGGTTCAGCTGGCTTCTTTTTTGAGAATAATCCCATTATACTTCAGGGATACAGCTCTTATTTTTATTACTTACTATTTTATGAGAACATTTATATTCGTATGACTGCTCATATTCCCATGTCCAAGAACGAATATGTGCAAATTGACGATGAACAAGCAATTTTTGATGCTATGAATAAAATAAGTGCTATTGGAAAAGAAGCTACTGAATCAAATGCACAATTTAACTCCTTGCTTGGTAAAAAACAAGAATTGTATAATCTGGCCAAGGTTTTGGCTAAAGACTTAATTCATGATTTACACGATTTAGGGACCTTCGTAAAACCTTCAGATGCGCCTAAACTGAAGTCTCCTGTTAAGAGAAGAGCACCTAGGAAAAAACCTGTTAAGCGAGCAACTCCTAAACGACCTGTTAAGAAATCTACTTCCTCAATGCGAAAGTTGAAGGCGAATATCACGAAAGCTAAATCTAAGAAATAATTAAGTTTTTAAATGAGTTTTAGATGGACATCTTACTGCAGGTGTTCCAGAGCGGTCAAATGGGATGGACTCAAGATCCATTGGCTTAGTGCCTTCGCAGGTTCGAATCCTGTCACCTGCATTCTCACTTTTCCTAAAAGTGATGTAAAAATTACTTTAGAGATTTTACTCGGACTAATCCGCCGATTTCCTTCAAGTAAGATTTTGCCGTTTTAGCAATCTCTCCACTAGTTATTACAATCACAGGCATTTTCTTTTCTATTGCTGCAGTGTACGATTCAGCAATATCGGTTTTGTTTAGTTTCTTTTTTTCTAAAATCCGGACATGGAACCGCATTGGTCCGACTGCGGACGGCGCCTGAATTGTGCAAATCTTTGCTTCCGAATTTTCATTGATAACTTTCAATTTTCCTCGATTCAGATAGTTTACTGCTTGTTCAAAAAAAGTATCAAATGTTTCGGTAATTGGTTCGGCCTGCGTTTCTACGGGTTTTGTAGTCTCAACAAGTTTGGCCGGAATTACTTCTTCTTTGGCGCGCGAGATTAACTTCTTAGTGAACTTGATGACTGATTTCTTTGGTTGCTTCTGTTCTTTTCGATGTTTTTCTTCCGCTTCGATTTTGCTCAAGCGTTCGGCAAAATCCTTTTGTTTATCTTCAATTGCTTTTGTTTTTAAGACTGGTTTTTTGGTAAATTTTCTGGGCGTCAAACTCACATCAAGCTCGCCCAGTCGTTTCTTGACTTGGTCTTCTTGACCTTCAAGGAAGTATAAATTTACCGAGCCAATTCTTTCTTCGCTTTTTTTCAGTTGTCCATTCTCAACTAAATCTGAGAGAAATGCGTTGGCTACAAGGCTGTCGCCGCCCGTTTTAGATACTATTTCTACGGGCAATATTGGTCCATTTTCTTTAACAACCTCTAAAATTTGTTTCCTCATACTCCCTCTTTATTACGTGCTATAAAAAAATATCTGGGTTTAACTATTTACTCTTCTTTTTCTTCTTTGAATTCTCAGGGTGGTGAATAACGTGTCCGTGATCGATGTCGCCCAGAATTGCATCTGCCAACTTCATTCCGCCAACAACTTCGGGAAGAATTACAATTTCGGCACCCGCGTGTTTGAGTTTAGATACGATGTTTTCGTCATTTGCCCTCGCTGCGATAGCTAAGTCGGGATTCAATTCTTTGGCAGTCAAGATTGTCAGAAGGTTGTCTCCATCGTCTCCAATGACTGCTGCTAGCGCGTGTGCATTCATTACTCCTGCGTTCTTTAACGCCATTTCATCATTTGCAGAACCCAAAATAGCAGAGTAACCTTTGTGTTTAAGGCTACTAACTCTTAATTCGTCTTTATCTAAAATAACTAACTTCTTTCCTTCACGCTTAAGCTTCTCAGCTAAGTGTTCTCCGACTCGTCCGCCACCGCAGACAATATAGTGATCTTTTGCTTTTCTCATTAGTGTAATATCTTTAACACCACCGAGTTTTTTATTCATTTCGCCTGAAAGTATGAATTCAATGAAAATATAGAAGACATAGAAGGCTAGAACTTCTCCTGCGAAAGATAAGAATACATACATAACTTTGGATGCTAAATGGGAATTTTCTAGAGTTTCTGGCTCAATATGGGTTGCGATAGACAGAGACGTCATCATCCCCTCTTCTCGGTCTAGGCCCTTGTCAGACGCAATAATTAATCCGCTGACAACAATAAGTAGTGTTAGGGCAATTACTCCTATGCTTAATCGCTGTAACATCTTCGAGGCAGGAACGTCTATTTTACCCATTTATGAATGTAACTCTGGGACAATAAAAATATAATTATTTTTGCGTACTTAGTTTTGCCAAATATTTTTCTTAAAAAGGTTAATAGCGAGAGTAGGATTTGAACCTACGACCTTCGGGTTATGAGCCCGACGGGCACTCCAGACTGCC
>CAZUFS010000023.1:0-6766 GCA_964619795.1 Candidatus Woesearchaeota archaeon | reverse complement strand
TTCCAAATATTGCAGCAAATATTGCATTAATAAAATTACCGTAGATAATTATTAAAAAATCAAATTGATTCGGTTGTGTATATTTATCTAATAATTTTATTAAACACATACTATCTCCATAGCATTATAACTTAAAAATATTGTTTTTTATTCTAATTTCTAGCTATAATAGTTTTACTTTAATTACTAATATGAGATTATTCTCTATTATCTTCGTTGTTTGGAGAAACAATCTCTACAAAAAACATCTCTACCTTCAGTAGGCTTAAATGGTACTTCACATTCTTCCTTACATCCAGTACACGTAGTCTTGTGCATTGTTCTCTCAGATCTAAAATCTGCCATGGCATTCTCCAGAAAACACCGTATATAAAAGTAACTATTTTGACCTACGAGTAATATTTTTACGCAACTAATTTAAAACTCTAAAAACTAATATCGATATCAATGAGAGTTATTGGAATTGTTGGGAAAATTGGTTCTGGGAAAGATACTGCGGCGCAGTATTTGACTAAAAAATATAAATTCAAATCAATCAATATGGGTGATTTGGTTCGAGAAGAATCAAAAAAGAAAAAATTAATTCCTACTCGAATAAATTTGTCCAGAGTTTCAAAACAATTTACTGACCGATTTGGAAAAGATTATTGGGCTAAGCGCGCAATTAAAAAGATTAAATCGTTGAAAGGTTCAAAATTTGTAATTACTGGAATTAGAAGGTTGGAAGACTACAATCGTATCTCCAATACTTTCAAAAACTTTGAATTTTATCTTATTGATGTTAAACCAAAACTTAGATTTAGAAGAATGCGGAAAAGATCTCGTCCCGGTGATCCAAAAACATACCTGCAGTTTTTAAAACAAGAATATAACGAATTTCAATTGTATGGTAATTTCAATAAAACGCTTAAGCATATCAATGATAAAGTTGACAATAATAAAACTCGAGTCGTGCTCTATCGGAACCTTGATAAAATTCTTTAGAAGAAATCTTTATATTACTTAACCAGTAGATTAAACTGTGAAACGGGCCTTTTTGAGCATCATTCTAGGAATGTTAGTTATTAGCACAGTTAGTGCTGTATCGCCGATCACTCTTGATGCAGAAATTATTAAGAATGAAATTAATTCGAAAGAAGCTGCTATTTTCAAGCTTCATTTAAATAATAATGAACGAACTCCGAATCAATATTTATTGAGTGCTCCCCTTACAAAATGGGACGTTACTTTTTCAGATTATGTAGTTAGAGTTCCGCCCGAATCGACTCGTTCTATTGACTTGAGAATGGCGCCGCCGATGGATTCAATTGAAGGAACGTATGCAATTTATATTAAAGCTCAGTCTAGAAAAGACACAGAAATCTCAAACTTTAATTATGTACAAGTACATATCAATGAACTAATTGAGGACGATTTAGCAGAAATTTCAATTTCGGAAGAAGTTGTTAAAGGTTGGATTGTAGACAATTACCAATTTACTATCGAAAACAGTGGAACTGTAGATTATTCGGGAAGTCAAATTGATTATTTCTCTGAACTTGAATTCCTTCTTCTAGACTCATTAAATTCTCATGAGGTAGAGGATTACGGAGATGATAAAAAAGTATCTTGGAACTATAATCTTGCTCCAGGTGAATCAGTGGTTATAGCCTATTCAGTTTCATATGTTCCGATGCTAGTTTCAGGAATATTATTGAGCGGAGCAATCCTTGCATTCCTTTACTTCTATTTGAATCGCTTCAATTTAATTAAATCTGCGCGTAGAGGAAAAGATACTATCAGCATAAAATTAGCAGTGTCAAATAAAACTAATTCTGAACAAGAAAATATTCGGGTTGAAGATTTCATTCCTAAACCGCTTAAACTTGTTAGAAAATTCGGAACTGCAGTTCCATCTCAAATTATCTCAACAAAATCTGGGACTCGATTAGTTTGGAAGTTTGATTCATTTGCGCCACAAGAAGAAAGAATGTTAAGTTATGAATTGAAGTCTGAACTTCATATAATTGGGAAGCTTCAAATTCCTCAAGCAAAACTGATTCAGAAAAAGGGTCAAAAAGTCCTGGCAAAAGTATTTTCTGGAAAAATTAAAATCGTTGGAAGATAACTTTTTAAACTACATTTTTCAAACGAAACTAACCCTCTGTAGCTCAATCTGGTAGAGCGTCCGACTGTAGTTGGTTACTGGGCATCAGTCCCAGCAGAAATCGGAAGGTTGCTGGTTCAATTCCGGCCGGAGGGACTTTAATTAATAAATTCTAAACGTTCCATTAAAGTCACGATTTAGATAAATATCTGCCTCTGCACCATACTCTAGTTCATAACTTCTACGTATTTCTTCAGGTACTCTCGGAAGAAATGTTTCTGATGACTCTGTTTCTATTTCAGTTAATTTTTCTTCTAAAGATTTAACTCTAGACCATTCTCGACTTATCTTATCAACTTCTCCTATTTGAAACTCATTTTTTGGAACATAAGTTGCACCTAATTCCCGGTTAATTTCCCAATATCTATCTTGGACATCAGAAGGTATATTTTCTCGGACTAATCTTTTTACTTTCTCTTTGTCGCTATCGCCAATGTATAATCCTCGAGGATATGTTTGAAACCAACTACCTTCATTTAATTGAGTTAATAAAAATTTAGAAAAAGGAATTTCTGTATCAGAATGTCTAAGTAATGTACCGTATTTTTTTGTTATGTCAATTAATTCATCTTCAGACATTTGTGAGGTTCCAGTATATACTCTGTCACTCTCAGGCATAGGTATAACTACTCCGCCGGGTGTTGCATATCCTGCCCTCTGATAACAATAACCTACATCGATCATAAAACTGAGTTAACTATAGTTAATTTATAAATTTATCTAAAATCGACCAATATCATGGCTTCCAGATTCTTTCTTCCCTGCACCCGTAATTCGAATAAATTCAGCATTTTGTTGAAGTCCCAATATTGAATGTCCTCCGCAATAAGAAATTCCTGATTGTAAACCGCCAATCAATTGTTTTAATATATCTTTAACTGCCCCTCGATAAGGAACTACTCCTTCTACTCCTTCTGGAACAATATCAAAAACTTCGGAACGCATATTTTCGCGTTCTCGTTTACTCATATTTGCACCATATCCTGCCATTCCGCGAATAATCTTAGCTCGTCTACCATCTTTGATTAATATTTCTCCGGGACTCTCATCAGTTCCAGCTAAAACACTACCTAGCATTACTGTTGATGCTCCTGCAGCAAGAGCTTTAGTTAAATCTCCTGAAGTTCTTATTCCGCCATCTGCAATAATCGGAACACCATATTTTTTAGCAATAGATGCACACTCTCTAATTGCAGTTAATTGTGGGACTCCTGCTCCCGTAACTATTCGAGTTATACAAATTGAACCAGGTCCAACACCTATTTTTATTGCATCTGCTCCTGCTTCAATCAAATCTTTTGTACCTTCTCCAGTCGCAACATTACCTGCAATAATATCTACTTTGAATTTAATTTTTACATTTTTTAGAGCATTAATTGCTAAGTCCGAATGGCCATGTGCAATATCAATTACTAACACATCTACTCCTGCTTCAACCAATGATTTGGCTCTTTCAATGTAATCTTTAACTCCGATTGCAGCTCCCACCAATAGTCTACCTCGTTTATCTAACGAAGCATTTGGCCGATTTATATGATTCAAAATATCTTTAGAAGTAATCAAACCCATTATCTGATTTGATGAATCTACCAAAGGTAATTTTTCAATTCGATACTTATCAAGAGTCGCTTTAGCATCATCTATTGAAATGTCTGGTTCACCGGTAATTATTTTTTCTCGCGGAGTCATTATTTCAGCAGCACTTTTACCATTTGAAATAAAACGTATATCTCTGGAGGTAATTATTCCTTGAAGTTTTCCATCTTCAGATACCAATAAACTCTTTACTTTTTTATTCTTCATCAAGAATTTAATTTCATCTAATTTTGTATCAAGATTAACTCTGTAAGGAGTCTCAATAACTAAACTTTCTGCTCGCTTTACTTCTTTAACCATTTCAACTTGCTCATCAATTGAATTAAAACGATGAATTATCCCAATTCCTCCATTTCTGGCCATTGAGATAGCCATTTCTGACTCAGTAACTGTATCCATATTTGAGCTGACGATTGGGCAGTTCAAATTAATATTCTTAGTAAGTTTAGTTGAAACAGATATATCTTTACGAGAAGAAACTCCTGATTTTTTTGGGACAAGTAAAACATCATCAAAAGTAATTCCGGTCTTCATGACTTAATTAAAATTATTATCAACTTTTATAAGTATTTAGCTTTAGAATAAAATGCTATGTCGCTACGATTGGAATTAACTAGTAATTTAGTAGACAATATTAGAAAAATAGAAACATCAACCACTATTGATATTAAGAAAGTTATTGAACTTGCTTTTCAAGATCATGATACTCTTCAAGATATTCATAACGCAGTAAAAAATGGGAAAGAATATTTTGAGATAAGAGGGAACAGATATGAGACTCCTTTTGCAGCAAAAACTTCGCTTGTTGATATGGAAGGTAAATTATACTTATTAACAGACAGATTGTTAGAAGTAGTAGACGTACTCAAGATCAGTACACTCCCGGAGTATAAAACTAAACACTATAAAATTAGAAATAGTAATTGGGATTAAATTTTTAATATAGGACTTTATCTTAATAGGATGAATGAGCTCGGTGTTCTTTTTTTAATAGGATTTTCATTAGTTCTATTGATTGTAATGTATGACCTTAAAAAAAGAAGATGGAAAAATCTCCGAGATTATTTTATAATTGGTTCTTTGGCAGCAATACTCGACATAATAGTTGAAGTTATTGGTACGTTTAATGAGTTATGGACATATAATGAATCAGTATGGTTTTTATTTGGGACTGTTCCAGTAGAACTGCCATTAATGTTTTTCATGGCAGGTGCTCTTGGAAAATGGGTGCATTTTGTATCTAAAAAAGTAAAATATAATCTTCAACTAAATTTAATCTTTTTTAGCTTAACATTGATTGGTATAATTTTATATCTCAGATCCACCGTGCTGTTAGGTCTTGAAGAAACGCTTTTGTTATTTAGTCTTCCTGCAGGACTGTGGGGATTGCATATAATAAAAGATAATGTTGACAAAGCAAGTGTATTAATTGTTGCATTATTTGTTGGTATTTTGGACTACGTTGTTGAAACTCTAATTATTGGAACAGGAAGTTATGGTTATGCAACGGGTTTTAGGCTAAATGTTCCTTTAAATTATTTCTTGCTAACTATTGCATTCTTCGGATTAATGGAAAAACTTGAAGTTTTGGATAACGTTATGAATTATCCAATCATAAAACAAGTTGTAAGAACAGCCGGAATAAAAAGAAAGGAATATGTTCAAAAAATTAAAAATAAAATTAATCGTTCCAATTAATGTTTGAATTTTCACCAGTTTCAAGAGAATATATTGATTCTTCAACTATTTCTACTAAAGTTAATGCATTATATTCGCTCAGAAAGGCATTGATTGCCCTTGCTGATTCTAATAAACTCGGATCTGATGAGGATGAAATTAAAAATTTGTGAGAATATCTAAATTCTTCAAAATCGGTCTTTCTATTGAATGCTTTAAATTCAGTTGGATTTATTTCAAATTTATATTTATTTGACATACATTTAAGAAGTCCAGATTCATAAGAAATTGAATCTTCAATAATACTTGAATCATATCTATCTAAAATTTCTCTAGCTTCTTTTTCAAATTGATCCATTTTAATTTAATTATTAATCAATTAAATAAAAGGATTATTATTGAAAAGTGAATGTATGACGGCCATAGGTCGCCGTCAATTAGACTTCATCAACTAACTAAGTTTATAAATTTTAGTTAATTAGTACATTGATGGTAAAACAAATTAAACTTCCTTATGACTATTCTGACTTAGAGCCAGTAATTGACTCCAATACAATGCATCTACACTATGATAAACACCATGCAGGATATACTAAAAAAACAAATGATACTTTGAAAGAATTAAAAATTTCTAGCGAAGATCCTAAATTAATTTTTGCAAATGCTTCGACAAATAAATCAATTCGAAATAATGGCGGAGGTTGGTGGAATCATAATTTTTTCTTTGAAGCTTTAGCTAAACCCGACACTGTAAAAATATCTACAACTTTTAAAAAAATAATTGAATCAAATTTTGGTTCCTACGAAAACTTCGTTACTGAATTTTCAAACGCAGCTGCGACACAGTTCGGCTCAGGATGGGCCTGGCTAGGTAGAAAATCCGATGGTTCATTAGAAATTTACTCAACAGCAAACCAAGACAATTCTTATATGGATATTAATAAAATTTCTTCTACTCCGATTTTATGTTTAGATGTTTGGGAACACGCTTATTATCTACAATATAATAATCGACGACCTGATTACATTAAAAATTATTTTAGAGTTATTAATTGGGAATTAGTCGAGAAAAGATATAATTCCTAACTGTTGGTAAAAGAGTAATTAATTCTTGTGTTTAGATTGCATATGCAAACCTTTGTGGTTAACACAATAATAATATGTTATTTCCATTTTGTCATTATTATCTGCGTCAGCACAGTATTTACATAATATCCCTGGAAAATCGCAGTCACTATCAACCATGCATTGTTTATCAGATCTTCTTCCTAAAGCAATATCTCCCATGCCATATAAATTTAAGCGATAATATAAATAGATTTCTCCATTTATGTAAACGCCCCCACC
>CAZUFS010000022.1:0-7000 GCA_964619795.1 Candidatus Woesearchaeota archaeon | reverse complement strand
TATGAGGTTTCCGGAGACATTGATTATGAAAAATTGATTAAACAGTTTGGAGTCTCAAAAATTACTCCTGCTCTTTTGAAGAGAATTGGAACTAATAATTTACTTGTTAGACGCGGAGGAATATATGCTCACCGAGATTTGAATAGGATTCTAAAAGGTAAATTCGCAATTGTTTCAGGAAGGGGTCCGAGTGCAAAAATGCACCTGGGACATTTAGCCATGTTTAAAGTAGTAAGAGATATCCAAAAACAAACGGGGTGTTTTGTGTTTCTACCTTTCTCAGATGATGAAAAACTTTTAGTTAAGGGTTATGATTATGATTCAGTTAGAAAAGCATCTATTGAAAATGCAAAAGATATTCTGGCATTGGGGTTTGACCCGCGGAAAACTAAAATTATGTTTGATTTGAGTAATATGAATCAAGATGTTTACAATTTAGCAATTCGTGCCAGTTCCAAAATTAATATATCTACTGTTAAAGCAGTTATGGGATTTAAAGATAGCAAAAATATTGGTAGCTTTTTTTATCCTGCAATTCAAGCTGCACACATATTATATCCGACCTTAAAATATAACGTTCCTACTTTGGTTTTAATTGGAGTGGATCAAGACCCTTTTGTGAGAATGACAAGAGATATTGCAGGTAAACTTAGTTTGAAAAAACCCGGTGATTTAATTAGTATATTTCTGCCAGGATTAAGTGGCTCTGGAAAAATGTCTTCATCAGATGAACGTTCTGCGATTTATACAACCGATTCAAAAAAGGATGTAGAATCTAAATTTAAACGAGCATTTTCGGGTGGTCGAGAAACTCTTGCAGAACATCGAAAATATGGCGGTAATCCCGACATTGATGCGAGTTATCTTTATCTGAAATATTTATTTGAGGAAGATGATAAAAAGTTGAATCAAATATACGTAGATTATAAATCTGGAAAAATGTTGAGTGGTGAATTAAAGAAATATGCAATTTCAAAGGCTAATTCTTTTTTAGAAAAGCATCAATCTGCTCGAAAGAAAGTTAAAATTGAGAAATATTTGATATGATAAATAATATTCTTTTAATTATAGTTGGAATACTTTGGTTCATCGATGAAATTCTGACAATAATTGACTTGAAAAAATTTGGTATTAATCGGGAAGCGAATCCGATTGCAAAATACTTTGCAGTGCACGGAAAGGGTGCATTTACTGCCTTCAAGATTTTGAGTTTAGTTGTTTTCTTTTACATTGTAAAATATCTCGAAGCCTTGGATTACGCTGCGGCAACCGTAATCCTATTCTTTGTTGGAGTAGTTTATCTAATCGTCGATATAAGAAACTTTGAAATTATGGAAGGAAAGCGCTAAATAAATTCGCCCAGTCCGGCTTGTTTATTTGATTCTAACGCCTTTTTCAGCGACTTTAAATTCTTCTCGACACGAGTTAGACTAAATTTATTTTGATTTACTAATATATCGATTACTTTTTCTTCATCGACTTCTTTAGATTTTAGAGAATAATCTTTTGCTGAAACTGGCTTCAAGAAAATATCTAAAACCTCTAAATGTCGCGGAACTAAATCGTGGTAATCTTCGATTCGGCCCTCTTTGATAATTTTGAGGGAAGTCTTTGGTCCAACACCGCGTACTCCTTCGTTGAAATCTGTTCCAATTAAAATTGCAGCATTAATTAAATCTTCGCGATAGATTTTGTGATGTTGAAGAGTTTCATTTAAATCTATAACTTCAGGTTTTACTTGAACTGTGCTTCGAGTTCCTGCAACTCTTTTTCGTTGAGAAATTGTTAGATTTCGAACTAATTTTGGCGAACCGTATAAAAGTGCGTCGTAGTCTTGAGATGCAACTGCCCAGACACTTCCGCTTCTTGCCAAAATCGCGGCTTGTGCTTCTCCGTCGGCTAAAGCTTGAACGATAGGAACTCCCAATGCTCGAAGAAGTTCTTTTGCTTCGGAAATCATGTCTCCAGTTAGTCGAGTTGTTTGTTGGGCATATTTTCGAATCGATTCGAAATCGCCTGCTTTCTCGGCAGCTTTTAATTTCTCGGCAGCTTTTTCCTTAATTGCTCTACGCTTTTCAGTAGTTCGGTTCTTTAATTCGGGCGGCTTTCCATCAAAAATGAAAACTGGTTTGATGCCGTATTCCATCAGTTTAATTGTTCGAGAAAATAGTCCCATTAAATGAGATGTTATTTTGCCTTCAGAATTAGTTAGAGGTCTTCCATCTGGACCGCGAATGGCTGAAAGAAATTGGTATAGAACATTGTTTCCATCAAAAGCGAGTTTCTTATCCTTTAATTCGGGAAAGTCAATCTCTCGCTTTACAACTATATCTTTGAATGGAATTCCCATAATTTAACATAAAAATTCGACATAAAAGTATTTGTTTATCCAAATGCTCTTCGAACATCGGATGTTTCTACTGTTTGAACTTCGTCAATTTCTGCCAATTGCGCTTCTAACGGTTCTGTATCTCCGATTGATTCTTCCATTAAGAAATTAAATAAGATCGCCTTCAATCCGAATGCCATTGGTTCTTCCTTGACATTTACTTGATCGGTACTTCCATATTTCTTACAGAGTTCTACTCCTTCAGCGGAAATTTTTTCAAAATTTGCTTCCGGACTTCCCGGAACGACTTTCATAATAACTGCTACTTGTGCCATATTATAATCCCTTAAATCCGCATTTACATTCATATTTGATTGAATTTGTTCTAGCAAACCCAGATCTGGTCAAATTAGTATTACATTTAGGGCACGGAAATGAAACCGTACCTGATTGGTTAACTACATTTGCTCCTGTTGAAACACAGACTTTCATGAACTTTGCTACTAAAAATCATTTATAAAGTTTTTGAACTAAATGCACTATGCTAGAATATCTATCTACATTCATTGCCGGAGGGACTCCCCTAATAGAGGGGCGACTTGCAATCGTAGGTGCAGCTGCAGCAGGTTTGAACTTGTGGTATGCTATGCCTTTGGCATTATTAGGGAATTTAATTATTATTCCAATCACTTTCAAATTATTCAGATTCGCTCATTTCTCTGACTTTTCACGTAAATTATTTGGTAAAAAGGTTCAGAAAAAACTAGATTATTATAGGAATGAATTTGAACGGTGGGAAGAACTGGCACTTTTGATATTTACTGCGATTCCCGTTCCAGTTAGCGGAGCATATACTGCAATTTTAGCCTCTCAAATTATGGGTCTGAAACGAAGAAAATCCATGTTCATAATTGGATTGGGTGTAGTAATCGCGAATATCTTGGCACTTCTTTTAAGTTTGAGTCTAATTGAATTATTATGATAAAAGACAAACCCGAAGACTTTGTTGTTGATGAAGTGAATAATCTTAAACTTAAAAAATCAGGTGATCAAGTTTACATTCTTCTTACGAAAACCAATTGGACAACTCAGAGGGCTATCAATGCCATCGCGCGAGCGTTGAGAATTACTAAACGTAGAATCGGATTTGCTGGAACAAAAGATAAACGGGCCGTTACAAGTCAAGTCATTTCTATTTTTGCAAAAAATAAAGAAGATATTGAAAAACTAAAACTTGCTGATATGGAACTAAAGGTTTTAGGTTATGGAGATGTTCCAATCTCCTTAGGTCATCTGGTTGCTAATCGTTTTCAAATCCGTTTAGATATCTCGGACAAAGAGAGAAAACAAATTAAAGAACGGATTCCCGAAGTAAGAAAGGGATTTATTAATTACTTCGGTCAACAGAGATTCTCCTCTGGCGGAACTGCTAAAATTGGTAAAGAAATATTAAATTCTGATTTTGAAGCGGCTGTAAAAATAATCCTGTCTGAACATTCAAATCAAAAAGACTTTGATAAATTTGTTATATCTAACTGGAGTAATTGGTCAAAAATTCTGAAAGAATGTCCTAAATTTTTGGGAATCGAAAGTAAAGTTCTGAATTACTTAGTAAAACGCCCAACAGACTATGCTGGAGCAATTAGGAAAATTGCGAAACCTCTGAGACGACTTTATGTTCATGCTTTCCAATCGTTAATTTGGAATCGAGCAGTTTCAAAAATGTTGGAAGGTGAAAGCATTAATTTACCCGGACATAAAGTTATTATTCCGACTAACCTTCCGAAAAATCGAGATTTACCTCTTCCTGGAGCAGACACCGATTACTCGACAGAATTTGGTAAATTGTTGGCTGCAGAATTGAAAAAGGAGAAAATTGATGTTGATCAATTTAACTTGAAATCGATGCCAGAATTGAAGAGTTGGGGTGCGGATAGAACACTGGTTATTAAACCGCGAGAGTTGAAATTTTCAAAAGATGTATTGTCATTTGAATTAGATAAAGGAGTGTATGCTACCGTATTAATAAGTCATTTAGTCCATAAGGCTTAATATTGTTTATACTAAAGAAAAATATGGCCTCTTTGTTAATTATTTATGCTGCGCTCTTCATAAGTACCTTCACCGGAATTTTGTTTTTGTTGACTTTCTTTGAGAATATTAACAAGATGGGAAATCCGAGAATCCGAAAGTACCCGACTGTTTGTATCGCAATTCCCGCGCACAATGAAGAACCAAGTATCGCATCAACTATTGAAAGCGCACTCGCAATCGATTACCCGAAAAATAAATTAGAGATATATGTTGTTGAAAATGGTGGTTCCAAAGATAAGACTTATGAGCTTGCTAAAAAGTACCGAAAAAAAGGTGTGCATGTTGTCTCGCTGAAAAAGGGTGGTAAAGGTAATGCCATGAATTATGTTATCAAAAAAACAAAAAGCGATATTTTCATTTCAATGGATGCCGACACTTATGCTGATAAAGACGTTCTGAAAAAAATGTTAGGATATTTTAATGACTCGAACGTTATGGCTGTTGCTCCGACAATGAAGTCCAAACAAACATATAATTTATCTCAAAAAATTCAAAATATTGAATACTTGGTTGGGGCATTTCTTAGAAAAGTGTATCATCTTTTAGATTCTGTTTATGTAACTCCTGGCGCATTTACTGCTTATCGTAAAACTTTTTTTGAAAAACATGGAGGATTCGATACAAAAAATATTACCGAAGATATTGAAATGACTCTTCGAATTCAATCTAAACGATATAAGATAACAAATGCTATCGATGCGTCAGTTTATACAATTACTCCAAAGAAGATGAGTGATTTGTTCTGGCAAAGAATTAGGTGGTATTTGGGATATATTGACGCAATGTTCCAGTACAAAAATATACTGTTCAGTACCAAACACGGATATCTGGGTACCATAATCGGTCCAACTGCTGTCGCATCCATTCTCTATATGATTTATTTATTCAGCGTTATGCTATTTGAATTAGGTAAGACTTTGCTCGCTGCAGCCTATGCAGGTGGTCAAGGTTCGAATCCACTTCTTCTATTACAGCAGTTGAAGTTCAATCCGTTTTATTATAGCTTTTCAGTTGTTGGATTTATTGCCGTTCTGGCAGTTCTGATGAGCATTGTTATGTTCTTTATGGCTCGCAAGTTTTCCAGCGATAAATCAGATTATAAAATCGGCTATATTGGATTCTCTATTTTGTATATATTTCTGTTCGCTGCTTGGTGGATTGGTGCAATCTATTACAAATTATTGGGTAAAGAATTAAGATTTGGAGGTGTAGTTTGGCGTAACAGTTTGGTAAATAATTTTAAGGTTGCGCACTTTAACTAAATATGAAACAAGGTAAATCTAAGGCAATTGCTGCACTCGCAATCACTATTCTAATCTTTATCGGAGGGTTTATGTTAGGAAATCTATCTTTATCGGGCAAGATCGGAGCAGTTCAAGATTTACAGAATGAAATATATACTGAATCTCTTGGTTTTGACGTCTTATTTGATTTAGCAAAAGATAATCTTTGCGATGAGCGAAGTATTGCTGACATCAATTACCAATTAACTGAATTCGGAGACAAATTGGCTTATTTGGAAAGTAAAAATACTGACGTAACTACTTTGAAAAACCAATATAATTCTCTAGAAATCAAGCACTTTCTGTTAATCAGTGACATTAACAAGCAATGTGGAGATGAATATGATACGATTTTGTACTTCTACGGTCCTTCTTCAGAATGTAAATCGTGTTTATTGCAAGGATTGGAGTTATCTGACTTAAAGTCTGAAAATTTAGACATCATGATTTATTCATTTGATTATACTAGTGAATTTTTACCTGTCAGAAATCTAATTAATATTTACAAAGTTGAGGGCGTTCCCAATCTTATTATTAATGGTGTAAATCATGAAGAATTCTTAAATGGTGATGATTTAAGAAATCTAATAAATTCCGACTAACGCATAACCTAATCTATCTGATGATTCGATTAATGAGTCTGCGGTCTTTCCCTCTACGACTACACAATTCCCGTCCATGTAGACTTCATCTTTCGTCCCGATTTTGAACTCGATAATTAATGTTTCAGAGGTGGCGTCTCCACAGGTTTTTATTGGCACATCTGGGTCAATTGGGTCCGAATCTTGAGTATAAGCATCAGTGATTTGAACCGGGTTCATTAAACTAATTGAACGAGCTAATTGTAATTTAGCAACTCCGACCTTTGCGGGAGAATCTAAAGGATTAACTGTCGCATATACTGATTTTGCAGCATAAGTGGCATTTGTTGTTGCTAAATCAATTGGAGTTTCCCTAATCTCTCTAGGGTCTACCCTGAAACCCATAGTATAATATTGTCCTGTACTCAAGGGTAAGTAAGCAATAAACGTTCCGCCATCTTCGGCAAATAAGTATTCTCTACCGGTATCGCTAGTAAAATAGAATGAATTTTCAGGCAATTGTGTATTTTTGTCCTCTCGGTACATGCTTAGTCCAGTTAGACCACTAACTAATACAAAGATTACAATAAAGGTGACTATATCGGTTGCTTTGATCTTCATAGTCCTTTCAAGAGAGTTTAATTAAAAAAAATATCGGAAAAAAGAATAGGTGGAGGGGAAAACCCCTCCATCAAACTTTATTCTGCTGTAGC
>CAZUFS010000021.1:0-7348 GCA_964619795.1 Candidatus Woesearchaeota archaeon | reverse complement strand
ATCCGAAAACTCAGGAATTGTTATATTCAAAAGATGCTTATTCTCGACCACAACCGCACGCTTGTTTCATTTTATCTGTTAAAGATGACTTGGTGAACGAAGGTGGGATTTTTGATCTAGTTACGAGAGAGGCAAGAATTTTCAAATACGGATCTGGAGTTGGAACTAATTTTTCTTCCATTCGAGGAAAAGGTGAAACTCTTTCAGGCGGCGGTACTTCCTCTGGATTGATGTCATTTTTGAAAATTAATGACTCAGCAGCAGGCGCAGTAAAGTCGGGCGGAACAACTCGAAGAGCTGCAAAAATGGTTTGTTTGGATATCGATCATCCTGAAATTGAAGATTTTGTTGGTTGGAAAGCTGGCGAAGAAGATAAAGTTGCGGGGTTGGTTGCAGGTAACACCGCTTGTTCAAAATATTTGAATGAAATTTTAGCGATTGCAAATGAATCTGGAGTTAATTTGACCGATAATAAGAAATTAAGAACTGCGATTCAAACTGCACACACGAATAATATTCCTGCAAGAATGATTTTAAGAGCCATCGAATTAGCCAAACAAGGAATTGGAAAGATGGAATTCAAAAAATTAGATACTCACTACGAAGGAGATGCATATGTTACAGTTTCTGGTCAAAATAGTAATAATAGTGTTAGAGTTTCAAATGATTTCTTTAACGCATTGGATTCGAATACTAACTGGAATTTAGTTAATCGGACAGATGGTCAAATTTACAAAGAAGTACCTGCACAAAAATTGTGGAATGATATTGCTATGAGTGCATGGGTAAGTGCAGACCCAGGAATTCAATATGATACTACAATTAATGAGTGGCACACTTGTCCATCAAGCGGTAAAATTAATGCAAGTAATCCTTGTTCAGAATATATGTTCTTAGACGATACTGCGTGTAATTTAGCAAGTATCAATCTTACAAAATTCTTTGATGAAGAAACTGGAACTTTCAATATTGATGCATTTAAACATGCAGTTAGACTCTGGACAATCACTTTAGAGATTTCTGTGTTGATGGCACAATTCCCAAGCAAAGAAGTTGCTCAAGGAAGTTATGATTTCAGAACACTCGGATTAGGATATGCAAATCTTGGTTCGCTTTTGATGAAAATGGCAGTTCCATATGATTCTGAAAATGGTCGGGCAATCGCTGGAGGAATCACTTCATTAATGTGTGGAGAATCCTATTCTACTTCTGCAGAAATGGCTTCGATTTTAGGGGCATTTCCCAAGTATGAAGAAAATAGAGATAATATGTTGAGAATAATTAGAAATCATAGAAGAGCCGCCTATGATGCTAAAACTGATTCATATGAGGGTCTAACTATTTTGCCAACTGCATTAAATCAGGAACTTGTTCCAAAGTCCATGTTAACTGCAGCGCATTCCTCGTGGGATCGAGCATTAGAAGTTGGTCAAAAGAACGGTTATCGAAACGCTCAAGTTACAGTTATCGCACCAACAGGGACAATTGCATTAGTTATGGATTGTGATACTACGGGGATTGAGCCGGATTTCTCCATTGTCAAATTTAAGAAATTAGCGGGAGGCGGATATTTTAAAATTGTAAATAATTCGCTAAAACCTTCTTTGAAGAAATTAAGATATTCTGAAGATCAAATACATGACATTGAAAAATATTGTGTTGGGCATGGTTCAATCAGAGATGCTCCATTTATTAATTTTAAAACATTGAGTGAAAAGGGATTTGAACAAACACAATTGGAAGCATTAGAACGTGAATCAAAAAATGCTTTCGAAATTAAATTCATATTTAACAAGTGGACTCTTGGAGAAGAATTCTGTAAAAATAAATTGGGATTAACTGATGAACAATTAAATAATGCTAATTTCAATTTGTTGAATTTTTTGGGATTCAGTCGAGAAGAAATTTCTGCGGCTGACGAATATCTTTGTGGAACTATGACTGTAGAAGGTGCACCTCATTTGAAGGGCGAACATTACAAAATTTTTGATTGTGCAAATAAGTGTGGTAAAACTGGGAAAAGATACATCCATCACGTAGGTCATTTGAAGATGATGGCCGCCGCTCAACCGTTTATCTCTGGCGCAATTAGTAAAACTATTAATATGCCTCGGGAAGTTAGTATCGAAGATATTAAATCTGCATATTATGATAGTTGGAAATTAATGATTAAGGCAGTTGCACTTTATCGGGACGAAAGTAAATTAAGTCAACCGTTATCGTCTACTTCGGGAATTAATTCTGATCTTGAAGAAATATTTAATGAAAAAGTTGCTGTCAAAACTGGCAAAAATAAAAAATTGGAAGTTCAAACAGTAGAAACAATTAATCATCATAAAGTGGGTCCACAAGACCTTTATGTGCATACGAACGTAAGTGCCTCCGGTAAATTGATTAAAATTAAATTAGTTATGCCTAAGACTACACCGAGCAATCAAGAAATATTAGATTTCATAAGTAGTACGTTGAGTTTCTCTTTATCTCGAGATCACGATACTCAAGAATTAATTGATGAATGTTTTTCTGAATGGAAAGATCATCCTATTTTGAGAAAAGTTGAAGATGTATTGAAAGGAGAATATTCTCAACAAATAATTCAAACAAAACTTGCTTCTACTGGATCTCCTGAAGTTCTGTCAGAAGAGGAAGAAAGAGATGATTCAATAAAGGCCATGGGTTACACTGGAAATAAATGTGGCGAATGCGGTGCAATGATGATGCGACGTAACGGCGCTTGTGAATTGTGTGACGTCTGTGGAGCAACTAGCGGCTGTTCATAATATGGGCATTTCTACAAAAAATGGTGACAACGGTGACACTTCGTTGTTTGATGGAACAAGAATTGGTAAGAATTCTACAACTATCGAGGCAATTGGAATCTCTGATGAATTGAATGCTTTTATTGGATTTATTCAGTCAAAAAAATATAAAATCGAATTTGAAAAAATACAGAATGAATTGTTTGTTGTGGGTGCAGATATTGCTACGCCTCTAGGGACAACTCATGAAAATCGGACAAAAAGGATTGAAGAAAGACATCTTGAACGAATTGAATTGGCTTGTAAATATCTTGAAAATGAAGTTGGTCCCATAACTAGTTTTGTTTTACCAAGTGGAACTGAAATTGCTTCAATGATTCATATGTCTCGAACGTTATCTCGTAAGTTAGAGCGAGCAGTAGTTAAAATTGCGCAAGAGAGGCAAATAAATAAAATTTTATTGAAATATTTGAATCGTCTTTCAGATTATCTATATCTTGCGGCACTAAAAGAAAATAAAGATTCGGACACCGAAGAAAAAGAAGTTGACTTTGAGGTTTAAAAGAAGCTGATCAAACCTTTGTATAAATGAATTACCATTAACGATTTTAGTATGATATTAAGAAATGCACTATCAAAACTTACAGTTAATAAAAACAGTGCTGCCAATAAATCTGCAAGGCCGAATATCCGAACTAACATTTGTTTAAGTTAGGTCTTTAATTTTTATTCTTTTCTGTTCCATACTATCTCTTTCCCGGAGCGTTACAGTTCCATCCTCCAGAGATTGGTAATCTATAGTGATACATTGAGGTGTACCTCGTTCGTCCTGTCTACGATATCTTTTTCCAATTGAACCAGATTCATCGTAGATGCATTGATATTTTTCAGATAGATTATTGAAAATCTGTCTGGCTTTTTCAGGAAGACCGTCTTTCTTTTGAAGAGGAAAAATTGCGAATCTGACTGGCGCTAATTGTCTGGGAATCTTCCAGACCACTCTAGAATCTTTGTCAACTTTTTCTTCCTCAGTAAAAATATCGATTAGTGAATAAGTGATTCTATCAGTTCCAAAAGCTATCTCCAAAATGTGAGGGATTTCGCCATCTACTTTTAGAGAGGTATTTGATTTTCCTTGATGTTGAGTTAAATCATAATTTTTTCGATCATGGACTCCGGCGATTTCTACCCATGCTTGAGAGTTTGTTCTAACTTCTAAATCCCATGCGTCTTCTGCATAGAAAGCCAACTCATTTGGGTTGTGCTGTCTATATCTAACTCTATCTTCAGGGAGTTTTAGATTTTTTACAAATTCGTAAGAAATTGCCAAAGAATAAGCGTAACCTCTAGATTTAATTAGACCTTTCTTTAGCGCACTCTTAATTGAGATTTTGTTCCAGTTCTTTTTTTCATCTTGCATTTGGTAGGACCAAAACGGAAGTTCCATTTCTAGAATTTCATTAGATAATTCCATTTCCTTCTTTTGGTATTCATATAAAAAAATTTGACCTTCGGCTTGAGTAAATTCTCTTCCTCTCAAAACATTATTTCGAGGAGATATTTCATTTCTGAAAGCCTTTCCAATTTGATAAACGCCAAAAGGCATTTTTTTTCTAAAATACTCATGATAGTTTTTGAATGGAAGATAAGTTAATGTTGCAGTTTCTGGACGATTGAATGCTCGTGTTTCTGTTGATATTGTAGTCTCCATCATCAAATTGTGGTCTACGATTTTTTCTCGTAGCTGTCTACCGTTCGGAGCAGATATTTTATTGTCCTTTATGAATTTTAGTAATTCTTTATTGCTCATATTCCCGATATTGAAATCATCTGGATTTTTTCCATCTTTAAGAAGTTGTTCTTCAATTAATTTGTCTACTCTATGTAATCCTCCCTTTTCATCTTTAATTAACGGGTCAGTAAATCCGCCCAAATGTCCTGATGCTTCCCACACAACTTCTGGAGCAATTAGAGGCGTTTCAACTTCCCATAATTCGTATTTTGAAAATGTATTTCTGATTTGATTTTCTACTCGATTTTTGAGTAATTTACCTAACGGACCATAAGTGTAGAATCCTGCGATTCCTTCATATATTTCTGGTTCTGGGCCCCAAATTAGACCATTTTTCTTGATAAATGCAGAAATATCGACCATAATTAACCTACGGAGGAGGATATTAAAGACTTTCTTTGCCCGAGAAAATTTTATATAGGACACAGAGCAATAAGAAGTATGGCGCTGGAAATTATTGGTGCGGTCGTTTGGGGCGTAATTATAGGTATTATTGATATCATATTTATGGTAACTGACTTATCGGGAGATGCTAAATCTACAATTATGCACGGTCTTTCTTCGATGGTTTATGTTATTGTCTTAACTTTTGCTGCATTAAACATTGATTTCGTAGTTGGTTTGGGATTACCTAGCTTCCTTTCTAATCAATACATTATGTTATTTTTGCTTGGTCTAATTGCAATGATTGTTGTGCATGCTAAATCTGCAGTCTTTTCAAGAGCAAGGGGTCCAGGAACACATGAACGTTGGGCACACAGTTTAGTTATTGGAGTTTTGGTTGCACTGTCTCCATTTATCTGGCCATTTATTCAATCATTCTTACCATTCTAAATGAAATTGCTAGAAACTTTAGGAATACCTTACTGTATTAATTGGACAAATAGTAGATCTGTTTCCATAAGGATTGATGAAAATGGAATTAGGATAAATGCTGGTCAAAAAATACCTCTTGAATTTATAGATGAATTTGTTTCGAAAAAGAAATTTTGGATAAAACATAGTTGGAAAAAATATGAATCTGCAAGAAACACTTATTTACACTTAGGTAAAGAAATAAGTGGTCCGATTAATGAATCATTCTATCGGAATGAGACTCGACGAATTGTTGAAGGTCTAGTTGATTTACACAATATTGATGATAAATTTAGAATCAACAAAATATTTGTAAAATCCCAAAAGACGCGTTGGGCTTCTTGTTCAAATAGAGGCAATTTGAATTTTAATTGGAAGTTGGCAATGGCACCTCCTGAAGTTATTGAATATGTCGTAATTCATGAATTATGTCATAGATTAGAAATGAATCACTCGAAAAAATTTTGGAAACATGTTGAAGATATGTGTCCAGATTATAATAAGCATAAATCGTGGTTAAAGGATAACCACTTCAGACTTACGATTTGGTAGAATTATATTGTTTTACCCATTCAGTTATTACTAGTGAATCTCTAGAAATTGAGGAATGAATTGTGTTCGATAGTTTTGTAGATTTATTACATCCATAACACTTGACTCTAGAATCGTGTTGAACCTTTTGTTTTCCAGAATTTAGTGCTCGTTTACAATTTGTACACACCCATCCCACGAATTCCATTATATCTTCTTCCAAGAAATTTCAAAATAAGTTGGAGAATTTTCTGAATCTACAATTGCAACTAATACATTCTTTTTAGTTGAATTGGCAACTCTTGCCATACCTGAAAAATTCTTCCACTGAAGTTTTTCTGAATCTTTAGTGACAAACAAAAGCCATTTTGCGTGGTCTTTCTTCTTTTCATATACTCTAAAATCACAGCCAAACTTTAGACCGCTCTTAAGAATGTATCCTTTTGAACGCATGTCTCGATAAACTGTAAATCGTTCAGCCAGATTTCTTTGCTTTCTAGATAATTTCTTTAGGGCATTGGTAAATGACAGTCCTATATCTATTTTCTTTTTCTCAATTAGAAACAGTGTCTCTTCCGAACTCAATACTAGTTTTCCAGAATCGACTGTTCCGAAATTTTTAGTGTGTAGGTTCGTACTTTCAAGAACCGTTTTATCTCCGACAAGTTTTCCAGATTCCATTAAAAAATTACCTTTTTATACATTAAAAAAGTTATTCAATTATGAAATTGAGGATACTTGGTACGTCTTCAGCATTTCCGACACGAACTCGAAATCATACTGCAAATTTGTTGAATTATTCTGGAGAAAGTCTATTATTCGATTGCGGAGAAGGTACACAAAGACAGCTCAGAGTCTCTAATGAAAATCCTCAGAAAATAACTAAAATTTTCATTTCTCACTGGCACGGAGATCACGTATTGGGACTTCCTGGTCTTTTACAGAGCATGGGTATGAATCGTAGAACTTCTCGGCTTGAAATATATGGTCCGGTTGGAACAAAAAGTAAATTGAACGCAATTATGAAAGCATATGAATCGGACAGGTTGAGTTATAAATTATATATTAAAGAAATAAATCCGAAAAAAGTAACTACAATTCTTGAAAATGATAAGTACCGAGTTAATGCCGTTTTATTAAGTCATCCCATTCCTTGTTTGGGTTATGCTTTTGAAGAGAAAGAAAAATTGAGGATTGATACTAATATTTTGAAAGAATTGGGATTAAAAACAAAACATCCGTCTCTGCGAGATTTGACTTTGAAAAAGGACGTTACGATTGACGGGAAGAAAATTAGTTGGAAAAAAGTTACTTATGTGAAATCAGGAAAGAAATTTGCAGTTGCAATCGATACTTCATATTGCGATCAAATTGTTGATTTAGCAAAAAATGCAGACGTATTTTTATGTGA
>CAZUFS010000020.1:0-7568 GCA_964619795.1 Candidatus Woesearchaeota archaeon | reverse complement strand
CAAACTCTTTAAAAACTTTATTATTAGAGTATAGTTTGGAGTAAACAATGAATAATTACGAAAAAATTGACAAGAACATTGAAAAATTGTCTGAATTTAGACAGGAGTTACTTGAAAATTTGATAGATAAGTTAGATAATTCCCTTCATGTTGGAAAAATATTTGAAGTAGAATACAATTCCTTATCTCAAAGAGATAAAGAATATAAAGAAATCTTAGATATATTATCGGATGAATTAATGCGATCAAACCGAATCAAAATGATGTATTATTTTGATAATGACGCACCGTCAATTGCAATGAATTATTTTATGGAAAATATTAAACTCCAAAATATTAAACTCAAAGAACCTTCCGATTAAGAGCGTTCAGAGTTTTATAGACCTCTTCTTTTTCAACATTTTTGTCTCGTTTAGTTGGCCCAATTTCATAGAAGTATTTTATGATTGCATTGGGTTTGAATCCTCGTTTTCTTAAAGATGCAAGAGTTTCAACAGATGCATCATCGTATCCGGAGAATTTTCCCGATTCCACACCCTTTCTAATTTCAGATGCAGAGATGTTCATACCTTTGAAATTAATTCTGCCTAGGTGAATATATTCGGGAATTTTCCAACTCATAAATTTAAAAATATTTTGCTGTCTACGAGTTTGATCTTCATGGTCTTTACCTCGAATTACATGCGTCAATTTTAATTCATGGTCGTCAATTGCGACAGCAAAATTCATCATTGGCCAAACTCTATATTTTTTACCAACTCGCGGATGAGGAGATTCATTTATTCTAAATGCAATCCAATCTCGCAATGCGGGATTTTTCAAACGAGAATCTGTTTTGACTCGAACAACCGCTTCACCAGACTTATATTTTCCCGAAAGCATATTTTTCCATTTTGACAAGTTATCTGAAGCAGAATTCTTTGTGCCCAGAGGAGAGATTCTCTTTCTAATTTTTGTCCGAACTTTTTCTGGATTCTCTTCGCAAACGTATAAGTGCCCCGACTTCAACAACTTTTCTGCGTGTTTGTAATAAGTCGAAATTCGATCAGATTGAATATATATTTCATCAGGTTTACCAACTAGCCAAGTAAAATCCTTTTCTATCATTTTGTAAAATTTTTTATAATTACCTTCAGGATTAGTATCTTCAATTCGAAGTATATGTTTTCCGTTATATTTATCTCGATATATTTTATTTATTGATAGAACTAAGGCATGTCCGATATGTAGTGGCCCAGACGCAGATGGCGCAGAACGTATTCTGAAATTCCGTTTAACGTTAGGCAATTCCACTATTTCCTTTTTTATTTTTTCCTTTGGATCAAAAAATGAAGGATTAATTTTTTTTAACTTTTTGATTTGTTCATCAAGAGACAACGAATTTATTTCAGAAATAGTTTTTGAAACAGTTTTTGCAATGGCCGAGATTTTTGATTTATCTTTTAGAGTCGGAATAATTTTGTTTACGACCGCCTTTTGACTCGCTTTACCACTAAATTCAACAGCATTTTCTAGAGTTATCTGAAGTATCTTTTTATTCATAACAGACTTAAGTTACAGAAATTTATAAGACTAACTTTATTTTGGATAAGCTGCGTTGATAATGTGTTGCTTGTTTTTAAAATGTTTTTTAACCTTTGAAAGATAAGTGTTGAACACAGTTGCTAAACTAGATTTCAAATCAGCAGGATGTATTTTTTTTGATTTATAATCTTTCTCAAGAGAAGTTAAAGATAAATATGTCTTATTTCCGCCGAATTTGGCAGGACGAACAATGTCAAATTTTCCATCAACTGGAAAGATAACATGCCTAATCATATCAAATACTCCGTTTCCGTCAACAATGCCTTCAGGACAATACGCCTTACTTATTTTTTTAGTAACTGATGCAGGTGAATCATCTAAATAAATCGCCGAGCCTGAATTAGATGCAGACATCTTTCCCCCATTTTTGCTTAATCCAACTAACGGAGTGAATAGACAAACTGGTTTGTTGTGGCCTAATTTTGAAACTTCCTCTCGTGCCAACATGTAAATTTTTCTTTGATCAATTCCGGAGTAAGCAATATCTGCTCCGATATGATGAACATCTATCGCTTGCATCAAGGCATAATTCATTGAACCCAAATCTGGATTGTCAACTTGTCGAACTACCTCTGAACTGGCTCTCATTGCTCGTTTTAGCTTAACTAGACCCATTATTTTGTATAAGTCAAAAATATAATCCCTTTTTTGTTGGAAAGACGAACCCAGGACAAATTTTACCTTTTTTGTATCTGCTCCAATCGACTTCAGAATGGCAGTCATAGCCTCTTTGTAATATCTAGCCCGTGCCTTAGTTAGATTCCACGGTGATTTTCTATCGTCCAGATATGCGTGTATGTCTGCTAAAAGGTATTTTACTTCCAAACCCGCATCAATAAAATCCTTTAATTTTACTGCCTGAATATAATATCCTAGATGAACTTTTCCCGAAGGTGCAGCTCCGATATACACAGACGGAGTCTTTTGAGAACGCAATAATTTATCTAATTCTGAAGAAGTAATCGTTTCAACAGTATTTCTTAGAATCAAGTCTATTTTGCGCATAATATCCTAAGCTCGTGCTTTTTTATAAATAATTCCCATATTTACCCTTCTACATAATATTTATATAGGACAAGAGGCATACTTCGAGTATGAAAGGAAACTTAAGCACAGCTGCAACTTGGATTGTAGTTCTTAGTGCAGTTAATGTTGCTCTTGGATTCGCAGGTATGGATTTAACTTCTTACTTGGGCGGACTAGGAACAGCATGGAACGCAGCAGTAGGACTATCCGGATTGTGGATGGGATACGGTTTATTGTCCGGTAACTAAGATTACTGGCACCAAATTTGTTTACCGGGGAAAAACTACTTTCCCCTACCTCTTTTTATAGATAAATTATACAAAATGTTTATATACATTAATTAATTGATATCAATATGGATATGAAAGGTATCACAAACTGGTTAGTTGCTATTGGAGCTATTAATTGGGGAACTACTGCGCTAGGTTATGATTTAGTATCTTACTTAGGCGGAGGAATGTTGTCCATGTTAGTCTACTATGTAGTAGGACTATCCGGATTGTACTTTGGATATAACTTGTTGAACCGGTAACTAAGATTACTGGCACCAAATTTGTTTACCGGGGAATTACTTTCCCCAGACATTTTTATTACTCGTAGCGTAAAGCATCGACTGGATTTAATTTTGAAGCAGCTCTTGCTGGCAGAATGCCTGATAATATTCCAGCAACTGCTGAGAAGATTATCGCCCCAGTTATAACATAAGGGTCAATTAAAATTAGGAACGGTAAGCCGGGACTAAAAGCCTCAATAGCATATTTTGCACCCAATGCCATTAGTATTCCAATAATGCTCCCAATTATGCCACCCACAATTCCGAAAAAAGCAGATTCAATCAGGAAGATTGTCATAATGGCTTGATTTGTTGCACCAATTGACTTCATAACACCGATTTCTTTGGTTCTTTCAAGCACAGACATATACATTGTATTCGCGATACCAACTGCCCCAACGATTAAAGCAATTCCTGCAATACCTACAATTACATATTGAATTATTCCTAAAATATTATTTATTTGTTCTAATATCGCCGAAGAGGTACTCATAATAAAATTTTTATCGCCTCTATAATCTTCATATTCTTCTTCAAGTTCCTCAACAAATTTATCTAAATCTACTCCTTCTTTAACAATAATTTGAGCTCCAGTAACCTTTCCGCCAGGAGCAAAAACTTTTCGAGCATCATCGAGCGACATTGCAATTGAAGTATCATCACCATCATTTCCTACTTTTTCATATATTCCTACTACTTTGAATGTTTTTCCACCCACTTTAATTCGACTTTTTAGATCAACCTTTTTTTCAAAATAGTCTTGGTTAAGTTTCCAACCTATCACAACCGTACCGGTTTCACCAGGTTGAAAATTTCGACCGCGCTCAACTTCAAAATTAGATCTAGCTAAAAATTCACCCCAAAGTTCAGTATCTATTGCATATACAATAGGATATTTTTTTTCAGATTTATATTCAACTTCCTGAGTATCATAAACATAAGGTATCACTATATCCGTTTCACCAAATGATTCAAAAAAATCTATGTCTCTATCTTCAAGACCATATTCTCCCGGTGTTGGTCTACTGAATGTGGCACCACCTTGAACTAAAATAACATCTGTACCAAATTCTTCAAATGCTTGATTAACTGCATTCTCCGTACCTTGAGCAATTAGTGTCAATGAAACAATGGCAGAAATACCGATGATGATCCCGATGACAGTTAACCAACTACGTAGTTTTCTTCGTCTAAGATTATTTAAAGCAATTAAAATATACTCACGCAACATTTCTTTTCTTTCTCTTCCTCATCCATCGATATCCGAAGAATCCGAGAATTAAAATTAATATTGCAGTCATTCCAAAAGAGCTCCCTTGAACCAATCCAATTTTTTTGGCGTCGCTTTCAGTAAATACTTTGAATATTACTTCTTCTTGAGATTTGTAAGTTTTGTAATTACTGTCAGAATATTCAACATCCAGTAAAACAGTAACATCTTTGGAAGTTTTAATGTTTGGATTAATATATATTTGATAGGTTTCTCTTTCGAAATCATCTGTTTCTAATTCACCCAAATATTTCCGCGGAGAAGAAATGATATCGTAATCTTCAGTATCAACCATTTCAATAGTCAAGAATTGTACGCCTTGTTTACCTTTATTTACTGATGTAATGATTATTTCGCCAAGACTTCCTGGTGTAAATACTTCATAATCATCAATACCAAGTTCTAAGTTTGGTTTTCCGCCAGTATTTACCGAAATTGAAGTAATCAGTGTTTTAACTTCTTCATTACAGAAAGCATCTTTACAAACTTTAATTTCAAGATTATAATTTCCGCCAAGTGCTTGATCGTCAACCATAACTCTGAAGTCAATTAATTTTTCTCTTCCTTGAACCAATTGATCAATAAATTCATATCCCGTTTCAGAACCCATTAAGTAAAATGGATAAGATGGTTCAACAGCAACATAGAAATTTTGCATTTCTCCACTTCCTGCATTTCGCACTACTGTGTAAACATCTAAATAATTTCCAGGTTCGGCAGGTGCAGGTTCATAAGTAGAACTTTCTAAAATGATATTACTACCTTCGACAATCGGCAATTCTAGCGTAGTCGAAGTAGTTCCTGACGTTTCAGAATAAGCCGATACTCCGGAAATTAATACTAAAAATAACAAAACTGAAATTGTTTTTCGCATTATTTTATCTCTCCATCTACAATCTTATATACTTTATGCTCACGTGTTCGAGTTACTAAATCTAAATCATGAGTCACGATTATAACGGTCTTTCCTTCTTTGTGGATTTTGTTAAATAATTGCATGACCATCTTCCCAGTTTTTGTATCAAGATTACCTGTCGGTTCGTCGGCGATAACCACTTCCGGATCATTTGCCAATGAACGGGCCACTGCAACTCTCTGTCGTTCACCTCCCGACAGCTCACTTGGAAGATTATTCAATCGATGACTCATATCCACTTTATTTAGAATTTCTTTTGCCCGAGACGTCTTTTCTTCAACAGATATATTTTGAAAAGTCATTGGAAGCATGACATTTTCTAAGGCAGTCATACTGTTAATCAAATTAAATGATTGGAATACAAAACCTATTTTCTTCCCTCGAACTTGAGCGAGATCACTTTCCTCTAACGAAGAAATATCAGTTCCATCAAGTAAAATTTTACCTCGTGATGGATAATCTAAACTTCCAATCATATTCAATAATGTTGACTTTCCTGAACCAGACTTTCCAACGATGAATACAACTTCGTTTTTGAAAATATCCAAAGATATATTTTTATTTGCATATATCTTAGAATCGCCCATATCATAAATTTTCCAAACTTTTTTCAGCGAAATAATGGGTTTTTCCATGAATTAGATATATAATTCTATCTTAAAAATTATTTGTAAGTCTCGTGGTAGAGTTTAATTGAGTTCTTAACAGCCTTTTTTGCTTTTCGAGCGTTCGCCCATTTTCCAATTTCAACTTTACTCTTTCGAAGATCCTTATATCTATCAAAGAAATGATGAATTTCATCTAAGAATGCCTTAGGAACTTGTTTTAAGTCCTTGATTTCATCAAACCGCGGATCGTTTGCAGGAACTGCAAGAATCTTTTCATCCGACTCTCCACTATCGATCATGTGTAACATTCCTACAGGTCTGGCTTTAACTAATACTCCTGGATGTAATGGCGAATGCGTTAATAAAATTACATCAAGAGGATCATCATCATCACAAAGTGTTTGCGGTACGAAACCATAATTTCCAGGATAACTCATGGAAACTTCTAGAACTCGGTCTAACATAATTAAACCCGTTTCTTTATCTAATTCATACTTGTCTTTGCTACCGCTCGGAATTTCAATGATAACATTGATTATCTCAGGTGAGTTCTTGCCGTATGGAATGTCGTGCCACATATTTGTCATAGTATGTATGTCTAAAATTCAATTAAAAAGTTTACTATTAGTTCAAGTCTTGTCCTAATTTTTCAGCAGAATTTATGATTTCAGATAAGTGAGGTTCTACACTCGCGATTTGGTTAGCCAAGAATCTTTCTTTCTTTAGCATAGCTTCAGTAAGACCTTTCTTTCCACGTTCAGTTTTTACCCGATTAATCAATTCTCTTTGATTATCAAGTTTTCGCTTCAGAATTCTTGCTTGATTTATAAATTTAATATCATTGACTAATAGTTCCTGTTTCATTTTAGTAAATTTATCAATATGTTGCATCATTATTCTTTGCTCATTTTCAACATGAGCTAATTGTTCTTTATATGTTCTAAAAGCCATTAAGTATATCTCATCGTTAGAATATATAAATTTAACTATGATCTATTCATTATCTATAATAAAGTTCAAATTTCTGCTATCAGATTGCTGAAAAGTAAACTCAGTTTCTTCAATAATTAAGTCAGTTAGTAAAGCACAATACTTTAAGGGGTGTCCAAGAAAATCTTTCCAATAAGGATCCAATTCATAATCAAATCCAGATTTAAATTTATCATACATTACTTTTTTTTGATCACCTTCATACTCCGCAACAATATTATCACAAATAGTTCCGGCAGCACCATTTATTTCATAAAATTTATCGATTAATCTAGATCGATTATCTTTTAGAGCATCCGCTTCATGAAATTCATTATTCCCAAAATAGGTTTTCCATTCACCAAAATTGGTTCTAATTTCCTTAAGTATAGTATCAACACTCTGCAGAGTATTATACAACTCATTATACAAATTAGAGTCTTCTTTATTACCTATTAACATATTAGTTCCAATTTTAATTCGTTTATAAGCTTAGTTATTAAGCAAAACTCTTACCACAACCACACGACTCTTCAGAATTTGGATTGGATATTCTAAAACCAGATTCATTCAGAGTATCTAAATACTCAATTTTTGAACCTCTCAAAAGATTTTTTGATTCAGAATCCATGACAAATTTAA
>CAZUFS010000019.1:0-8421 GCA_964619795.1 Candidatus Woesearchaeota archaeon | reverse complement strand
TTTACTAAACACGTGTTAAACACGTGTTAAACACGTGTTAAACACATCTAAACAGGTGTTAAACACTTAAACACGTGTTAAACACATGATATGGTTGTAAAGACAGTCCTTCGGAAATTACTGAAAAGAAAAAAGAAGATAGAACAGAAAAAAGAACATAAAGTTCTCAAATCTTGGGAAGATATGTATGAAGAACTTCAAGAACATCCTTTAACTCAAGCAAAAATTTTGAATGAACAACTTCTTCGAAACACAAATCAATCGATTGATAAGATTCATGACAGATTGGATTCTTTTGAAGACAGATTATCGCGTTTAGAGAATAGAAAAGTTACCACCAAAAAAGCGCGTAAGGTAAAGTCTGAACCTGAATTAATAACAGAGATTGTCGACAAAGGTCAGTTATCTGAACAAGAAGAATTGATAGTAAAGTCAATTAAAGAACAAGGAGAAGTTGATGCAAAGACAATCGCAAAGAAATTTAATATTTCTCGAGGGAATGCAAGTTTGAAATTAAATAAGATGCATAAGTATGGTTTGCTAGCAAAAAGATTGGATGAAAAAAGTATTTTCTTCAAGATAAAATAACTAATTTTTTATCAAAAGTTTTAATTGATGTGTTTAAACACATCTAAACACGTGTTTAGAGTTCGTCCAGCGGAGACTTAATTTTACGGAGTTCAGTGTTAGAAACTTTGGTGTAAATTTGAGTTGTGTTTAAGTTCGCATGACCTAATAATGCTTGAATTTTTCGAACATCTGTACCGTTTTCAAGGAGATGTGTAGCGAAACTGTGCCTCAAAGTATGAACATGAACATTCTTTTTTAGACCCGCACCTTCTGCAACTTTCTTAACTATTTTCTGTATTTGTCTTACTGAAATCGGATGATTTTCCTTTCTTCCGGGAAGTAAATAATCTTCTTCTTTATGTTCAATATATTTTTTTAGATCTCGACATAGGTCTTCGGACAAAATTATCATTCTATCTTTCTGACCCTTACCTTTTCTGACCCATCCGATTCGTTGATTTAGTTCAAGGTCTGAAACCTTCATTTTTTGCAGTTCACTAAGTCTTAAACCGGACGAATAAAGAAGTTTAATTATGATTTTATGTTTGGGGTCTTTTGCAGAATTTAGCATGGCTCTAACCTCCTCTTTTTGAAGCACGGAGGGTAGGGTAAAAGGTACTTTTGGTGCCCTGATTTTAACGTTTTTTCCAAGTATTTCTCGAAAGTAAAAAACCAAACTTGCGCGAATTAATGAAACAGTTCTTGGCGAATATTTTCGAGAAAGAAGTTCTCCCAAATATTCTTTAATGTCTCTCTCCGTAACTTCTCGAGGTTTTTTATTAATTGATTCCAAAAATTTTTCGTTGTGTAAAATATATGCTTTGATAGTTTCCGGACTAAATCCTCTAATCTTTAATTCGGACTCCAATCGATGCAACATATATGTTAGAAGGATAGGTTATTATTAAGAATTTTGATAGTTCGTATAATATACATTAAACGAACTGATAGTTTCAAATAACTAATTTGACCAAATTAGATATATTTTTGGACGAAATTAGATGTTTTCTAAAATTTACATAATTATTTACAATATTGCAAATATTATATATAGATTTTAATTTTTTATCAAAAGTTTTAATCAGTATATAGTATATTTAGCCTCATTTGGGAATAACTCTAAACTACTGGGAAAATCTGCTTAATTATTGTCTATATTGAAATTAAATCAAATATTCTGAATTATTGTCAATATTAACAATAAATAGGTCAAAAATTATTTGAAAAATTCAATTGTTTTTTTCAAACCAGTTTTCAAATCAATTTTTGCCGACCAATTTAATTCAGATTTAGACTTAGAAACATCTGCACAAGAGTAAATTATGTCTCCGTTGCGTGGTTTTTGATACAAAATTTTCGAAGTTGAACTACACAATTCAATAATTTTTTCTGCCAAATCCTTAATTTTTACACTATTTCCAGAAGCAATATTGAATATTTTTTCATTTCCAGAGTAATTCATGGCCGCAATATTTGCATCGACAACATCGTCCACATAAACAAAATCTCGTTTTTGATTTCCATCGCCATAAATAATAATATCTTTGTTTTTCAAGGCTCGCTCGATGAATATCGAGATGACTCCCGCATATTCTTTGCTTTGTCCCGGACCATAAACATTGAAATATCTCAGAGAGATTCCATTTGCTCCCGAGACAATCTTTTCACCATCGATTTTATTTTGAGCATAATTCGATTCCGGATTAAGTTCATCTTCTTCTGAAACATTACGATCATATTCTCCGTAAACTGCTGCGCTACTTGAGAAAATAATTTTCGAAGTTGACAAATCTGCAATATTTTTAGTACCTTGAACATTCACTTTCCGATATTCTTCGGGTTTTTCTTGACTTTCAGGAACACTAATCTTTGCCGCAGTGTGGAAGACAATATCAACATTTTCCAATGCAGATTCCAACTTAGTTTTGTCTAGAAGATCATTACCTGACTTCAAATCATACGACTCACAATCCAATTTTTTAGCAATCTTGCTGCCAATAAAACCATCTCCTCCAGTTACCAAACACTTCATTCTTTCGCCTCGATAAAGAAATTAATAAATACTTTCATTTAGCATTATTAATATGGCAAAGAAGGCCCTTCGAGATATTCCATTACAAGAGATAACTATTCGTAAATATGAACAGCCCTATGGTCTTGAGGAAAAAGAGCTAGTCAGGAAATTTTTATTATCGTTAGGACTTCTACAACCCGGAGAGAGTCGAGATATAATTGTAGATATTTTCCATTTATTTTTGAAGGCCCGAAAACGTAACAAAACCTTGGATGTCGAAGACATTGTCACTGAATTAGCAGGTAAAACAGGAGCATCTGCACCAAATGTTTCTCGACAAATCAAACGATTAAGAGATTTGAAAATAGTTGAAAAGAATCATGACGGATACAGAATCACCGAATTCGGCAAAATCGATAATATAGTATCAAATTATTTGGTTCCATTTGTAATAAACCAAAGTGCTGAGCGCCTAAGAGAATATGCAAAGGAACTTGACAGAAGATAAAATTTATAAACGAATTATTCGGTAGAAACTAATGGGTAGATCATTAGAAGACCTAATTGGAAAGAAGAAAACTATCAAAATAGATGGTATATCGCAAGAAGTTATGTTTCCCCGATCAGGTATATATTCTATTCTAGGAATAAAGTTTGCCATATATTCACCATTCCCTAAATTTGTGCGTTCGGAGAGAGGTTCAATAGATTCTAGAATTGAAAAGTATTATGGTAAAGTCGATATAGTCAAAAATAAAGTTTACAAAAGAAGAGATGAGTAAGAACTTTCGTTCTTACATCAAAATTTTTCCAAGATCTTCAAAACTGGTCGCGACTCGTTCACCTTTTCCAGTCAATTGGACGATTTTCAATCGACCATTTTTTTCAAATCTAACCAATCCTTCTTGTTCCATCTTTTGGAGCAAGTGAACGGTATGAGAATAAGTACATCTAGCTTCCTTTGCAAGAAGTGAAGGATACTTTTTGGTGTTTTGCCGTGTCAAACACAACAACAATTCTACGGGCTTATCCCTTAAAAATATGTCAAAACTTTTTCCTTTTTTCCACCACAGAAGTGCCATATAAACCTGTACGGAGAAAAATATAAATAGGTTCCTACGACCTTTCAGTATAACGGTTTTTTCCTAAGAAATGTGTAATTACTTCTTTGGAACAACTCGCGGTATTTGAATCGGTGCAGGAAGACCCATTGCTTGTGAAATAATTACTGAATTTGTCATTCCAACTTCAAAGATTCGTCTCAAAACAACAGTCGCGACATTATCGTCCAACTTCTTGTTTTTCTTGTAGTTTTTTATCAAATCTTTCAAAGCCTTATCTTCACCAACAACGAATAAAGAACCTTCAATTTCAATTGATGTTTTTTTACCGTAGCTGGAAGTGTAAATATAATCTATTGATACACCATCTTTCTTTTCACCAGCACTAAATAATTCCTTCTTTGCTACACCAATTATTTCAGGTTTACTTTCAATTCCAACGCCTCGAGGTAAATCTCCTCTCACCGCATTTATTTTTGTGATTTTATCGCCTACGATTATCATTTTATATCTCGACAATTAGTACTTTTTAAAGATTTTTATTATGCGATTTTAATCGATATAAATAGATTATCCATAATCCAAACAAAACTAGAAATGCGCTGAACGCAACACTAGAATAGTATTTAGATTTTGCATCATCAATATCGCTTTGACTCAAACATCTACCGTCGTCGCACTTACCTATACGACATTCATAATCTGCTTCACAAATGCTTTTACCAATTTTCTTAGGAATGTAAATGTTACCATTACAATAAAATTCCAAGTTATTCTCCATTTTTATTTCACCCTTTGGACAAGTGTAAGATTCCGATGATACAAAGGTTGAACTAACTTTTTCACAATCGGTGTCAACGCCACCGTCACAACCTGACGGACACAACCCATCATCACCAATACACTCCAAAGTTTCAGTATTCAAACAAGATTTTTCAATAACTATTCCGTCTCCAACACAGTAATCTGCGGTGTAACTTACGCCATCATCACAATCTTCATGAATTCGACAATTATTATTCTTTGAACAATCTAAATCTCTCCAATCTGAGAAAGTTACTGAATAATCACAACCGTATGGACAACACTCATCACTACTTCTACAAGTCGTGACGGGATCATTGATACACCGGCCATTATTTTTTGAATCACCCGTACATTCATCAGTAGTGCAAGGATTATCATCATCGCATTCACTATCAAAATTACAAACTGTTTCACAATCATTATCTGAGTAAGTGGAACACTTTAGAGGACAGTAACCGTCATTATCTTTACACAAAGTTATTAATTCATTTTCACAAATGTTTGTATTCAAATTACAAGTATCTTTTGTTGAGTCATCGCCATCGTCACATGCCGAGTTTGCATAGCATTCATTTTTCTTTATGACTTTCATAAATAGTTCTGCATAGCTTTCATTTTGAGAAATGTAAACAATGCCATTAAGAGTTAAATTTACGTTTGCCAAACGATCAGTTTCATTTATGTCCAGAGTTTCTATTTGACTGTCATCCACAGATACTCTAATTTTATCTTCAAAAATATTATGAACAGTTATGTTTTTTGTGTTAATAACATATGATTCGCCCGAGTTAAACAATTTAGTTTCTTCGACGTAGGCAAAACTGATCGGAATTAACAAAAGTAGGAGAATAAATAGCACTCGTCGCATAATTAATGAAGCCAAAACTCGTTCATAAATCTTCCCATAATAATTCGAGATAGCCCCACCCGGATTTGAACCGGGGTCCTCTGGCCCAGAACCAAAGATGATTGACCGCTACACTACAGGGCTATGAACTGCTCCATTTTTCCAAATTTATAAACGCTGCGTTCTCGTAATACTTTTAAGTGGAAACACATATATGAAATTATGTTTACATTACTTAGCGAGATTTTATTTCATCCAGTTTTAGTGGTGGCCACAATATCGGCAGGAATTTCTCAATTTATCAAAATGATACTTTATTCAATAAGACAACGAAAATTAATGATTGATGTTTTTTGGAAAGGATATGGAAATAAGGCAGGAATGCCAAGTTCCCATACTGCTTTCTTGGCAGGAGGTGCAACTGTAATCTATATTCTGGAAGGCGGTGTAACAAATCTATTAATGTCAACGATTATATTGGGAATCTTGGCGATACAAACAGTCGTAGACTTAAAATTCCATTTTGACAAAGCCTCAGATTACATCAATGAAATGTTCGGAGTAGTATTCGATTTTAACGAATCAGTATGGTCTAAGTTCGAGCATTTAACTGGGCACACATATAATCAAATAATCGTTGGAGCAATTGTTGGTATTTATACAGCAATCAAATTATTACCGTTATTATAAAATTGTAAATTGGGCATGTTTTACGCCACCAATCGAGACAATCATTTCTTCAGAAATAATTTCAACTTTTAGTAATAAATCCACAATTTTATTTCCAACAACATTTCCATCATTTGATTTAGAAATTAATTCTAGAATCTCATTTCCCGCAGTTTTGTCACAATAAAATCTAGGATTAACAAAAAACTCAACTCCTTTATTGTCTAGCGTTTTTCCCTTCAACTCTTCGTCACAAATGGCAATTAAATTTCCAAATTGTGTTTCGTGAATTTTGTAACAGAATATCATTTAATAGATCTAACAGAACTTCGTGCACCACACGCTTGGCATTGCTTGAAAGTGATTCCTTTCTCCTTTTTCAAAGAAGTATCTGGCTTTCCACATTGAGTGCATGTAACAAATTCCTTAACATATTTACCCAGTTTTTCATTTAATCGCTTAGAATTAAATTTTCCAACAAAGTAAAAACTATTTTTCTTCCATTCACCTGTTGTTGCCAGCGCTTTTAACAGGAATTTGGACAAGTGCTTAACATCTCGACCCAATTTTTTACCGATTTGATTCAAGTTAGATACAACAGTTCGATTACCCTCAAATCTACCTTCAACAGAAGGAACTTCAAATCGAGTAGTTTTTGTGCTAACTTTTGGAAGATTCTTATATGCTTTCTTCAATAATTGCTCGTATTTGTATTTCCAAGCCATAACTTGAACTTCAAAACCGCATTTAATAAGGTTTCGTTAATCCAAAATTTTCAATATACCCTTTTTCGGTTCAAAAACTTCTCCACTCTTCAGCAAGGAGAACAAAACATCTTTGGCAGCATCTTCAGATAAACCACTTTTAGAAATTACAACTTCCATTAATGCGCCATCGCCTTTATCCTCCCCTCGAATTAAATTCAAAACAGTAGTATTGGGATTTTCAGAATCTGATGCGGTAATCGGCTGTTCTACTGAAGCCTCCGATTGAGGCTCAGAGGGAGCAGTAACTTCAGGTTTAGATTCACTTGGAACATATTTTCCCAATTCTAATTCATTAACAATTAACCAATTTGGATCAAGTGCTAACGCCACGTCACAAGTCAGATATTTTTCATCATTATATTGTTTAATTTTACCTATTAATCGAATAATTTGACCAACATTAACACTTTTTAGTTTCAAAACCTCGGGACCAAATCCTTTAACTCTAATTGTTTCACTACCATCGTCCAAAGTCAGAGCAGAATAGTTCTCGTCGTCAGAAGTATATTTACCAACCACCGTCGAAATCAAATTAACTCTCGAAATTTTTTTGCCGTCGAGCTCAATATAACTCGGATTAAAACCCTCTTGCTTCACAAATTGATTATTCACCACATCAGCAATTCTTACTCGATATGCTGTTGAACGTTTTATGGCCATTTTGAATTTATTTATTACACTTCATTTATATTAAATTGTATATTCGACTACGATCTTTGGATGAATCCCGATTTAGGTTCGAATAAATCTCCTGAACGAAGCAGATTTGATAATATTTCGTCAGATTTAGATTTTTCGATTCCCTGAGTCTCAGCTTCCTTAACAACTTCACTTTTCGGAACAGATTTACCGAATTGAGATTCCAGAGTTTCAATAATCTGTCGAATTATTGACATTTTATTCCGAGTTGTTGCAGTTATACCCGTAGTAATCCGATCAATATCAATTTTTCCAGTTTCAGGATCAGTCCCCAATTGCTTCAAAGTCTCCTCAACCAATCTAATTGCCCGTTTTGCGTCAGATTCAGTAACTTTTTTTGATAATCTAACTCTTGCAGAAGCTTCAGCTAAACGAACAATTGCTTGTAATTGTCTTGCAGAAATCGGAATGCTCTGAATTCCTTCTCCTGAAACACTTCCTCTAATTTTTACGTAGTAATCTTGAATTAATTTTGAGGCTGCAACTCCTAAACTTGGAAAACAGTTCTGCTTTGCGTAAGCAATGTATTTTCTCAATAGCATATTATCAATCTCACTAGATATGGATTCAATATTTCCTTGCAATGCCAAAACATGTTTAGCAACTCTTTGATCATTTTCGGCATTCGGAATATCTCGAATAACATACATTAAATCAAAACGATTAATCAGAGAAGGAGGCAAATCAATTTGAACTGGTGCCGGTCTGAACGGGTCGAATCTCCCAAATTTAGGATTCGCCGCTGCCAACACTGATGTTTGAGACATCAAAGTTGCCTGAATATTCGCTTTAGATATACTTACTGTTTGTTGTTCCATAGCTTCGTGCATAGCGCTCCGGTCTTCCGATGAAATTTTATCCAATTCGTCAATACAAGCCATACCTTTGTTTGCTAACACCAAAGTTCCAGCTTCTAGAGCCCAACCTCCAAGGAATTCATCTTTAACAACTGCTGCAGTAAGTCCTGCACCGGACGCACCTTTACCT
>CAZUFS010000018.1:0-9021 GCA_964619795.1 Candidatus Woesearchaeota archaeon | reverse complement strand
TCGCTGGTTTGAGCTTTAATTTTTGGTTTAAAAGTGTTTTGATGGCCGTCATCAAGCTTATAAATTTGAATCTGTAGCAAAGATATGATTTGTGGTATCGATGAGGCAGGTCGTGGACCAATTGTTGGTCCGATGGTTATTGCGGGCGTTTCGGCATCGGAAGAAAATCTGAAAAAATTAGAAACTTTGGGGATTAAAGATTCTAAACTCTTGACAAAGGAAAAACGAGAAGACCTATATGATAAAATAATCAATATAGTCGATTCTTATGAAATTATTTCAGTTAGCGCCCAAGAGATTGATAATTACAATTTTTCAGGCATAAATTTGAATAAAATGGAAGCATTGGTCGCAGGAAAAATTATTAACAAATTGGCCCCTTCCAAAGTCTGGGTAGATTCTCCTGAACCTGCAAACGGTGGGGCCAAGTTTGGTGTCATGATTCAAGAACACTTGAAAATTGATTGTGAAATTATTGCCGAGCATAAAGCAGATTTAAATTATGTAATCGCCGGGGCAGCTTCAATTTTAGCTAAAGTTGATCGAGATCGTGAGCTTGAACGAATAAAATCTGAAATTGACGCAGACGTCGGTTCAGGATATCCTCACGATCCTCTGTGTGTTGCGTATCTCAAAGATAATTTTAGAGGTCCAATAAATAAGTACTTGAGGAAGTGTTGGTCGACCTACAAGAACTTGGAAAATCAAAATCAGTCTAGTTTGTCTGACTTCCAGTAAGTCTTAAATATTCTCGTCTAGACTAAACTCTATGATTAATCTATCAAAGCGAGTTACGACTTCTGATGTTCAAAAATCTCGACTCGGTACTGAAGTTGTTGTTGCGGGCTTTGTTGAACAAAGTAAACTTTTAGGTAAAATGGCGTTCTTGAAACTTCGTGATAGAGAAGGTTATCTTCAAATTGTTGCTACTTCGAGTTATCCTAAGATGAAGGAGTTAAACGGTATTTCTAGGGAAAGTGTCGTTTCAATTCGAGGTCGGGTGAAAAAAAGTAAGGCTCGATCTGGAGGAAAAGAATTAGAGTTGCTTGAACTGAATTTATTGTCTAAAGCAGTAACACCTCTACCAATTGAATTTTTAGGTAAAAAAATAGAAACCGATATGAGCAAGAGATTAGATTATAGATACATCGATTTGAGAAATCCGCAGATTTTAGCGATTTTCAAAATAAGATCAATTATTTTGTCTGCAATTCATTCTTTCATGCGCGAAAATAAATTCATCGAAATGCAGACTTCTAAATTATCGAGTGCCGGAGCAGAAGGTGGTGCAGAGTTGTTTGAATTGCCGTATTTTGGTAAAAAGGTCGCATTGAATCAAAGTCAACAACTTTACAAGCAATTAATCATGTTAAGTGGGTTTGAACGAGCTTATGAAATTGGAACTAGCTATCGTGCAGAAAAATCTCATACTCATAGACATTTGACAGAATTCTGGCAATTGGATGTTGAAATGTCGTTTATTGACGGTATTGAAGACGTAATGCGATTGCAAGAACGATTACTCGTTTATATTCTAAAACGAGTTAAGCGAGAAGGTCGGGCCGAATTAGATTTACTTGGAAAAGATATTACTGTTCCGAAATTGCCGTTTCCTCGAATCAATTATTTGGATGCATGTAAACTTTTGAAAGTTAAACCAAGTACGGATATTGGAACGGAGTTAGAAAGAAAACTAGCAAAGATTGTTAAATCTAAATTCAAAACAGATTCTTTCTTCTTAACTAATTTTCCGAGCGACTTTACTAAATTCTATGCCATGCATGATGAAAACATTGGGAGATATGTTGATTTAATCTACAACAGCAATGAAATATCTAGTGGTGGTCAACGAGAACATAATTACGATATTCTTATTCAACAATTGAAAGATAAAGGGTTGCGACCCAAAGATTTTGAATTTTATACAACTCCTTTCAAATTCGGTGCTCCACCACACGGTGGATTTGGAATGGGAATTGACAGATTGGTTGCATTTATTCTGGGGTTGCCTAACATTAGGGAAGCCGTTCTCTTCCCGAGAGATGTTGATAGAATTGGTCCTTAATCATCAAAGTTTTTTTATAGCTCGACGTCAATAAACAGCCATGCGTAAAACATATATCACTAATCTTAAGCTTCGCGGATTTAAGAGTTTTAACAATCATACGAATTTGCAATTTGGTCCGGGATTTAATTGTATTGCTGGTGCAAATGGTTCGGGCAAATCCAATGTTTTGGATGCGCTTTGTTTCGTATTGGGTCGTCTCTCGACCAAGAGTATTCGAGCAGACAATTACGGTGATTTAGTTTATACAAAAGATGGAACTAAAGCAAAGGGTGGATTTGTATCAATAACTTTCGATAATTCATCGGGAATTTTTGGAAATAATAGTAAAAAGGTGGAATTAGTAAGGGAAATTACTAAGGAAGGTAAAACAAAATATTGGCTGAATGGTAAACGTGCAACTCGAACCCAAGTCTTAGAATTGTTAGAATTAAGTCAAATTCGACCCGAGGGGCACAATATCATTCTCCAAGGAGATATTTCTTCATTCATCACTATGTCTGGAAAAGATAAGCGAAAACTAATTGAGGAGATTGCTGGAATCGGTGTTTATGAACGGAAAAAGGAATCTGCAATAAAGGAACTAGATAAAGTTGAAACCAAATTGAGAGATGTTCAAATTGTTATGAATGAGAAGAAAACTTATCTAAATTCATTGGAAACAGATAAGAAAACTGCTGAAAAATATCAGTCATATCTTTCTGAGGAAAAATCTGCTAAATCGACTGAGCTTCATTTGAAATTGGGGACTGCTAATAAACGACGACAAGATGTTGCAGCTAAATTAGGAAAAGTTGAGAAACAGCGTTCTAAATTTCAGTCGCAAATTGATGAATCAGACAAAAAGATTGAATTCGTCGAAAATAAAATTCAGGATGTTGAAAGTAAAATTGAGAGAAAGGGTGGTGAAGAACAACTCGAAATTCAGAAGGAAATTGAAGATTTGAGATTTGATATTGAGAACGGAAAGTCGTTGATTAAATCTTCGAATAATGAGATTAGACGAATTGAAGATCGACGTAAGCAACTATATAAAAATTTGAAAGATATTTCAGGTAAAATCAAGCTTAACGAAGCTGAACTCAAAACGTTGAGAAAAAAACATGACGGTTTGGATTCAAGAGAATCATCAATCAAAAAATCACTCGGAGTTTCGGGATTATCTGTAAATGATTTGGCTGAAGAAATTGAAAAGAAAGAATTCCTACTTTCCGAATTAGAGGGTAAAAAAACTAATTATGTTGAAGAACGGGCCTCTCTGAAAGGTAATTTAGAAGTTCTATCAATTAAAATAAATTCATTGAGTGAGACTCTGAAAGAAGTTTTGATTCTTGAAAATAAAATTGAAAAAACTAAGGACATTAAAACACATTACAAAAATGCGTTAATTGAGATAAATTCTCTGAGCGATAGAGACTCTGAAATTTTCGTTGAGATTAAAGAGCTTCGTAAAAAAATGCTTGATGAAGAGGCTAAATTAAACAAACTGCAATTCGAGTTGAATGCATCTCATGAGGCCTTGATGAGAGATAAGGCGATTGGAGCCATTTTAAGATACAAAGGTAAGTTAGGTGAAATATATGGTACTGTTGCGCAATTAGGTGAGGTTGATGAAGAATATTCTACTGCATTGAAGGTCGCTGCAGGCGGACGATTGAAAAATATTGTTGTTAAAGATGAAAAGGTTGCCATTAAGTGTTTGAATTACTTGCGATCAAAGAGGCTTGGAGTAGCAACATTCCTTCCTTTAAATAAAATTAATAGTTATGCTAATTCCTCCGTTCCGCGAGGTAATGGTGTCGTGAATATGGCTCATAATTTAGTTAAAACTGAAATTAAATTCAAGAAAGTCTTTGAAAATATTCTGGGAAACACTGTCATCGTTAATGATACTGAAACTGCCAAGCGATTAGGTATTGGTAAATATCAAATGGTGACTTTGGAAGGAGATATTTTCTCCAGAAGTGGTTCAATTAGTGGAGGGTACCGTAGAGAAACCAGTCTTTCGTTCTCCAAGAAAACGAGCGATGATGAATTAGATCACTTAATGAAAAATATTGACCATTTCCGAAGCAAAGTCAAGAACTTGGAAAAAGAACGAGATAGTATTGATAGAGAATTAATTAAAATGCGAAAACAGAAGTCTGAAATTGAATCCGGAATGGGTGTGTTGGAAGAACCTGCAGAAAGTTCGGCTGAACTAAAAAATAGATTATTAGATTTGAAAAATGAACAGAAACAAGGTTCTGCGCGATTCAAAACTATTGAAAAAGAATTGAAGGCTTTGACCGATTCTTTACAAAAAACAAAGATTGAACGAAATGGCTTGAAATCTAAAGCTAAGGAGCTTCAATTTGGTAAACAAAAGAAAGACTTGGATAAAATTGATTCTGAACGATCTAATTTGAATGCTGAAATTGCTACTATTGAGGCCACAATTGAGAACGCATTGCTTCCAGAAAAAGAAAATATTAGCAAAGTTGTTCAGGGATTAGAAAAGGAAAAAGTTGAATTTAATACTCAAATAAATACTGAGTCTGAAAACGTTAAGACTAAGACTTCTCGATTAGAGCATATGGAAAAGACTGAAAAGGAATTCTATGGTCAGCTGAAAAAATTGTTTGCTGAAAAAACAAAACTTGGTGATTTATTGAAGAAAGAACAATCTCGAATTAAAGAAATTGATTTGAAGAGTCTCGGTGAAAATGAGGAATTTAATACTTTAAACATAGCCAAGGCGAAGCTTGATTCTGAGCTTTCCGCAATTAGGGAAGAAATTGAACCTTATCAAAATATGAAGACTCTTCCTTACTTGAAGACAATTCAAGCAGCCAAACAGAAGCAGGCCGAGATGAGAAATAAAGTTAATTCGCTCGGAAACGTAAATATGAAGGCTTTGGAGATTTATGAGGAAGTTCGGAAAGAGTGGGAAAAATTGAATTGGCGAGTAACTAAATTAGATACTGAGCGGCAATCTATTGCTGACGTAATTAATGCAATTGAAACCAAAAAGAAAAATGTATTCATGGAAACATTTAACAAAATTTCAACTAACTTTTCCAGAATTTATTCCAGCATAAATAACGATGTTGTAACGGGGAATATTATCTTAGAAAATGAAGATAATCCGTTTGACGGAGGAGTCATGATTAAAGTAATAAAACCTGGGGCCAATTCGTTAACTGCGTTGTCAGGAGGAGAAAGAGCAATGGTGGCAATTTCATTCTTATTTTCAATTGCGGAGTTTAACCCCTCGCCGTTTTATCTATTAGATGAAATTGATGCGCCTCTTGACGGAGTTAATGTAAATAAAATGGCGGAGTTATTGAAGGAATACGCAAAAAACTCGCAACTAATTATCATCTCTCACAAAGATTCAGTTATGTCTTCGGCAGAATTGTTGCACGGAGTTTGGATGAATAAAAAACAGGGGGAGTCTTTCATTAGTAGCATGAAGGTAAAATAATGGGTACAAATAAAATCTATGACGCAATTTTTTCAGAAGACGATATTAAATGGCAATCTATTATTTATGAATTAATTCGAAGTAAGAAAGTTGATCCCTGGGATATTGATTTGAGCAAATTTTCCGATGAATATCTGAATACAATTTCTAATTTAAAGAGTCTGAACTTCAGAATTTCGGGAAAGGTGGTTTTTGCGGCAGCATTGATGTTGAAAATTAAAACGAATCATTTAGGTTTAGATGATTTCATACTCCTTACAAATGATGAAGAGGATATTCCAATTGAGGACTTTGAATATGGTGAAGATCATTACATTGACCCGGATGAAGAAAAAATTATGAACCTCGCGCGGCATATTAGACATAACACAAAAAAGAAATATTTGATTGAACCGCGGACAGTTAGACCGAGACAACGGAAAGTTACCGTCGTTGAATTAATGAGTGCTTTGAAGAAAGCTATTGAGGTGGATAAACGACGAGAAAAACGACGGGTCCGAATCGAGAAAATTATTGATCCTGAAGAAATTTTTGTTTCCAAGAAGGATTTACTGACAGATAGAATCAAAACTGTAAACTCGCGACTGTTGGATTTGTTTAGGAAAAATAAAGCAAAAATTTTATTTGAAAAGCTATTAGATAAAGGTGATGAAACTGACAAAGTTCAGAACTTCTTGCCAGTTTTACACTTAGCAAACACGGGTAAATTGAATATTCATCAAGAAAAACCTTTTGATAAAATCTACTTGGAGGTTTTGAATGGACGAAATTAAAGGACAAATTGAGGCAATATTACATTGTCGACCGAAAGGATTGACTCTGGAAGAATTATCTAGCCATTCAGGAGTTTCCTCAAAGGGTTTGTTGAAAAAGTTGCTAGTTGAATTACAGGAAGATTATTCAAAAAGAATTAGTGGATTAAAAATTATTAATCAAAATTCTACTTGGAAGATGGCCGTAAAAGATGAACATATTGAAACTGTTCAGGAAGTTGCTAGGCCCGAAATCAGTAAGGCTGTTTTGGAGACTCTGGCTTACATCGCACACAAGAAGAGCATTCGTCAAGCAGATGTTGTTCGGATTAGAAGCAACAAAGCATATGGTCACATTCGGGAACTTGTTGAAAACGGATTTCTTGAATCGAAAAAGGACGGTGCCAGCAAAAAACTTTGTCCAACTCGAAAGTTTTATGAGTATTTCAAACTTACTGAAGATCAACCTTTAGAATGAAAGTACTTACAAATCTGGAACTTGAAGTAGTTGTTAAAGAACTTAATGAAAAGATTTTGAATTCGAAAGTCTCGAAAATCTTTCTTCCTGAGACAAGAATACTTCGAATTGATTTGCACAAATCGAATATTGGTAAATCTACGTTAATTATTGATTCGGGAAAGGGGATTTATCTGTCTGAATTTAAACTAGACAATCCCACTGCTCCTCTCGCATTTGCAATGTTTTTGAGGCGCCACTTAAACAATTCTATTTTGAAAAGAATTCATTTACAGCAAGGAGAAAGAATAGTTGAACTAATATTTCAGACTAAAACTGGTGAAAAAAAATTAATAGTTGAACTGCACAGCAAAGGTAATTTCATTTTAACTGATTCTAAAAACAAAATAATAAATTCTGCAGTTATAGTTGAGACTTCTAAAAAAACTGTCAAAAAGGGTTTCGATTACGTCTATCCGCGTTCTGAATTTGATGTTCGAAAAGTTGACTTGCACGATTTTACTGAAGCAACTAAAAACTGGTCGGGAACTTCGCTGATTAGATTTCTGGCTGGCGGATTAAAACTTGGTAAAATTTATGGTGAAGAAATTTGTAATCAGGTAAAAATTGATTTCGAAAAAGATGTTGATTTATTAACTGAGGGTGAAATAAAAACTCTGCACGCCGAATTAACAAGGCTATTGTCTAAATTCGATTCGCCAAATCCCATTTTAACTGATAAGAATGCATTTCCGTTTGAATTGATTAATCATTCTGGGACCAACTTCAATACATTTAATGAAGCTCTGGACAATCTATATTCTCGAGAACTCGAAGTGAAGGCTCAAACTAAGCATGAAACTGCGCACAGTCGAGTCAAAATTAAACTCAAGAAAAATATTGAAAAACAGGAGAATTTGATTGAAGAATTAACTCAGCTAAGTGATAAAAATCAAGAATTGATTAAATTAATTTATGAAAATTATGAAATCATATCAAATATTTTGGAGAAAATAAATTCTGCTAGATTAAACCACTCTTGGGATGAGGTTGAAGGTGCGCTGGACAAGTCTGCTGGCGCCGAAATGGAAATTTTGGAGAAAATTAATCGCGAATCGAACTCACTCAGTTTAAAATTAAATGGACAATCTGTTGAATTAACGCTTGATTCCAAAATTGAGAATTTAATTAACGATCTTTACACAAAAAATAAGAAAATTTCTCGTAAAATTGAAGGTGCAAAAAACATGCTTACTAAATTCAAATCTCGTGAAATTGTTATTCCGGTTTCTAAAAAACCTAAATTGAAAAAACAAGTTAAGAGAGAATGGTTTGAAAAATTTAGATGGTTTCGAACTTCGAATGATTTCTTAGCTATCGGTGGTCGAGATGCGACCAGTAATGAAGTTCTAATGAAAAAGCATCTTGAAGTTGGGGACTTGGTTTTCCACACCGAAATGTCAGGTTCGCCATTTTTCATACTAAAGTCTGGTCGAGATGCCAAAAAAGTAGATATTGAAGAGGTTGCAGTTGCGACAGCATCTTATTCGCGCGCATGGAAATTAAATATGTCTAGTGCCGATGTTTTCTACGTCAATCCTGAGCAAGTATCTAAAACTCCAAATCCTGGCGAATTCCTAAATAAAGGCAGTTTTATGGTTCGAGGTAAGCGAAATTTCCTAAATGTTAAGCTAGAAATGTCCATCGGCGTCAATGAAACCAAAGTCATTGGTGGTCCAACTTCGGCAATTTCTGCTAAAATTGATGAATTTTTCACAATTATTCCGGGTGAGCACAAAAAATCAGAAATAACTAAATTAATTGCGCAAAAACTTAATTATTCTTCAGAAGAAGTTATTCGATTTGTGCCTAACGGTGAGTCAAAATTACTTTAGCTGACTCTTAAAAGACTCTTCAGTCCAGCCTACTTCCGTTAAATTGTTCTTAATTTGAAGCTCGGAAAGTCCTCTTTTCCGAGAAGATTTAACATAGCTCTTTATTGGGTCTTTTTCGTCACGCGGTAACTTGAAAATCATAATTAATGCACTAATTATAACTGGAATCGTCAAAAAGAATAGGGGATTTATCGTAGGCACAGATATTGCCAATCCAGTTAAATTTCCTTTTGGAATTAAGAACGTGATTGATGTAGCTACCATAATTATTCCCAACGATGCAAATATTAATGTAAGAACCTTGTCTTCGTCCATGCAATTCATACATCGACTTTATATATAAATTTTGAGCCATAGTCTTAAATAACTTCATTTCTTAACATAGG
>CAZUFS010000017.1:0-9231 GCA_964619795.1 Candidatus Woesearchaeota archaeon | reverse complement strand
CTTTAAATTCAACGAGTTCTGGAGTTAATCGACTTGTTATTCTAAAATCTAATTTCGAACCCCAATTATTATCGTTGGTCAATAAAATCAACGTTTTTTTAGATATATTCTCCAAGATATGATACAAGAAATCATAATCTTCGGCCTTATCTGCTTCGTCTAAAACTAACACGAGTCCATCTCGTTTTTTCAACTTCTCCAGAACTCTATCAATTATTTCATTAGTCTTCAAGTTATGTGTGAATCTGAAACCCAATTGATTCGCAATTTCAGTCATTATCTTGTAAGTGGTGTTTGCTTTCCAGCAGTTGACGAATACTTTAGCAACATCATCTGCTTCGGGAAGTTCTTCCAAATCCATCAAAACTCTTTTCGTTGAAGCAGTTTTTCCCACTCCCGATGGACCGTGCGCAATCACAGACATTCCTGAACGACTTTGAATAATAGGTTTTATTGCAGTTGCCAGAAATCTTTGTTGTTCTTCCCGATGAGGCAATAATTTTGGAACAAAATCTTGATCTAAGGAATCAGGATTAGAAAAAATTGTTTGTTCTGCACCTAGGAAGTCAAAACTATTCATACTTCTTCTTCACACAAGATATTTTAAGAATTTCTAGCATTAGTTTTATATTAGCTTAGGAGTTAGGGAAGCTATGCTTGCAAAATACAAGTCTTTCATAAAAGGGATAAAGCAAGGAGCCTCCATAGTGATAAGTTATGATCAAGATGGAGACGGTATTCCGGCAACCGCATTAATGATTAAGGCGTTAAATCGACTACATATTGATAGAATAAACACAGTTCCTTTCCGAAGACATTCTCGGCTAGAAGTGGCAGAAGAAATACTAAAACACGATCCAGATTATGTTTTTATTTTAGACGTTTCTGCTGAGCAGTACCCCGAATTCATGTCTAAATTAACTGGATCAAAAGTAATGATTATCGATCACCACAAAACAAACATCTCTTCCGAAGCATTAATTTTGAAACCAGAGAACCTAAAATTTGAGAAATCATATCAGTATCCTACTGCTAAATTAGTTTACGATTTGATGACAGAATTAGTGAATTTAGAAGACTTCGCATGGTTAGTCACAGTGGGATTAATTTCAGACGCCTCAGCGGATTCTTGGCACGAGTTTATGCAAAAAACATTTGACGAATTCAAATTTAAGCATGAAGAGGACTGGATTAATACAAAGCCCGGAATAATTGCGCAAATCTTAAACTCGGCAACTAGCGTAAATCCGAAGAGGACCAAGGAAGCACTAGACATGCTCCTAACAAAATCTATTCCGGAGATTTTGAAGTCAAGTTTGGCGGAATTGAATCATGATATTAATGCCGAAATCAAGAAAGTTATTGATAACGCAAAGCCCCAAAAATACCACGGCAGTGCACTTAATATAATTGAAATTGAACCCAAGTATGCAATCGGCGGCGTTGTTTCTAATAAATTATCTTTTGCGGAACGAGAAAAGACATTTGTAGTCATGAGCTTGTATAAGGACCACGTGGAAGTCTCAGCCAGAAATCAATCTGGAAACATAGATTGCTCCCAGTTTCTAAAATTATCTACGAAAGGATTCAACGATTCAAATGCAGGCGGTCATAAACCTGCAGCTGGCGCAGCATTTCCTTTAGAATATTTATCTGAATTTAAGAAAAATCTTAATAAAAATTTCTTACTCTCCAAGCTCTGAATCAACTAATTCTGAGAAGGCGGAATAAGGTTGAGCACCAGAAACCATAATTCCATTAACGAATGTTGCAGGCGTTCCTGAAACACCAGCTTCCTGACCTTCCACCATATCCGCTTTAATTTTAGACTCATATTTACCTGAATCTAAACAAGTACCAAATGCTTCTGTGTCTGGAACAATTCCAACTGCCCAGCTTTTCAAGTCAGATTTTGTGAAATCACCATCTTGAGCATCAAAGATTTTAGCGTGATATTCATACCATGCTTCTTGTTCATTTGCACATTCTACTGCTTCACCTGCAATTTGTGCAGATGCGTGAAATGAAAGCGGAAAGTGCTTGTATACATAATATACTTTTCCTGTATCCACATAATTAACTTTCAATTCCTTAATTGTACCTTCATAAAACCGCGTACAGAACGGACATTGAAAATCTGAGAATTCAATAACCGTTACAGGTGCATTTGGATCACCAAGTGATAATTCTGAACCATCTAGTTCAAATTCTGCTCGATCAGGACCATCTTCTGAACCCGAAGTTTCATAAGCATTGCCGACGATCAGTATATCTCCGTCCCGAGTTAAATAAACTTCAGCTTCTTGGACTAAATCGCCTTGACCAACATCCACAAATACGGTGTATAATCCGTTTTCAAGAACATAAGAGGTTACAGTTGCAGTAAGACCTTGCGAAGAAACAATAGAATTTACTTGATTTTCGGCGATAGTCATTGCTTGATTCGGCGAAACTGTACCCGAAAATAACATAATTGCAGCAAAAACACCAAATAAGAATTTAATTCCGTTATCGACTTGTTTGTTCTTTTTTGGTTTAGATTTGGCCACATACTTAATTGAGATTGTGATTATATAAGATTTGTGTAACTTTGAACGATTAGAATCATTCCGGCAGAATATGAGATTACTGAAATAACTTTCTCCGAAAACGAACCGGTTGTTATTGGTCCTCTAAATGTGTGGTGTGAGAATGGCCAAAACGGCCGTACTCCGTGCGGCGTCAGAGCATCAGTCAATAAGTGAACCGCATATCCAATGAAGAACCAACCTGCTAACATTAAATTCCAATCCAGTTTAGATAAGATCACGGCCATGACAAACATAGCGATTAGCCCAGTGGTGAATGAGTGAACTAATCCTCTGTGTCGCGTGAAAATCGAAGTTATGTGATGAACGAAAGGCGAATGTCGACTTATTTTGGAATGAGGCGAATCAATATCTGGAACCATCAATCCGAATAAATAGAAAATTGTTGCCGCAACCGTCGGAGTTGTCAAAGTACCTAATAAAGGAATAGATATATCTCGAGTTATTAGAATTGCAAAAGCCAACAGTCCAATGCTGAAATGAGTTTTGAGTAACATATTATATTGAGAACTCTTTTAAATTTAATAATTACTATTTACTTATGCAAAATCACTTCAAAACAGCATTATTGCTAGGTGCACTGGGCGGAATATTGCTTTCAATTGGAGCCCTATTAGGAGGGCAGCAAGGAATTACTATTGCATTAGTTTTCGCAATTATAACGAATTTCGGAGCATATTGGTATTCTGATAAATTCGTTCTTCGAATGTACCGTGCAAGAGAACTTTCAGTATCGGAATACCCTCGAGTCCATCAAATCCTGAACGATTTGTGCAAGAAAAACAAAATGAATAAGCCGGAATTATACTTAATCCCTTCAAAGAACCCAAATGCTTTCGCAACTGGTCGAAACGAATCTCACGCAGTTATTGGAGTAACAGAAGGAATAATCGAACTATTGACTGAAAAAGAGCTAAAGGGAGTTTTAGCTCACGAATTAGCTCACATTAAGAATAAAGACATGTTGATTGGATCGGTTGCAGCAACCATCGCAACAACAATATCTTTCGTTGCAACAATGGCCAGATGGTCAGCAATTTTCGGTAGCAGAAATCGAAATGGAAACATTTTTTCATTGCTAATAATCTCAATTATAACTCCAATTGTCGCTATGATAATTCAAATGGCAATTAGTCGAAGTAGGGAATTTGAGGCAGATAAAATTGGGGCGAAATTTGCTAAAGATGGCAAAGGATTGGCATCTGCACTAAAAAAACTGGAACGATACGGAAAAGGATTTCCGATGAGATTTGGTTCTGAAGCAAGTGCACACTTATTTATTTCAAATCCATTCCGTAGCCGAAATATGTTAAAATTATTTTCAACTCATCCAACAACAGAGGAAAGAATCAAGAGATTGGCCAAAATAAAGCTATAACACTAACCTTTTAAACAAAATAAATTTGAATCTAATATGTCAATTAAATCTAGATTCTGTCCGGAATGCGGTAATGAAACAGACAAGCTAGTTGAAAGTCTTTGCGTTTCATGTTATTCTAATCGACCAATTGTGAAGCTTCCTAAGCAAAAGAATGTATTATTCTGTGTAAAGTGCGAGCAAGTTTTGAACAAGGGATTCTGGATGAAAGGATTAAAATCTGCAGAACAAATTTTAGAAGAACGAGTCCAAAATTCATTAGTACTTCCTAATGAAGAGATCTTAGTTTCAGCAAAAATATTGGAATTTGGAAAAGAAGGGATGCTAAAAGTTACAAGCAAAAGAAACGGCGAAATGCTGACTCGAAACGTAGAAGGTAAGTTTGAAATCAAGAAATATTGTTGCCCGGCATGTTCTCGAGAGTCAGGAGTAGATTATTTAGCAAAATTACAATTAAGATCAACAAAAAATCCTCAAAACTTTGTCGAAGAATCACTGAAATACATCAAATTCTCAAACCCCAAAATAGCAAAAGTGGACAATGTTTTACACGGCGCCGATGTTTATTTAGTAAATGCTCAAATCGCCAGACAGGCCGCACGTAGAATCAAGAAGCATTTCGAATGTTCAATTAAATCAAGTTATCGAAATTATGGTTGGGATAAGGAAAAAGACCGACCAAAGAGACGTATAACAATACTTTTAAAACAAAAATAAGGGGATTAATCTATGGTTGAAACAAAAAAGAAGCACAAAAAACGAGGACGTCATGCATATGATAAGACTGACGAAGGTCGAGTTCGACTTCCGAAAGGAAAGGAAATGTTTGGAATTGTTGACACTCGATTAGGTATGGGAAAGTCCAGAGTTCGATGTGCCGATGGCAAAGAACGACTGGGAAGAATCCCTGGAGCGCTAAAACGAAGATTATGGGTTCGACCCGGAAACATTGTCATAATTGAACCTTGGGAATACGAGGGCGATCGTAAAGGAAACATTTTGTTTAACTACAAACCGATTCAAGTTAAATGGCTAAAAGAAAAAGGACACTTAAAGGACTTACTTGAAGCCGAAGAATTCTAATGGATTACATAAATATACCTGAAGAGCGAGTCTCAGTTTTAATCGGACCAAAAGGAACAACTAAACGTAGAATCGAGAATTTGGGCAAATCAAAACTTAAAATTTCAAATAACGGAAACGTTACTATCGAAGGTGAAAATCTAATTGTTAAATCAGTAGTTGAAGCTATTGGAAGAGGGTTTAACCCAAGAACAGCAATGAAATTATTTGATGATGAGAACACCTTGGAAATCATTGAATTAACTGAATACTCTGACTCAAAAAGTCGATTAGGCGTACTTCGGGCGCGAATTATCGGTCGAAATGGCTCAGTTCGAAAGTCAATTGAAGTTCAAACAGGCACAAATTTAGCAATTAAGGGCAAAACTGCATCAATTATAGGTAAACCCGAAGCAGTTTATCTTGCTCGAAGAGCACTGGAACTAATCTTGGCAGGAAGCCAACATGGCTCCTCATTCCGATGGTTAAAGGATCAATTATCAGATTAGCATTCATTTTTCGCCTTTAAAAATTATCAATATTTTTGGCAGTTAGACCGCAAAATATTTGAGAAAAGAGAAATCTTTTTAAGAAAAGCGCCTTTAATGCCGTCATGGCTGAAAGCAATCACAAACAAGTATCTGTTGCAGAATTTTTTGAAAAAAACAGACACTTATTGGGGTTCAATAATCCTTCTAAAGCACTTTTAACTTCAGTAAAAGAGGCAGTAGACAATTCTTTGGACGCTTGCGAATCCGCTAGAATTCTACCTGATATTTATGTTAAAATTCAAGACTTAGAGAACGGTCGATATAAATTAATTGTTGAAGATAATGGTCCCGGACTTAATAAGAAAGTTCTCGCAAAGGCTTTCGGTTCCCTACTTTTCGGTTCCAAATTCCGTTCAACTGGAGGAAAACAAGGCCGAGGACAACAAGGAATTGGTATATCTGCAGTTATTATGTATGGTCAACTAACCACAGGTAAACCCGCAATTGTTATTTCCAAGACTGCCAAAGAGAAACAATCTCGACATCACAAATTACATATTGATGTCAAAACAAATGAGCCAGACATCATTGAAGCTGAATCGAAAGACTGGAATAAAGATCACGGAACTCGAATAGAAGTTATTATGGAAGGAAAGATTGCCAAAACTAAGCAATCTCCATATGAGTTCATCAAACAAACTGCAGTTGTTAATCCTCACGCCAAGATTGAATATATCGATCATGAAGGCAAGAAGCACAAGTTTCCTCGAGTTACAGACAAATTACCGAAACCTGCAAAAGAACAAAAACCGCATCCTCACGGAGTAGAATTTGGTGTTTTCAAGCGAATGGCAAAGGGCACCTCTGGCAGATCGGCCAAGAGTTTTTTAACTAAGGACTTCGACAAAGTTGGTTCAGGAACTGCGGACGGAATTCTAAAGGCTGCAGAAATTGATGGCAGAACCATGCCTAAGTTGTTAGATGATGACCAATTACATTCAATTCACAAAGCAATTGCAGAAGCAAAAATTATGAATCCAAGTACGGATTGTTTGAGTCCAATCGGAGATGAGGCATTAGCAAAGAGTCTAGAATCGGAATATGATTTGGAATTCGTTAAGTCGGTCACCCGGAGACCAACAGTTTATAGAGGATTCCCGTTCCAAGTCGAAGTTGCAATCGGATATGGTGGAGAACTTGATGCTGAAGGCAGTGTTTCAATGAATAGATTCGCAAATAAAGTCCCTTTGTTGTATGAAGAAGGTTCATGTGCAGTAACAAAGGCAATTAAGGGAATTTCTTGGAGAAGTTATGGATTAAGTAATTCTTCGGGAAGCATGCCGACAGGTCCAGCAATCATTGTGGTACATATCGCATCTGTCTGGGTACCGTTCACATCTGAAAGCAAGGCAGCAGTTTCGAACTACCCAAATATCTCTAAGGAATTGAAACTGGCAATCCAAGAATGCGCTCGAAGTCTACAAAAATATGTCAAGCTAAAACAAAAGGCAGGATTTGAAGAAGAAAAGCGAAGGAAATTCAGAGGATACGCTGATGAAGTTGCAATTTCTGTGGCAAAATTAATCTCAAATAATTCATTTAAACTCTCAAAATCAGAAATAGAAAAAACATCCGCACCAATTAAGAAGAAGTTATTAGCCACTGCTGAAACAATGTATTCAACAGGTAAAGCTCTTGAAGAAGAAGGAGACGAAAATGAAGAATAGTAAGAAAGATATTATTTCGAAATTAAAAAAAATTGGAGAACGGTTAGAAAAAACAATCAAGTCAAATGACAACCCCGAGATTACTATGCCTGTAAGAACTTTAACCAATGCTTATTTCGACGAGAAGGCCAAATTAATTCGATTAGGAGATAAACGACAATCTCGAACTTTCTTTAATGTTGGGCAATCTAGAAAGTTCATGCAAACAGTTTTGATTGCTGCGCAGATTAAAGAATTACTTGAACAAGACAAACCATCAATTTCAACAAGACAGCTTTACTATATCTTAAAGCACACCATAGAAGGACTAAAGGAAAATACTTTCGAGGATCAAGGCGAATCCGATCCCGTTATTGAAGATTTAGAAGTCGCAGCAGATTCATTGAGGGAAGAACTTGGTCTAGAACCGACTCCAAAAGGAGTATTTTGCGGACCAATAACTTACAAAGATGTCCGAACTGGAGATGAAATCAATTGTAGAAAAATGGGAACAGCAGGAGCAGCAATTCCTGCAAATGTAGAACCGAGCGTTATGGAATTCAAGAAATCAGAGGCTAAGTTTGTATTAGTTGTGGAAAAGTTCGCAGTTTGGAACATTCTAAATCAGATGAAATTCTGGGACAAACACAAATGTATTCTATTGACCGGGAAAGGTCAAGGTGAAAGATCTGCACGAAGGCTGGTCTCAAGACTAAACAAGGAATTGAAATTACCTGTTTATGTGTTCTGCGACTTTGATCCATATGGATACTATATTTACTCAGTTTACAAACAAGGGTCGATTAATCTGGCCCACTTTTCAGAAAAAGCAGGATGCCCAGATGCAAAATTCATCGGTCTGAAGTATGAAGATATTGAGAAATACAAGATTCCAAAAACTAATTGGATTAAGATGAATGACCAAGATATGAAGAGATTAAAGGAAATTCAAAACTACGAATGGTTCAAGAAGAAAGAGTGGCAAAAAGAAATTGAAAAGGTCAAGAAATGGGGATGGAAAGTAGAATCGGATTCATTAGTATCTCTTGGAATTGAATTCATGGGTGAGACATATTTACCGAAAGTCATCAAGGAAGCCGATTTCTTAGATTAAAGTTATATACTTGAAAAAATATTATCTTATTATGAACCCGATGAATTTGTTTTACCTTACTGCATTTGCATGGATTTTAGCAGCAGTAAAATTATCTTTAACAGTTGTTGAAACAGTTGTAGCATTTTTTGCAACATGGACATTCATCAAATTGATATTACTTACTCAAGATAAGAAAGGATATATGAAATGGGCAAAAAATTTGTTAAACGGAAATAAATTAGGTGGTTTCATGAATTTTTACAAGTATCTTACCCTTCTGTTTTTCGGTGCTATAGCATATAGTTTAATACCTAGCATCGGTATTGTCAAGTTCTTCGCAGGAGTTATTGCAGGAGTTATGTTATATGCTCACACTCTGATGCATTATCCAAAAGTAATGGGAGTATACATTCAACAATTTAAAGGAAAAAATTCAATGTCAAAAATTGCATTTGATTGGATGATATGGCTGGTATTAGGTGGATGGGTTCTTTACGAAATAATAACGGACTGCGGATGCCACCCTTTCTAGAAACATTTTAATATAATTTAAACTTAACTTGAATATGGCTTATTCTTTAGTTAACGGTTTAGCACTAGTTCTGGCTGTTGCAGTCATACTGAAACTCTCATTGTTTTATACTCAACCAAAATCATTTTACAAATATGCAAGAATTTATCTAGAAGATGACAGATTGAGAAAGCTGTACCTTGGACTGTTCTTAGTATTGTTTTATTTTTTAATGCAGGAGATGACTCCCGTGCAATTCGCAGCAGCTTTCCTGGTCGGCGGAATGCTATATGGTCACACACTATTACATTTTCCTAAAGAAATGATGTCAATTACAAAGAAATTTTATCAGAAGAAAGAAGCATATTTACCAGATACTTTGATTTGGTTAATTTTAGC
>CAZUFS010000016.1:0-9550 GCA_964619795.1 Candidatus Woesearchaeota archaeon | reverse complement strand
ACAACCTTATGGCTCATAATATCAATTGCGCGTATACCAGACGTCATACAAAACAGATTAGTCTGATTAATTTAAATCTATTTATTCTCTAAGAAACAGTTATATATTTAATTTGTCAATCTAAAATATGATTACATCATGGATTTATCCAATCGGGAGTGTTCTCCTAATAAGTCTTCTTGCATTTATCGGACTATTTACTTTGTCGATCAAGAAAAGAACTCTGGACCGTGCATTAATCTATCTTGTAAGTTTTTCTGCAGGTGCATTAATTGGAGATGCATTTATTCATTTACTTCCCGAAATAGTTGAAGAAGTTGGATTTACTTTAAATATTTCATTATGGGTTTTAGCAGGAATGGTTTCAATGTTTATCTTGGAAAAATTTGTGCATTGGCATCACTGCCATCATCACGGTCACGAACATCATTCTAAAATCAAACCTTTTGCTATTATGAATTTGGTAGGAGACGGAGTTCATAATTTTATTGATGGTTTAATTATCGGTGCAAGTTATTTACTTTCAATTCCTGTTGGAATTGCTACAACTATTGCTGTTGCACTTCACGAAATTCCCCAAGAAATTGGTGATTTCGGAGTATTAATGCATGGCGGATTTTCAAGATCAAAGGCACTTTTTTTTAATTTTTTATCTGCACTTATGGCAGTTTTGGGTGCAATAATTGCATTAACTTCTTCGATATATATTCCTGGAATTGAACAGATATTGATTCCATTAGCTGCAGGTCAATTCATATATATTTCTGCTGCAGATTTAATTCCTGAACTGCATAAGGAAAAAAATACTAAAAAATCCATATTTCAATTAATTTGGTTTGTTTTAGGAATTACAATAATGATTTTTCTGGTTTAAATAATAACCCTTAAAAATTCAAGTTCGAATTCTAATTATGCTTATTGGAGTTGTTGGAAAACCAAATGTTGGTAAAAGCACATTCTTTAGATCTGCAACTCTTGCTGAAGCGCTAATTGGAAATTATCCTTTTGCAACAATTCAACCAAATCGAGGAACTGGTTTTGTAAAAATTAAGGATGTTGCACAAGAACAAGGTCGAACTGCTAATCCGCGAGAAGGATATATTCATGGAAAACATAGATTTGTTCCGGTAGAACTAATTGATGTTGCGGGTTTGGTGCCAGGAGCCAGTGAAGGAAAAGGAATGGGAAATAAATTTCTGGATGATTTGAGTGCCGCAGATGTATTAATTCATGTAATTGATGCATCCGGTTCAACAAACGAAAAAGGTGAATCTGTTGAAACGGGTTCTTATAATCCTGTAAATGATATTAAATTTCTAGAAGAAGAGTTAGATGCGTGGCTTCATCAAATACTTGAAAGGGGTTGGAATAAATTTGCGAGACAATTACAGATGTCGGGAAAACCTGTTGATAAATCTATTGCCGAACATTTTTCCGGATTAAAAATTAATTTGTCAATGGTTCGAGCTGCTTTCGATGAAACTAAATTGAGTTCAAATTTAACTACTTGGTCTGAAGGAGATATTAAACAATTCAGTTCTGCGCTTAGGAAGAAAAGTAAACCCATAATTATTGCAGCAAACAAATTTGATAAAAGTTCGAAAGAGGTGTTGACGCAATTAAAGAATAACACCGATAGTCAGGTTATTGCCTGTTCAACTGAGTACGAGCTTGCGCTGAGAGAAGCTTCCAAACATAAACTAATTGATTATGTTCCGGGATCATCCAGATTCGAAACAATTGGAAAACCAAATAAAGAACAATCTGATGCATTGAATAAAATTGATGAGTACTTACGCGAATATTCTAAGACTGGTGTTCAAGACATATTAAATTACTCAGTTTTCAAAATATTGGACTCAATTTGTGTTCATCCAGGAGGAGTTTCTAAATTAGAGGACTCTCAAGGAAATGTTTTGCCCGATTGTTTTATTATGACGAAAGGTTCGACTGCGTTAGATTTTGCATACAAACTTCACAGTGATTTCGGAGATAATTTCATTCGAGCGATTGATGTCAAAACCAAAAAAACGGTGGGCAAGGACTATGAATTGAAAAACTACGACATAATTGAAATTATAGCAAATAAATAATTATCAATAATAACCTTTTTAAATCTCTATCTGACGGTAAATCATGGGTCGAATTAGAACATCATTCACGAAACGATTGGTAAATGAATTATTGGAAAAACACCGATCAGTTTTCAACGATGACTTTAACCACAATAAGATCAAGATACAAGAACTTTCTAATGTTAAGACTAAAAAGATCAGAAATCAGCTTGCAGGATATTTGACAAAAAGAATCAAGCTCTCGAACTAAGTGATATATAATGACTGAACAAGTAGTATTTGTTGGCGGAAAGCCATTTATGAATTATGTAACTGCCGTTGTAATGCAATTTACAACTTCTGGTGCAAATAAAGTTATAGTTCGTTCTCGAGGTAAGTTTATTAGCAGAGCTGTTGACGTTGCTGAAATTGTTAACAGTCGATTTTTGAATGATTCTGTTGAAATTTCTGATGTAAAAATTGGTTCAGAAGATTTTAAAGGAAAAGACGGACGACAAATCCGTGTTTCAACCATCGATATTCATATGGATAAGACTGATTCAGTTAATATTAGCAAAAATGTCAAAGACTTAACTGCTGAACCGGAAGAAGCTCCAATTGAGATTGTTACTGAGACTCCGACAGAACCACAATCAGAAAATGTTTCTGAAGAAACTCAACAAACTCTGGAATAATTATGAATTTATCTTTTAGTATTCTTGCTGCAGGTCGCGGAACACGAATGGGCGAATTAACTGAAACTACAAATAAGACCCTTTTAATCCATAAAGGAAAACCAATTATTTCTCATATCGTAGAATCTCTTTCAAAATATACTAACAAAATCAATGTTGTTGTAAAATACAAAAAAGAACAAGTTATTGAACATTTAATTCTGAATTTCCCAGATATTGACTTTAATTTCATCGAACAAAATGATCGAATGGGTACCGGTGGAGCAATTGAGCTTTTAGAATATGAAAGCGATTATTATTTTGTGACAATGGGAGATATGATATTTCATCAAAATGATTTAGATGAATTTATTGGTTCTTTCAAACAAACTCCCGGAAATTATATTATATCAAAAGAGGTTTCTAATCCTGAAAAATATGGTGTTTTGGAATTATATGGGCAAAAAATAATCGGCATTGAAGAAAAACCAAAAAATCCAAAATCAAATTCGGTTAATCTTGGCGGATATATATTTGACAAATCAATTTTCAAATTCATAAAGGATACAACTCCTGTGTCAAATGGAGAAGTTTATATAACTGATTCATTAAAACTTAGTCTGAAAAAAGGAAATTTATTTCAAATATATTCCTTAAAAAATGAATTTTCTGATTTGACTAATAAAGAGGACCTCAAATAATGTGTGGAATTGTGGGATACGTATCATCTAAAGAAAAACTTCAATTATCCGAATTTATGCAGATGATTAAATCTTTAGATTATCGAGGTTATGATTCATGGGGAGTCTCTCACTTAACAGACAAAATTAATATCATTAAAGATATTGGTAAAATAACAAATACTGAATTGCCTGGTGAATCAAATTTAATTCTAGGACATACTAGATGGGCAACACACGGTGGTGTAACAAAAGAAAATGCACACCCTCATTTATCAAATGATGAAAATATTTCATTAGTTCATAACGGAATAATTGAAAATTATCGAGAACTAAAAAATAATCTTGAAGGATTTAATTTCAAAGGTCAAACTGATACTGAAGTTCTTACAAATTATATTCAATCTAAATTGAATGAAAACACATTAGAATCATTTGAACAAGTTCTTTCTGAATTAAAAGGGACTTATGCAATTAGTTTCTTAAAAAAAGGTGAAAATAGAATTTATTTTGCTCGGAAGTCCTCGCCCTTAGTTTTAGGAGTTGGGAAGAATGAGAACTTTCTATCTTCCGATGTAACTTCATTTTTTGAAAAAACGAAGACAGTAATCTATCTTGAAGATGGAGATTATGGTTATATCGATGCGTCTGAAATTAGAATTTTTAATTCGGGTTCAGAAGTTGAAAGAAAAAAGTCTACGATTACATGGGATATCGACAAAGCTAAGAAGGGAGAATTTGAACATTTCATGCTTAAAGAAATTTCCGAACAGGTTGATGTAGTGAAGCACGTATTAATGCAAGATAAAGATAACATTATATCTGTTTCAAATGACTTGAAAACCAAAAAGGTATTCATGGTTGCATGTGGAACTTCTTACAACGCTGCACTTGCTGCAGAATATGAATTTCTGAAAAAAGGGATAATTCCAAAAGTTATTCGAGCACATGAATTTAGAAGTTATTCAAAATTTGTAGATAATAATTCAATTGTATTAGCAATATCTCAATCTGGAGAAACAATTGATTTAATTGATGCGCTAAAATCAATAAAAGATTCTGGAGCAGAGATAGTTTCAATTGTAAATGTTCAAGGATCTACTCTTGATAGAATGAGCGATAAACGAATCTACATGAATGTTGGACCTGAAATATGTGTTCTTTCTACTAAATCTTATACTGCATCTATTTCAATTCTAATGCTATTGGCGGGATGTTTAACTGAAAATTACGAAACCGTGAAAGAGGAACTTAATGAAATTAATAGACACATTTACTATTTAACTTCGGAAAATTCACGAAAGTACACAAAAGATTTATCTCACTTATTGAGATATGCAAAACATCTTTTCACAATTGGAAGACGTAGAGATTATCCTACTGCCATGGAATCTGCATTGAAGATTAAAGAAGTTTCTTACATCCATGCAGAAGGTTTTGCAGGAGGGCAAATTAAACATGGTCCGATTGCAATGATTGAGAACGGAACTCCTTGTATTGTATTTGTTCCAAATGAGAACCATGGGGAAATATTATCCAATGCTCAAGAACTGAAAAGTCGAGGTGCATTTATTATTGGAGTATCCGATACCAAACATGAAGTATTTGATTTCTGGATAAAAGTTCGAGGTCCAGATAAATTCTCTCCAATCTTAAGAACAATTCCAATTCAAATTCTTGCTTATTATCTCGCTGTTCTGAAAGGACTTGATCCAGATAAACCGCGGAACTTGGCTAAATCGGTGACCGTAAAATGAAAATGTTATACAAACTAATTGATGATGGAAAATTGAGTAAAGTGGAACTGGCTTCGCTATATGATGGGGAAGAACTAATTGGAGATTTGCAAATTAATTATCATTCTAATGGTATCAAAAATATGGCGCATATCGAACGAGTCAGAATATTGGATAAATATCAAAGACATTCTGCACACTACGGTTCATTCATGATGGATGAGGTTGTTCAACATATTATTGACTATGAGCCCAATTTTGACACAGATTGTTTAAGAAATTTTCTTGCATCTGAGTCTGACGATTTGGAAAACAGATTGGATGTTGCATCAAAAAGAGGAATTGATAGAATCCATCTGGAATGTACTTCCAACTTAGAGTCTTTTTATTCGAGAGCAGGTTTCCAAAAAAAGAAGAATTCAAACATAATGGAAATCAACCTAAATGAACTTTCCTACTCAAGTCTTGAATAGGTATTTATAGTTTAAACGCTCATATAAAATATGGATGTAGAGTTTTCTGATAAAAAACTCGATTTGAAAGATAGACGTCGATTTCAGGAAATTATTTCTAAAAGCAAACTGAATCGAAATTTTTCTAAGATAAGATTGAGATTAAAAAAATATGAAAAAGGTGGCAATCGTTCTAAGTTTGCGCTAAGTGCGGAAGCTGAAACTACCGATGGTAAAGTGATTCATTCCGAAGGTGTTGATTGGAGATTTGCCGTCGCATTAAAGGAAGCCATTTCAAAATTAATTAAACAGTTGAGACGGTAATCTTATAAATCTAAATAATTAGCAGATTTATGGTCAAACAAACTCTTGTATTAATTAAACCGGACGGAGTTCAGCGTGCAATTTCTGGAGAAATTATAACTCGTTTTGAAAATGCAGGTATGAAAATTATTGGTATGAAAATGGTTTGGGTTGATGAAGAATTATCTACGATTCATTATTCTGAGCATCTATCAAAACCTTTCTTCAAAGGATTGGATGAATTTATTCGTTCAGGTCCAGTGATTGCTATGGCGATTGAAGGAGTCGATGTGGTGAAAAATGTTAGACGAATTGTTGGTTCTACTGCGCCCGGAGACGCACTACCTGGAACAATTCGGGGTAACTACGCACACCACACTTACGAGTATGCTGATCGGAAAGGAAAATCAATCGCGAATATAATTCATGCATCTGGAAGTGAAGAAGAAGCCAAAAAAGAAGTTTCATTGTGGTTTGATGATAAAGAATTACATTCATATAAACGAGCTGACGAACATATCGTATTTTAATTATTGAAACTTTGGAAGAGCGATTATAAATATTTGGTTAATATTTAAATATCACTTTTGATTCTTATTTTCATGAAGAAAATTAAAACAAAATACAATTTTAAGGCTGCGAATAGTATAAACTTTTTTCGGAGTCTTTCTAATTCATTAGTTTATGTTTTTCTTCCACTTTATTATTTTCATCTTGGAATAAATTTAGTGAATATTGGAACAATCATTGCGCTTTCCGTTATTGCTACCAATATAACTAAACTTTATGCCGGTTCATTGGCAGATAATTTTAACCGAAAACGGATCATGCTTACAGGTGCATCAATTATGACTCTAACAAATTTTAGTTTATTGTTTTTTACATCGGAGCTATTCTTCATTATTCGCGGAATAATATTTGGAATTGCATTTGCAGTATTCATCCCTTCCTATTCCAGTTATGCGTGGGATATCTCGGAAAAAACAAAACTTTCCACGCACAACGCAATACGTTCAATTTATCGTTACTTGGGAAGAATTCTAGCGCCTCCGATTGGAGGTCTATTAATTTACTTATATGGATTTAACGCTCTGTTCTTAACATCGGTTCTTGTAGGGATAGGTGTTCTATTTTTGATAAATTCATTAACTGACTTCAAACACAAAAACAAACTTCCCGTTCTATCCAAGATTGTCGATACCTATCGAAATATTGCAATAACTGAAGGATTCGCAATTCTATCTTTCGTTCATTTAGTTAAAGCAATTTTTGATTTAATTTGGTATACATTCATTTTGATTTATTTAAAAAATGTAATCGGATATGATTTTTGGCAAGCCGGATTAGTTATAACGGGTTCATACTTATTACTGTTGCCGTTTCAGATGCCATTAGGAAGATTATCTGATAAATTTCATTCCAAGTGGTTAATCATCCCCGGATTTATAGTATTGGGATTATCGATGAAGCTCTTCTTCATGTTCGAGTATTTCTTATCTTACGTTGTATCTGCAGGAGGTGTTGCGATAAGTTTGCTCGCGATAGGTAGACCGATCTACGTCAGATTAGCTGAAATGACTCCCGACAGCGAACACGGCCAAGCATTGGCATTATTTGAGGCAATTTCATGGGGATTGGCCGCAATTGTACTATTCTATGTTGGAAAATTAGCTGAAAAAACGTCCATCTTAGAAGTTATGAACAGTTCTGCAACCTTTGCACTTGGGACCGGATTGATTTTAATCATATTTCACCGAAAAATTAGATGGAAATATGGGAATCATCTAAAACGACACCACTTTATGAAACTTTACACTCCAATTGACCGATTTGTTGATTCATTCCCGACCTTGGCTCGCGGATTCAAATAACTTGAACCTAAAGACTTTTAAAGTAAAAATGGAGCGCTATTTCAATGGAGTATGCCCAAAATGACAATAAGACAACCAATCATTACAGTTCTTGGCCATGTAGATCACGGCAAGACTTCAGTATTAGACTTTCTTAGAGGTAGCACTCTTGCAGACCGAGAAGCAGGTAAAATTACACAGCACATTGGTGCTACCGAAGTTCCTTTGGAAACAATTAAGCGCGTTTGCGGAGATCTCTTAGACATTTTCAAACTCGAATTTAATATTCCAGGTCTACTATTTGTTGATACTCCAGGTCACGAAGCATTTAGTAATTTAAGAAAACGTGGCGGTTCAATTGCAGATTTGGCAGTTCTAGTTATTGATATTAATCAAGGAATTCAACCACAAACAAAAGAAGCAATTGAAATTTTGAAAAACTTCAAAGTTCCATTTATTATTGCTGCAAACAAAGTTGATTTGATTTACGGTTGGACTTCTGAAGAAAACTTCTTTGTAAAGAATCTTGAAAAACAAAGTGAAAATACAAAGAAATATTTCAATGACAAATTCTATACTATTCTTGGAGAGTTGGCAGAATTGGGATTTGATTCAGATTTATATCATAAGGTTGATAATCATAAAACAACGGTTTCAGTAGTTCCAGTTTCAGCTAAAACTGGAGAGGGAATCGCGGAACTATTAGCAATTCTTACGGGCCTTTCTCAAAAATTCTTAACTGGGAAACTTGAAATTAATGCTAATGCTAGAGCAAAAGGTACAATTCTAGAAATTAAAGAAGAACAAGGAATGGGTACAACTGCAGACATTATAATCTATGATGGAAACATTAAGCAAGAAGATACTATTGTTGTTGGAGGAATGAGTGAAACCATAGTCACTAAAGTTAAAGCATTACTTAAACCAAATGCGCTTTCCGAAATTCGAGACAATAAGAGTTCATTTGAAAAATTGAAACAAGTATTCGCAGCAACCGGAGTTAAAATTCTGGCTAATGATTTGGATCGGGCTCTGGCCGGTGCGCCAATATTATCTGCAGAAACGAATGAAGAAATTGAGGCCGCTGAAAATGAGATTCAGTCAGAAATAGAAGATGTGCTTATCCAAACTGAAGAAGATGGAATCATACTTAAGTCGGATACATTAGGTAGTATTGAAGCTGCATCTAATCTATTCAAACAACACGGAATCCCAATAAAGCAAGCAAGAATTGGTAACATTTCCAAAAGAGATATTGTTGAAGCAGAGAGTTCTGCTGAAAAAGGGAGTCTGTACGCAGCAGTCCTTGGATTCAATGTAAAGATGGATGAGGGCGTAACTAATTATGCTGAAGACAAAAAAGTTGAAGTCATATTAAATAATGTAATTTACAAAGTTGTTGAAGATTTCAAGGAGAAGCTTGAAGATCGGAAAAGTAGATTGGAACTTGAACAATTGGCAGATTTATCTTGGCCAGGAAAACTTAAGATTATCCCACAGTATATTTTTAGAAAAACGGGTCCTGCAATTTTCGGTGCAGAGGTTTTGTCTGGTAAAATAACACCGAATAGTTTTTTGATAAATTCAGAAGGTAAGAAAGTCGGTAAAATCAAATCTATTGAAGATAAAGGTGAGAAACTTAAAGAATTAACTAAGGGTAAGGAATCTGCAGTTTCTGTTGAAGGAATAACTATTGGAAGAAACGCAGAAGGCGGAGATGAACTTTACACAGATATTACTGAGACCGAATTTAGAAAATTAAAATCTAAAAAGGAATTTTTGTCAGCTGACGAGATATCAG
>CAZUFS010000015.1:0-9556 GCA_964619795.1 Candidatus Woesearchaeota archaeon | reverse complement strand
GGACAAAGAGTAAAAGTTTCAGCTCCGGCAAATGCACCGGATTGGATGCCATCACAAATTTGGAAAGCGAAAGTTTCCAAAAAAGGTATAAGACATTTGTAAGACGACTTTGGGGCGGTCAGCGTTAACAGCGCCGTCCTTCATTCTTAATCGATTTATTTTTATACATTAAGTAAGACCATACTCTATGGCTAGGGCAAATGACCACCGTGTTTTAGGACCAAAATTAAATTTATATCAACAAAGCGATAATATCGGACCAGGGCTACCTCTTTTTCCTTGGCAAGGTGAAGCAGTACTTTATGAATTACAGAAGTTTTTGAGAGAACTTTTGTCAAAACAAGGATACAAATTCGTACGAACGCCACATCTATCCAAAATTGATTTATTCAAAAAATCAGGACACTGGACGAATTACCGAGAAGACATGTTCTTAGTCAAAGCGCGAGAAGACAAAATGGCAGTTAAACCAATGAGCTGTCCATTCCACACAACCATTTTCAAAAAAGAAAATCATTCTTACCGAGATATACCTCGAAGATATGCGGAATTCGCAACAGTGTATCGGAATGAGGCATCTGGAGCCTTGACTGGACTTTCACGAGTCCGAATGATTACTCAAGATGATGCTCACATTTTCTGTAATCTTGAAACCTTAGACGCCGAAATCTCAAAATTAATTGAATTAGTTCGAACGGTCTACAATGCACTAGGATTCAAAAACACCAGTGTTGAGCTATCAACTCGACCCGATAAATATGTTGGAGATGTCAAAACTTGGAATCAGGCAGAATCCATACTCGAATCTGCCTTGAAGAAAAACCGAATGAATTATTTAATTAACAAAGGAGACGGGGCATTCTATGGGCCAAAGATTGACTTCCACTTCAAAGATGCAAACGGAAAATCTTGGCAACTATCAACTATTCAATTGGACTTCAATTTATGTTCTCGACTCGGCGCAACTTATACAAATAAAGAGGACAAAGAAGAATTCCCAATAATATTGCATCGAGCATTGCTTGGATCATTCGAGCGAATGTTTGGAATCTTAATTGAGCATTACCAAGGTGCATTACCCGTTTGGTTATCGCCAACTCAAGTCAAAATAATTAGTTTCAATGACGACATGATAGGATATACGAAGAAGATTGCTAAATCTCTGGAATCAAAAGGTCTTCGAGTAGAAGGAGACTATCGTTCCGAGACCGTACAAAGAAAAGTACGAGAGGCAGAACTCGAGAAAGTTCCATACATTATCGTAGTTGGACAAAAAGAAAAAGAAAAAAGAACTTTGGCAGTTCGACCCCGAGGAAGTAGGCCAAAATTTGGAGTTAAAATGACAGATTTTGTAAGACAAATAAAGTCCGAAATTAAAGAAAGAACAATCAAGTAATTAACTATTCCAAAATTCTTCAAAATACTCATCGTCATTAATTACAATATAACTTTCTTCAACATAAAGTGAAGGAGAAATGTAGAATAACATTATAACTCCGCCTAAAAACAATCCTATGAAAAATGTAATGTTGCTATTTACTTTCATTTCGATATCCGAACCTAGTTACATTTTGGCACACTTGGCAAGCGTACTCAACAGATTTAGTTTTTGGATTTGTTCTAACTTTGTAACGTTTCGGATAAAAGTATTTGTAGCAATGATGACAATATTTGCGTTTCAACTTCGCAGGAATTTTAATATTGTATCGCATTGCAAGTTTTCTTGCTAAGAAAACATATCTATCAGCATATTCTTCATTGCGTTCGGCTTCTTTGAACAAAATTTCAATTCGCTCCAAACCGATTCGTTTAACTGAATTTTTCATATTAAAATTAAAATTAAGACAATAAAAAGAGTATGAAAGTCAGCAGCTTTCCTACTTTCCCACCCTTGGGCAGTACCGATAAAAACGTAGAACAGCTTAACTTCCGTGTTCGAAATGGGAACGGGTGTTGCCTGTCCGCTTTGACCGCTGACAATAATGTCTGATTATTTGACTTTATAAGAGTTACGAATACCTAGAAACCGTTATAAAAAACAATCTATATACTCCAGTATGGAATTGATTCTTCATGAAAAGCCGAAGCGGCCAGTAATAATTGAAGGATTCCCCGGAATCGGTTTTGTGGGAACAATTGCAGTCGAATATATGATTAATCATCTAAAAACAAAATCAATCGGTCACATTTTTGATGATAAACTTCCTCCAATTGCGATGCTTCATGGTGACGAAACTCGAAGATTACTTGAAATCTTTTATTCTCCGAAAGAAAACATAGTTTTTGTCCACGCAATTGCAGGAGTCAAGGGAATTGAGTGGAAGGTTTCTGATGCAATTTTAGAATTAGCAAAAACACTAAATGCCAAAGAAATAATTAGCTTAGAGGGCGTTGTTTCACCTCTGGAAGACGGCCTTTCTAGAATTTTTGTCAAATCAAATTATCCCAAGGCAGAAAAAGAATTTAGAAAAATGGGAATTGAAAAACTTGAAAGTGGCGCAGTCACAGGAGTCACAGGAGCATTAATGCTAAAAGCTGAACATGTAAATTCAACATTTCTTTTTGCCGAAACAAGTGTAGGAATGCCAGACTCTCGAAGCGCAGCAGAATTAATCAAATATTTAGATGTATATCTTGGATTGAAAATCGACCCAGCGCCTCTTAGAAAACAAGCAGAAGAATTTGAAAACAAATTGAAAGACATGGTCAAACTTTCAATGAAAGCTCAAAGCGGAAGCAAAGATGCAAAACCTGAAGACTTGAGTTATTTGGGTTGACTAATCAAACTTCAAAGGTATATAAAAATTGCCTCAGACAGGATTTGAACCTGCAACCCTTAGTTTACGAAACTAGTGCTCTACCAGACTGAGCTACCGACGCGCGCTGTATTCCTCTATAAACCATATATAAACTTTTATATCTAGACTCAAAAAATTACTTATGGCCGATTATGAACAACTAATGAAAGATGCCAGACTCGAACTTGATTCTGCAGAACATCTTCTTTTTGTAACATTCAACTTGAACAAAGACTCAAATTTTATTTTTACAGTTACTAACCAATTAATCAAATCAGTTAGGTTATCGCTTGAATCACTTTTAACATACGAGCGTAAACAACGAAATATTGAACCCTTTCCAAAACACTTTAGTGTAATGGCCGACACATTCAAAAACAAAGTGGCTGAACGAAGAGAATTCGATCCAGTAACCATCGGATTTTTGAGGAAAATGGTTGAATTAGAAATGTCTTTGAGATCAAGTTCAATTCATTATCGGCGAGACGACAATTATGTTGTTGCTGACCAAGATTACTCTACAACATCTTATGACATGTCGACAATAAAGACATATTTTAGTCAAGCTCAAGATTTTGTTAATCAAGTGGGTGAGATAATTGTCGAAAATTGAAGACGCCAAGAAAAAAATTTTATTTGCAGAGTATTTACTTAGTAGAGAAGATTCTACCGATTTTTCTAAGGGTGCAACCAAACATATATTGGAAGCCGCAAAATTAGCAATTCGAGAATTATTACAATTTGACAATGATGAGATGAATGAGAAGGCGTTAGTTATAAGTAGTTTCCAAAAAACAAATCATAATTATTCTGAGTTTTACAAATTTTATTACAAGTTAAAGGAGTCAGAGTATTCTAGCGCAAGTTCTGCTTCAAATGCTTTAAATACTGTCAAGGCATTTGTTAATTGGGTGGAAGAAAATCGTCGCATTAACTAAAGTTGTTCCAGATACTAGTGCAATTATTAATCAAGTTTTATCAAAAAATTTTACCGAATATAAAATAAAAGAAATTATTATTCATCGAGCTCTTTTATCTGAATTAGAAAATCAGGCAAATCAGGGTAGAGAAACAGGATTTATCGGACTTGACGAATTAAAGTCACTGAAAGAATCTAAAGTAAAAATAATTTTCAAAGGAGACGTACTAACTTCTGAGGAAATAGTTTTGGCAAAACGCGGAGCAATTGATGAAATTATTCGTAATTTGGCATTAACTGAAAAAGCCACCTTAGTAACTTCCGACAGAGTACAGGCAGAAGTGGCATTGGCTTCAGATGTATCTGTTAAATTTATTGAATCTTACAAACAACTCAAAAATTTGAGCTTCGAAAAGTTCTTCAAACCCGAATACATGAGTGTCCATCTAAAAGAAGGAGATGTTGCAAAGGCAAAGAAAGGTACTCCGGGAAACTGGTCTTTCATTGAAGTCTCAAAAAAAAAATTAACTGACAAGAAATTAAATGAAATTGCGGATGAAATAACTTCTGCCGCAAGAGGGCTGAAGAATTCATTTTTGGAAACCAATCGAAAAGGAATAATAATTGCTCAAATTAAGAATTATCGAATCGTTGCAACACGTCCGCCGTTGTCTGACGCATGGGAGATAACAATTGTACGCCCCGTAAAGAAACTGAATTTGTCAGATTATAAATTATCTTCAAAAATTATAACTCGTTTAGAGAGCAGAGCAGAAGGAATATTAATCTCAGGAAGTCCGGGAAGCGGTAAATCCACCTTCGCACAATCTTTGGCAACAAAGTACGCAAGTTCGAATAAAGTTGTAAAATCCCTTGAATCACCAAGAGACATGCAACTACCTGCCGAAGTTACTCAATACTCACTTAACAAAGCAAGTCACGACGATTTAAGAGATATACTATTACTTACTAGACCAGACTATACTCTGTATGACGAAGTTAGAAATTTGAGCGACTTCAAATTATTTTCGGATATGAGATTAGCAGGAGTCGGAATGGTCGGAGTTGTACACGCTTCAAACCCAATAGATTCCATTCAGCGATTTATTGGAAAAGTTGAAGTCGGTATGATACCTTCAATTGTAGACACAGTAATATTTATTCGAAATGGTCAAGTTGAGAAAGTATACGGCCTTAGAATGGGAGTAAAAGTTCCGTCGGGAATGCGTGAAAAAGATTTAGCTAGACCGGTTGTAGATATTTTTGACTACGATACTGACGAGTTAGAATATGAAATTTATTCATACGGAGATTCAACAGTAGTTATGCCAGTAAAAGAAGTAAATCGAAATGAAAGAGAATCAAGAAGACAACTAAGATGGCGATTAATTGAAACTTCAAAATATTTTGAATTCCTATTTTTTACTCCAACAAAGAAGGTGGAAGTAATAATTGACAAAGTTCTGGTTTCAAAATTACCTGTTCAAAAAGGAAAGTCTCTAAAAATTATGAAGCGAAGTGCGTTAGGTAAAGAAATTAAACACGCATTTAGAAATAGACTTCAAATTAAATTTTCTTGATTTTCTAATCCTGAAAATTTTCCAATATATCCCAAGGTGTTTAATTTTCCACGATTTGATTGTTTATGAGGATATGTAGTAGTAATAATTATTTTATCATCCTGCTTTACTGCACAATATGTAACTAAATTATTGATTACACAACGATATGATTCAACACCAGTTTCTTCTGTTCTTTTTTCATCAAAATACCAAATGGCTCTATTTCTAAGTTTAAATTCCAGGCGTTCATTTTTTTCAATAGATTCTTCTAAACTATCTATTCCGAATAACCAATCATCTCTTTCAGATTGTCGAGTTCGCATATGTTTTGTAAAGTATAGTTCAAGCATGATTCATGCACTGGTTTTTTATTTTAAATATCTTTTCTTTTTGTCAGATAAAATCTCATCAAAATTTTTAGATAATTCATTTGCAATTTTTGACCAATCTCTTTTTTCTATAAAGAGCCTTGCAGCAATAGTTTTCATCTTTGCTTTAAATCTTTGATTTCGAATAGATTCCATAGACCTAACAATATTTTTCTTTTTCAACTCAGATTTTTTTAATAAAATTCCAGTCCTCTCATTTACATATGTTGGAATTAGTCCCGCATCACTTGTAATTATCGGAATTCCTGAAGCAATTGCTTCCATTAAACTAAGAGCGCTAGTTTCAGTTTTTGACAGAAGTACGTAACAATCCATTGTTCTCAAGTAAGTTTCCGGATTAGATACGAATCCAGTCGAGATTATTCCATCACCTTTAACTAAATCTCTTTCAGGACCATCTCCCAAAACCAATAATTTACTATCTGGATATTTTTTGTAAAAGTCTTTGAAAGAATCAACTAACAATTTAATATTTTTTTCTTTACTCAATCTTCCATGATAACCAATAACAAATTCTTTATCGATTCCAAGTTCTTTCCTAACAATAAATCTGTCAAATATATTTTCTTTAAATTTTCTAACATCTGCACCTAACGGCAACACTCTGAATTCAGATTCAATTCCAATTTTTCGATATTCTTTCGCAATTAATTCATCCGGAACCAAAATAAAATCCGATTTCGAATATATTCTCTTTAAGATTGGAACCAAAATCTTTTTCAAGTTAGGTCTGTCTGTGGCAAAAGGGAATAACTCCCAGTCTAGAGTGTGTGCATATGAAATTATTTTTTTACCCTTTTTACTAGCGTGATAAATTGAACTGGCGCCCAACGGACCGCCCGGAGTATTAACAAAAACTAAATCTGAATTATCAATTGCTTTTTTGACAATACTTCCAATGGGTTTGCTGGGTTTAAATTCTGCAATCGAAAATTTGAAAGTAGGACAGTAAACAACATCCATATTTCGCTTATTTGCTTTTCTGGATCCACCCTCTAGTTTCGGAACTAATAAAGTGATATCATATTTATCCTTCAATTTAGAGTGCATTTCTTCCATGAATCGAATAATGCCATCAACTCTCGGATAAAAAGTATCTGAAACAAATAGAATTTTTACCATTTATAGAATACCTCCACAGTTTTTTTGTTATGGAAAATCCCATAAATGTAATCCTTTAGATGAGATAAGTTTCCGAAATAGTTGAAGTTCCAATGTTGAGATTTAAATTGCTTTAGCGCTTTCTTTTTCTGTGATTGATAGTCGGTGGTGTCGATAATTAATTTTGGCCGATGTTTTTGAATGGTACGAATCGGAACTCCAACCGAAAAAGTATATATTCTAGATTTTAGTTTATTTGATTTAGAAATATATTTAACCAGTCTTGCAACATTTCGATGAGCAGGATGATAATCGTCGAGCGAGTGAGTCAGAATTATATCTGCTTTTTGTTCTTTAATAATTTTCATCAATTTTTTAATTATGTCTTTATCCTTTATTTCTTCAGAAAGAGTATTATCGGGAAGACCTAAGAAATACATTTTTTTAACACCCAAAATTTTTCCTGCACGAATTGATTCTTTAGAACGCTTTTTAGCTAATTTTTTCGGACTTTCGTTTAAATTGGAATTTTCTCCGTAAGTGAAAATAATTGAGGCTACGCTATGTCCTTGGTCCGCGTAAGATGCGATTGATCCACCACAACCCAGAACTTCATCATCTGGATGCGCCACAATTACAAGTATTTTCATGATATTTATTTACCTTAGGTTTAATAATAACTTTCTATTCCAAAATCTTTTAAAACTAGATAATTGATGTAATCTCACGCGTCGATGGTGTAGTCTGGTATCATTCTGGCCTTCCAAGCCGGTGACCCGGGTTCAAATCCCGGTCGGCGCATTGAAAAGTCTTTTAAAGACTCTTCATAGTATTTGAAAATGAGACTTAGAAAGTTAGCATCTGCCGGTCGTTTTGGCGCAAGATATGGTCGAAGAATTAAAGAAAGATTACTTAATTCTGAAATTTCTCAAAGAGCAAAGCATAAATGCCCATATTGTTTGAAAGTTAACGTAAAGCGAGTCTCAACAGGAATCTGGGAGTGTAGATCTTGTCTGGCAAAATTCACTGGAAAAGCATACTCTCCGGCTAGCGAAACAAAATAAAATGGTATATGTATGTCAAAACTGTTCCCAAGAAATTAAAGAAGACCAAGTTAGAGGAAGAGTAATCTGTCCATATTGCAGTTCTAGAATTTTATTCAAATCGCGAGGCGTAACTGGATCAACAGTTAAAGCCAGATAATGATAGAGTCCACCATCACAATTAAAGGAAGTAAGAAATTACTCGATTTATTTTATGAAGCACTTTTACCTGAAGAAAATTTTAAAACAGGTAGAGCAAGCTACAAGTTAATTAAAGGGAACCCTTTAAAAATTAAAATTGTGGCAGAGGATGCAGTGGCATTTAGAGCAGTTTCAACAAATCTTTCAGGTTTGATGGCAATTGTTCAAAAGACCTGGAATTTAAAAAATGAAAGCAGATGAATTACAAGAAAAATTAAATGAGCTTAATGTATTACAACATAGATTAGGTTTAATCGATACACAACGAAGACAAATCGATTTTTCTATAAGCGAAATAAAATCTTCAATAACTGAAGTAAACTCCAGCAAAGGAAAAGTTTACTCGATGATTGGATCAGTAATTGTTGAAAAAGAGAAAAACAAAGTTTTAATTGATTTAACTAAACAAGAAAAAGAACTAAGTTCCCATCAAAAAATTATGGTCGAACAAGAGGAAAAGTTTAAGAAAAAAGCAAGTGAACTACAAAAGGTAATCTCTAAAGGACTTAAAGATGGAAAATCTGAATGAACTTATTGTTATGATTAACGAATTGACTGAAGACCGAGCGGTGCCTCGGAATGTCAAAGATCAACTCAAGACAATAAATGAAATTTTATTGGACGATTCCAGAGAAAAAGGCATATCCGTCAATGAAGCAAAGGAAATTCTTGCCGAAATATCTGAAGACCAAAATTTACAAACTTTTTCAAGAACTCAACTCTGGAATATTTCCAGTATGTTGGAAGAAATAAGCTCAGAAACATAATCGCTAGCTAACCATCCAAAACTTTATAATTCGACAGTAATAACATTCCTTTATTATGAGCACATTCAATAAACTACGAGACAGACTTTCATTCGGAAAGTATATACCTTCAAAAGAGGATGTTGTATTGACTGAAGATTATGTTGAAATAAATCCTGAAGCTCAAAAGAACGAAAAATCAAAACTTCTTGTTCAAACATTCAAATTAGATAATTTTGAATCAATTAAACCAATTTTAGACAGCGTCAGAACTGGCTCTACTATTGCAATAGTCAATATGTTGCCTTTGAAAGACCGAGATTCAATCGGACTGAAAAGAGTAATTGATAAGTTGAAGAAAACTGTCGATGCAAATGACGGAGATATTGCAGCATTCGGAGAACACTGGTTAATTGTTACACCTGGAATTGCAAAAGTTTATAGAAAACCAACTGCAGTACCTGAACCACAACCTCGTCCAGACATATTTTAGGCATAATTTTATAAATAACCAATCCATATACCCTATATGGTAGCCTTATCTCCGACTGAATTCATTTTATGGGGTGCAGTCATCGGTCTTTTATTGGGACTAACATTTGGTCTAAGAAAATTAATTCTTTTAGAGAGAAAGATCATCGCACTACACCGAAAAAAGAAGCGATAAATTATGCAAGTAAAATTAAAGCTTTCCGGAGAGAATCTAGATTTATCTCGTTTTGAAGTAGAAACTCTTTTTGGCAAATCAGGAATTAAAAGAGGAAAATTCCTTACAATTAATAAAAAAATAACCAAAG
>CAZUFS010000014.1:0-9765 GCA_964619795.1 Candidatus Woesearchaeota archaeon | reverse complement strand
GTGATGGCATCCAATCCGGTGCATTTGCCGGAGCTGAAACTTTTACTCTTTGTCCTGAATAAAGATGTAACTTTCGTGTACCTCTTTCCCGCAAAACAATTGTAGAAAAGCCTCTTGTCGCAGCTTTTAATGCAGCTTGTCTAGGTTGCCGTCCTGTAAAGACGTGTGCTGTATCTCTTTCATTTTCTTGTAGCACGAAGTATCTCATGCCACCAGACCTTGCTTTTGCCATAATTTTACTCACTAATTATAATATATAAGGGCTTCGATAAGCGTTTTTTATTTATTTTAGAATTTCTCCCGTCTCTTCTGACCAGAAAAGAAGGTCCAATTGAGCCATATTTATTCCGATTTTTTGGCAGAAAATACGCATTTTTTCTTCCATTTCAAGGTATTTTTTTGGAGTTATAGTCTTAGGGATTTCGTCAATTACTCCGACTTTGAGTAAATTTTTCAATATATGTCGATCCAGAATTGCAATATCTTCTCCAAAACCAATATTTCTCAAGAAATGCGATGCTTCTTTGTACCCTATTCCTTTGAATTCTTTAACTATTTCCGAACGCAAGTTAAAAATATTTGAATAATCAAAATTAAATTTTGGAAACTTCTCTCTGGCTTCAATGATTCTTCCAGATTTCGTTATATGGAATCGTATTCCCGTCAGATTTTGTTGAATTTCTTCTGCATTTCCTGAAAAAAGTATATCCTTCGCCTTTAGATTCCTAATTGAGGCATCTGCAGCCTTTGCCTTAGATTGCGGAGTCAATAAACAAAATGCCAGCTCTTCAAAAATTTGTTTTTGATCAGATTTATCGATATTTGAAAAATCTTTCAATCGGGAGTTTATCTTATCTTTTCTTTCCTCGAATCCTTGTAAAAATCGAGAAATATGTGTTTCAATCGGAATCTGTACTTCCAAATCCACCTCTAATTTCTCCCATTGGTTCCTCGACTTCGTCCCAATTTACTTTATCGACTCTAACAAAAATTCCCTGTCCCAATTTTTCGCCTCGGTTTACAGTTACTGATTCAGATTTAGTGTTGTAGACTTGGAGCAATATTTCGTCGTCATCTCCGCAATAATCTTGATCTATGACTCCGACCGAATTTGGCATCAATAATCCTTTCTTACGGAACGTGCTGCTCCTCGGAGCAAGCATTAACATATATCCTTTCGGAGTCTCCACAATAATGTTTGTTGGAAGTAGAGATATTGACTGAGGTTCGACAATTCTATCTTCTCTGCATATTAAGTCAAATCCAACCGCTCCTACTGTCTCATATTCCGGTAAGGGAAAAGATTTGTCTATTCTCTTGACTTTTACTTTCATCTAGAACCGTCTAATCTATCGTTTAAATAAATTTGTCAGGTGTGTCGTATCAAAATATTTATAAATTAACTATAGTTAATTCGGACATGAGACATCCTCAAGAAATTGAAGTCTGGTATATTATGCCTGCAATCAGGAAAGAATTGTGTAGAGTTCTATTAGATACTCATAATTTTACACAAAAAGAGATTGCTAAGCGACTAAATATTACTGAAGCAGCAGTTTCTCAATATAAAAAGGATAAACGAGGTCAACACGTTAATCTTCCGAGAGGTGTACTTTCCGAAATAGATCAATCAGCAGCTAAGATTGCCAATGAGAGTTCAACAGTTTTTAGGGAAACTCAAAACATTCTAAATCATATTCGAGACACCTCTACAATTTGTGACATTCATAAATTGTTGGATGATAATGTTGAGTCTGACTGTAAGGAGTGTATATTACATCAAAAATGAAAGATAAATATTTTGATCACTCTGCAACAACTTACGTACGACCAGAAGTAGTTGAATCTATGCAAAAATATTATTCTGAAAATTATGGTAATCCGGGAAGTTTTCATTACAAGGGTTTGGAAGCAAACGATGCTTTGAACTCTGCTCGAGAAAGAGTTGCAGAAATTCTTGGAGCAAAACCGGACGAAATTATTTTTACTGGAAGCGGTACTGAGAGCTGCAATATGGCAGTTAAAGGGATTGCTAAGTCATTGAAGAGAAAGGGTAAACACATTATAACTTCAACAATTGAGCATCACGCGATTATGGATAGTTGCGATTACTTAGAAAGACACGAAGATTATGAAGTGACTTATGTTGACGTAAATAAAGATGGAATTATCGACCCCGAGGAAATCCGGAAGGCTATTAGACCAGACACAATTTTAATTTCAATTATGTATGCAAATAACGAAATTGGTACAATTCAACCAATTAGTGAAATTGCAAAGATTGCGAAAGAGAATGGAGTTGTGATGCACACCGACGCATGTCAGGCAAGCGGTGCTCTAGACATTAGTGTTCAAAACTTGGGCGTAGATATGTTGACTCTGAATGGAAGTAAAATTTATGGTCCTAAAGGAGTTGGATTATTATATCTAAGAAAAGGTGTACGAATTGTTCCGTTAATCCACGGAGGTGGACAAGAAAGAAATCTTAGAAGCGGTACTGAAAACGTTCCGGGAATTATGGGTTTTGCAACAGCGCTTGAATTAGCTCAGTCCGAGAAGGACGTTGAAAATAAGAGGCTAATTGAATTAAGAGATTATCTTATTAAGCGAGTAACTGAAGAAATTCCTGAATGTTGGTTAAATGGACATCCGACTAAAAGATTGCCAAACAACGCAAACATTACTTTCTTGAATATTGAAGGTGAAGCAATTATTTTACTTTTGAATGAATACAAAATATATGTTTCAAGCGGATCCGCATGTACTTCTAAAACATTAGATCCATCGCACGTAATTGTTTCCATGGGAATGCCGTATGAAGCGGCTCACGGAAGTATTAGATTCACTTTAGGAAAGATAAATACTAAGGAAGATATTGACGAAACTATGGAAGTTCTTCCCGGAATTATTGAAAAGTTGAGAGGAATTTCTCCCGTTCATCTTAAAGCGAGTGAGGTTAAAAAATGATAGAAATTAAGGCATCGGTTCATCCCGATGTAAAAGCTAAAGTAGATAGTAGAAAATGGTTTTATACGGAACAAGTGAGAGATCACTTCTTCAATCCTAAGAATATTTTGAAAACTGAAGAAGAAGCTACCTCTTTTGAAGGTGAAGCTCATGGTGTTGGTGAAGTTGGAAGTCCAGCTTGTGGAGACATGATGAAAATCTGGATCAAAGTTGATGATAAAACGGACAAGCTTACGGCCTGTAAATGGCAAACTTTTGGTTGTGCCAGCGCAATTGCGAGCACCTCTATGATGTCAGTAATGGTTACTGAAAACGGAGGTATGACTATTGCTGAAGCATTACAAATGAAGCCTCACGATATTACTGCACGACTACACGGATTGCCTGCAAGAAAATTCCACTGTTCTGTTCTTGGAGACAAGGCATTACGGGCAGCAATCAATAGTTATTTTTTCAAATCCGGACAAAAAGATAGAATTATTGTTGAAAAGGGTGCAGAAATTGTTGATAAGATATTGAAAATAACTGATAAAGATATTGAAGAAGCGGTTCTTGAAGGTGCAAATGATTTTGAAGCAGTTCAAAAGAAAACAAAAATCGGAGTTCAAGACAAAACTTGTATTCCTCGAGCAAAGGAATTAATTGAATTCTATAAAGACAAGTATTACGGTTAATTACTTGAATTTAAGAACTCCTTTTTTTGGGCAAGTGTTTTCAAAAAAACAACTTGAACAAACGGGAGTCGGTGCTTTACATGAAGCTCTTCCATGTTCGATTAGAAGCCAAGACACTTCTTGCCATTTTGATTTTGGATAAATTTCCATCAAATCCTTTTCAATTTTTACGGGATTTTTATGTTCAGTCAAACCCAATCGATAAGAAACTCTTTTGACATGAGTATCTACTGCAATTCCTTCATGTTTATTGAATCCTGAACTCAAAACAATGTTTGCCGTTTTTCGAGCAACACCTCGCAATTTTAGAAGTTCTTCCATACTATTTGGGACCTTGCCATCATGTTCATTTAAAATTGTTTTTGCCGAAGAGATTATTGATTTTGCCTTGCTTCTATAAAATCCTGTTGAGTAAATATATTTTTCAAGTTCTTTTTGAGATATATTCGCGAAGTCTTCAGGAGTATTGTGAGTTTTGAAAAGAACCTTAGTAACTTCATTTACTCGGACATCAGTACATTGAGCAGATAAAATTGTAGACACTAATACTTCAAATGGGTTTCGAGCATTTAGAAACGGTCCGCCTGCATATTCTTTTTCCAGAGTTCTAATTATTTTCTTTGAATCAGCCATATCTCTCAGTTTTTATGTCCTTTTCAGGAACGCCTTGAGATTCTAAGTTTTTAACAACATCGTTTACAAATTGAGTTGGTCCGCATACAAAATATTTATCGGATGGCCTAACGTTTAATTTTAGGAATCTCGCGTCGATTCTTCCAGAATAATTTGAATCTTCCCGAGTGGTGACTAATCTGCCTCCAATTTTGTCAGACTTCAGCAATTTCTCAAGTTCCTGTTTATGAATTAGATCTTTTTCAGTTTTGTCAGAATAAAATAAATCAACTTTAATATTTTTTTCTAACGCGAAGTCCATTATCCCGATTAACGGGGCAACGCCCGTTCCCGCTCCAATTAGAGTTATACTCTTTGCTTCGGATTCTTTCAACGTAAACCTTCCGTATGGTCCCATGACTTCTATTTCTTCGTGTTCAGATAGCTTATCTAGAAATGGACTGAAAACACCTTTAGGAATTATTTTTGCAATTATTTTTAATTCGTGTTTATCATTTGGAGCATTTGCAATTGAATATGCTCTGGATGGAATTAATTTGTTGAACCGTTCTTTATCGATTTTTAACATTACGAACTGTCCTGCCTTAAAGGGCATATTTTTTTCGAGTTCCAAAATAAATGTTTTGACATCAGATGTATCATTATAGACTGTTCGAATCATTGCATTTACCATGTTACTACTTAAAGACGTATAATTAAAAATTATTGGATTAATTTGTAGATATCTTCATGAATATCTTCGCGAGATCTCATTTCACCGTTCTCAATACAATTTATGATTGCCCATTTTTCATTTCGAGCGGCCAGAGATTCATAACTTTCCAATACTTTTTGCTGATAGTTAATGTCTTTTTCGTGTCCATCTAATTTATCACGATTTGACATATTTGTTGATGAAATTAGTGATGGCACCCTGAGGAAAATAACGACGTCCGATTCGGGAATATTTAATTCTTTGTGTTCTAATTTGTTTAACCAATTAAAAAATTCGTCTCGGTTTTCTGGAGGAAGTTTTGTTTGTTGGTAACCCATATTCGATTCAACATATCTATCGCATAAAACATAAATTCCTTTTTCGAGATGACCTCGAATTTCTTCTGCAACCTTCCATCTATCGAAAGCATAAAGTATTGATGCCATTTTAGGATGTAAGCTGGTTGTTGGGCCATACTCTCCATCTAAATATTCTGTAATCATTTGACCAAATATCGTGTCATAATTCGGAAAAGTGTATTTAATCACGTGTATTCCTTCACTATTTAATCGTTCTTCAAGCAATTTGGTTTGGGTTTCTTTTCCAGATCCGTCTGTCCCGTCTAAAACGATTAATTTGCCTCTCTCCATTGATTTAGTCATCTCAATTTATATTTAAGGAATTGTTCATTTAATTGGTTATAATTATTTAAAGTTATGAACTATATTTTAATTAATGGATGCATATCTCGATATTGTTCAGCGAGTTTTAGAGGAGGGTGCATACAAGGAAAATCGTACTGATACGCATACTTATTCAATAACGGGTGAAATGTTTGAGCACGACATGTCTAATGGATTTCCATTATTGACTACTAAAAAAATGCCATTCAAAATGATTGCTTCAGAATTGGAATTTTTTATAAAAGGAGTCACTGATAAAAAATGGCTCCAAGAAAGACGTAATTCTATTTGGAATGAATGGGCTTGGCAAAAAAAGGTTCCTTACGGTCACGATAACGAAACAAGAGCTATGATGGAAATGGAACGAGACCTTGGTCCAATTTATGGATTTCAATGGAGGAATTTTGATGCTGATTATCGTGGTCATAATTTTGATTACCGCGGGCAGGGTGTTGATCAGCTTGAAAAGTTGGTTGAATCCATAAATGTTAATCCAAATAGTCGGAGAATGTTAGTTTCGGCATGGAATCCGAATCAATTAGATGAAATGGGGCTTCCGCCTTGTCACTACGGTTTTCAAGTTGTAGTAACTGATAATAAATTAGATTTACTTTGGAATCAGCGTTCAGTTGATGTGGGTTTAGGTTTGCCATTTAACATCGCAAGTTACGGTTTGATGCTTCATCTATTAGCAAAAGAAACAGGCTACCTAGAAGGTAAACTTATTGGGTTCCTCGGAGATGTTCATATTTATGAAAACCACGTTTCAGGATTAGAAAAGCAATTGGTGCGGGATCCGCTTGAACTGTCTCGAATTGAGACTGAAAGTTTCACTTCCATATTTGATTGGAAATATGTTGATTCAAAGCTAATTGATTATAAGTCACATGAAAAATTGGATTTAGGAAAGCCAGCAGTATAATTACTTATTTTCTATCCGTGGTGCTAAAATAAATGATAATTGACACTGATTTAATGCTTTGAAATCCAATCTCAGCGGATAATCTGAGCTGAAACCAAGTTTTGCAGTTTCAGAAAAAGATGAAGATTTGGTCATTTTTTTCAAATAGTCAATCGAGTAAATTGATGTCGACGATTCTTTAATTGTCAAATTTTTTAGGATTTCTGAATCGCTTCTCAAATCAATATCTACTTTTCTACCCGTATCTCCTGAAGTTAAATTAAATACTCCTTCTGCAGCACGCATATTAACTGCATCTCCTACTATTGCTGCATCTTCAATAAAATCTTTGAATTCTCGAGAATCTAGTTCAATAGAGATATTGAAATTCAGTTCTGGAACTTTTCTTTCAGTTTCTTCGCCATCAATCAAAGGTATAGAAAAACGCCGAGTAGATGTTCCTGAAATTGTTGCATTTAGCCGATTATTTGAATGAGTTAGTGTCAGAGATTCTCCTGTTCGAACTCGCTTAAGGGCTTGTTTCAATCCTTCCAGATTTATTGTAATCTTTGATGGTTCGTTCACCGAATATTCAGTAAATGATGACGGTAAAATTGTTAAAATTACCATAGAAATATTTGCTGGGTCCATTGCTACCAACTTTAATCCTTCGTTCGTCACGTGAAAAGTTGCGTCAGAGATAAAATCAGAAACAATTCCGATAGTGTTATTCAGAATTTTGATATCATTAACTCTAAGCGTAAACATGCCCTTATTCTGTGATTGTACTTTATAAAACTTAATATGTACGAGTAGCTAATTTAGATTCGTAATAGTGAGATACGTAAAGAGATATACAATCCAATAATTGCTCCAATTGCTGTTAAAAAACCAGCTATCATTGCAGCACTGTATCCGAAAGTGGGTATCGAAAAAACACTTGAAGATATATTTCCGCCGATGAATACCACTAGTAGTGAAATTATCATCAAAAAGAAATAATTTATTCTCATGAATTGTAATGACTCTCGGAATTTATAAAACTAATTTTTTATAGAATGTGAAATCGACTCCTGAAAAATCTTGGATTATATCCGCCTTTAATTCCAGATCTTGTCCTTCGCCCCAAGTCTTTCCCAAAACTCTAACAAGTTGGCCTTCTTTCAGATTATTGAATGAGTCCATATTGTTTGTGATGATGTTTATTCGTTCAGAACCGTCTTCGATAATAAAAGAAATTATTTCGGAATCTTTGCTGACTACAACTCCTGCGACCGCGACGCTCATATTTGAAGTTAATTCGGATATTTTTCGATTTGAAAATGGATATCGAACATATGTGGGTTTCTCTTCAGAAGTAGTTTCTTCGACCATGAATTATTTGAACTGCTTTGGTTTAAATAATTTTAGCGAGCAAAGAGTCTACGAGTATTCTCTCCAAGTATGCTTACATGAAACGCACCTAAAGAAAGATGTTTCTGGTTCATCTGATGCTCGAGTTTGTTCTTCCCACCAGAATGCTTTGCCATGACCGCATTTCGAACAGTCTTCATTTACGGTTGCAAGCTTTGATTCTTCTTCTGTACTTGCACCTTTACCACGCTCTTCGTGTTTGGTTTTTTCTTTTAGTTTAACAGAACTTCCTGGAAGTTTGATGCTTCCATCTTTATTAAATAATGAACTAACCATCAAAATAGAAAGAATGAACAAGTAAATAAATGTTTCTAAATTTGACCCAGAAGTTCCATAAATATAACTTTGACCCATCCTAGGAGTGGAGCCTTTACTATTGCCTTGCCAATAATTTCGTCCTCACGGATATGTTCTTCGAAAATTAGTTGTCGGGGGTTGTTATCTCCCTTAGTTCCAATTGAATGTTCTGATAGTTCTATTACTCTATGGATTATTGGTTCGTGCCCTTTTGATTGGAATACAATTACATCTCCGCGATCTATATCCTCAAATTCTACTCCTTTCAAAACAATTGCATCTCCTTTATTGAAACCGTTGATCAAATCATAATTTTCAAATTCCGATTTTTCAATTCCGATTGTCTCATAATATTCGGAATTTTCAGACCACCAATCTTCAAATTCTGCATTGTGCTCCATAGAATTGCTTACTATTGCGACAATAGGAAGAGACGTCCCAAAAATCATTCCTAAAATTGGATACAAAATGAATTTTCCAAACAAAATAATTAAGATTGCACTTACTGCCAATGAAAGTAAACTATCATCATGCCATACAAAATTCCAGAATTTCTTTAATTTTTGTTTCATGCTCTACCTTTACTCTCCCCGAAAAATAGACCTGATCCAATCAAGTGTGATATTCTTATTGGTTCTGGCACAATACCGTTGATTGCAGTAAGTCTAATTAATTCTTGCGCTTCTTCCACTGAAATACCGCAACATTGAAAATAAATTTTTTTGGGTTTAGACAGAGTGTGGTTCATTACTTGGACATCATGAATCTGTCCTGCATTGTCTATCATATTTGTTCGTAGTTCAGATTCGTTCAAATTCTTTAATGCGCTTTTTATTTTTGTGAAGTTTGGCTTTTTCCGAACGACAGCAATTACAGGTACTTTGGTTTTGGAATTCAATTGTTTTATATCTAGAATATTAAAACCTGCAAAAGTTACGCCGTCAGTTATAATTGCGTGTAATTGAGATTTTATTTTGCTAGAATTAATCAACTTTGTGAGTTTCTGAGTTACATCAGTACCGTCATAATTTATAACGGTCGATAGAAGTCCGTCCATTAATTTTGAACCTCGAAAAAGCGTCCCTACTACTGTAACTGGACCTTTTGAAACTCTGGAATGTGGAAAATCATCTATTCCAAGTATTCGAACTTCTTCAGATAAAGTCATATATGGATTCGGTACTAATAAAATAAAAGATTACTTGTTTTGTTTCTTTAATTCAGACAAGTCTTTTGACAAAGCAGTGACCGATGCGTTCCATACTGACTTTGCATCTTTCTTCTTTGTTTTTAATGTAAAAATTGCTTCACCAACTTCAGGGTGAGTTACTTGGAATCCTGAAAGTTGGACATCGCTGTCCGTCCAATTCTTCTCGTTAATTGCATTTAACAGACCTTGATCAAATGGTTTGAAACTTACTTTCAAATTTGTCTTTTCCTTTTTCAGCACTTCCATCGTGGTATTTTTCAATTTGTGAGGTTTATAAACGTTTCGAGTCTTCT
>CAZUFS010000013.1:0-9959 GCA_964619795.1 Candidatus Woesearchaeota archaeon | reverse complement strand
CCCTTAACTTTAAAAAACCATGGCACCAGATAATAATATGAAAATAAAACTTCTCTTACACGACGAAAATTTCATACCTAAACTTCAGAGTACAGAATTACCTAAGCAACTAGAAAATCAAGTTCTAAAAGAAGACAAAATCAAAGCAAAATTCAACATACTTGACCGTTTGGTTGAGTAAATATTATATACTTCTTGATTGTATTTTTAGTATGGCAAAAATGTCTAAGTCTGCATCAATGAATTACACCTATGCACTCTACGGACTTGCGCTTCTTCTAATTGGTTGGATGTTATGGTCCGGCAGCTTTACCTTAGAGCAAGGAGTCGGTGCATGGTTTGTATTAATGGGTTTAAAGAAAGTATTGATGGGAACTAACTGCTGTTAGAACCTTTAATTATTCGATAACCGTCGATCTCATCTAGAACAATATAGCCCAGCTTCTCAATTTTTTTCCGAAGGTTATCGGATTCATCATAATTTTTTTCCGCACGAAGCTGTTCCCGTTTTTCAACAAGAGCAATAATGGATTTTGGAATCGCTTCTCCAATATTCAATAGGTCAAGACCTAAAACTTCATCAAATTTTAGAAGTAAGGCATATTTTTCGGAGTCGGACAATCTATCATCCTTAATCAATTTAGCAAGGACGGACAATGCCTTCGGCGTATTGAAATCATCATTTAATGCTTCTTCAAAATGATTTAAATAATCTTTACCGTCCGAAATTTTAGAGGGCTTAGTCTTAATCTTAGCAACAAATTGATTTAATTTAGAACGCGCATTCTTGGCACTCGTTAGACCCTCCGTACTAAATAATAATTGTTTTCGGTAATGTGTTCCAAGAGTTAAATAGCGGTAATCTAAGGGATGAAATCCATTCCTTTCAATTGAATCTAACGTCAAAATATTACCTTTAGATTTTGACATTTTCGAACCATCTTTATTTACTAAGAATGCAGAATGAATCCAATAATTTACCCAAGGTGTTTGACCAAGTGCAGATTCAGATTGAGCAATTTCATTATTGTGGTGTATGTATTCCAAATCTTCGCCACCCATGTGTATGTCAAAATGATTCCCCAAATATTTTGATGCCATGGCAGAACATTCAATATGCCAGCCAGGATAGCCTTTACCCCAAGGAGAATCCCATTTCATATCTTGATCTTGAAATTTAGATTTAGTAAACCACAATACGAAATCATGCGGATTTCGCTTATTTTCATCTTTATCAACTCGCGATTCACCAATCTCAACAATTCCACCCAATTTACCGTATTTCTTTAATTGAGAAGTATCAAAATACACATTTCCTCCAGAAACATAAGCATATCCTTTAGACTCCAACTTCCGAATCATTGCAATTTGCTCTTTGATATGATCAGTCGCCTTTGGCAGTTTGTCTGAAGGTTGTATATTCAAATCATTTACATTTTTCTTGAATGTAGATGTGTAAAATTTTGCAAGCTCCCAAACACTCTTTTTGGATTTCTTCGCCGCTAAAACAAGCTTATCCTCTCCTTCATCGGCATCAGAAGTCAAGTGACCTACATCTGTAATGTTCATGACGTGATTAACTTTATATCCATTAAATCTCAAAGTACGTTTTACAATATCTCCAACAATGAAAGTTCTTAGGTTTCCAATATGGACGTAATCATAAACGGTTGGACCGCAAGTATAAAGCTTCACCTTGCCTTTCTCAATTGGTACAAATTTTTCTTTCCTTTTTGAAAGAGAATTAAACACTTGCAGAGCCATATTAGTACTTATCATTCAAGATTATAAAAACTATGAAACTATTATAAATTTTCACATCTAGAATAAATATGGCCTCTATATTTTCAAAAATCATTGCAGGTGAAATTCCAAGCTTTAAAATCTACGAAGATAAAAAAGTAGTTGCGATTTTAGATATAAATCCCGTGAACGCAGGACATGTTTTAGTAATTCCTAGAGAAGAATATACTACTTTGATGGATATGCCGGACAAACTTGCGGAACACACGATTACCGTAGTTAAACATCTATCTTCGGAATTACAACGAATTACGGGCGCACCCGGAATTAATATCTTCCTAAATAACGGATCAGCCGCAGGACAGGAAGTCCCTCACGTTCACTTTCACATAATACCACGTTTTGAAGGAGATAATGCCGTACCTGCGTGGAAACGTAATCAAGCAAATCCTGAGGACCTAAAAGAACTTTCAGAATTATTAACAAAATCAATCAAACCAAAAAATAAATCGCGAAAATCGACTAAGAAAAAAGTCACCAAGGTTAAAGTAACTAAAAAATTTAGAAATTAATGATTTCTAAAGAAGTGATATACATCATGGTTTAGTCTTGCTGATTCTAATGCCGCGTGTAACTCTCCTCGATTTAAGTGTGCCCTTGCTTGATCTCTGTTTTCAGAAGGAACTTGCTCCAAATAAGTATAAGTTGCTTCAATTGTTTTAACTGCATTCTCAGTAAAAGCGTGTTTTTCTGCATGCAAACCGTGTTCTCGAGTTCTAACAACTCCCATGCTCATAAGTGCCCAAACTACTGCAAAGAATCCTACCAAGCTAATAAGAACATAATGAGGTGCTTCAAGAACTACCATTAACCTAAATATGCTTCGCTCCTTTTTATATTTTACTTAGATATTCCGATAATATCATAAAAATCAAATCACCAAATTTCAGAGTCAATAGAAATGCAATCAAAAACGCAGGTCCAAAAGCAACCCCTGATTTAACGTTTAGCGGCTTTCTAAAATATTTTCGAATCAATAAAATATCTTTTTTAGAGACGCCCGTAGTCTTCGGTTTAAATATCAATTTACCTTGATACTTTAATTCATCTAGCACCCAGTCTCCTTCCACCAAGTTTTTTGGTAATATTTTTTTCACGAAGAATTTATTTTGTACATGCATGGCCAGGATCAAAATTACTAATGCTGCTAATGATGCCCCTAGAATGTAAAATTTACTCAAAAGCAACATGGCAGAGATTATCAATAGATACTTCAGAAAAGTTAAATCTGAATTGATCTCGTTAAAATTTACAAGACTCTCTTTAATTAAGAAAAGAGTGCTATAAATTCCGCCAGCAATCATTAAATTCACAATGAAACTTATTATGAATGGATACGGCGCGTTCATAGTATACATTGGCAACATTGCACTCATCCCGATCAAAAGTTTAGAGTCTCCACCCCCCCATTGACCCGTATAGTACATCATCAATCCAAAGACCGTCGCAATTAATAGCGAAATAAATAATTTGGAGAGCAAAAATTCTCCGTTCAAACTAATTAAAACGTGAGCACCAATTCCAAAAAATATTAGAAAATGAGTTATGGCGTCAGGAATTTCAAATGTTTTCAAATCAACAATTGTCGAAATAATCAGTGCCGCCAGAACAACTCCAATAAATAAATCAAGCATAATAAGATATGTTGAAGAAGTTTTTAAGCTTCTTCAATTCCCTTTTCAGTAATATTAAATATTATTTCACCTTCAGGTAAATATGGAGAGTCAACTAACCTAGCAACTCTTTTTCCAGCCTTCCCTTTTCTAAGATATATTCTAAATTGAGACGCGTGCCCAAGAATGTGACCGCCAATAGCTTTGGTGGGATTACCAAAGAATACTGCTGGATTCGACTGAACTTGGTTCGTCAGATAGACTGCCAAATTATGTTTATCTGCCATTCTTTGCAATGAATGCAAATGACGATTTAGCTTTTGTTGACGAACTGCAAGCGTTCCTCTACCTGCATATTCTGATCTAAATAAACTCATAAGCGAATCAACAATTACTAATCCAATATTTTTCCCATGTTTATTAATTACCTCATCAATTTTGTCAACCAACAGCATTTGGTGATCTGAAGTATATGCTCGAGCAACCATTATTCTTGACAAAATCTTTTTTGGATTCAAGCCTCTAGTTTCACACATTTGAGTAATCCGCTCAGGTCTAAATGTATTTTCAGTATCAATAAATAGAACATCTTTATTCAAACCACCATCTTTCTTAGGAAGTTGACAAGTAATTGCAAGCATCATTGCAAGCTGACTTTTACCGGAACCAAATTCTCCAAATGCTTCAGTGATACTTTGCGTTTCAATTCCACCACCTAATAATCCGTCAAAATCTTCTGAACCAGTAGTAATCCTTTCTATGTTTTTACGTTTTTCAACTAGTTCGGCACCAGTTATGAAGCCCATATCCATGGCATTTCGGGCAGCAATTTGAGCTTTAGTCGCAGATGCGGCACTCATACCGCTCGCCTCAGAAAGTTCCGAAGTTGGAGCAACCGCTATCGACATAACGGTATCGTATCCTGCATCTCGCAGTTTTTCTGCAGTCATAGGCCCAACTCCGGGCAGATCATCAATTTCAACCTTCGCTTCGTCCTCAGGACTTTCCACAATTTCTTCCTTTTTCTTAACCATTTTTTAACCTCGAGATCATTTCGCCCGAATCTTTAATTTTAACTGAGTTAACATTCATTTCAACTCTATCGAAATTTTTATTTTCCTTAATTACTCCGGACACCTCAACCATCGTCCCTAGAATTTCTATTCCAATATTATCGTTCCCTTGCGCGGCAATTAAATCTTGAATTGTGTCTGCATTTTCCCCAAGAAGTTTTTCACCTAACTGTCCAAAGCAAGTTGCCCGAACATTTCCCTTACCGTCATCTAATACAAAATTAAGAATCATAGTTGTCTTTGGAGAGTCAACCTTCCCGTGAGTTTGACATTCATTTGACTCCGAAACCTTACGTCTACATTCACCACATGCCTTGTAGAAACGAGGTTCACTAACTGCAACAATTGTACCAAACACATTTACGGGAGAACCCAAAGTCGGATTCACCAAATCGGTTTCTACTGCTGCAACCGGAGCACTGACATCTACATCCAATTCATCTTGATTAATTATGATCTGACTTCGACTGTTCAATTGCAAATCTTTCCCAGTATAACTATTCTCTCGGATTGAACAATTTTTTATTCTAACTACTGACCCAACTTCTAATCGCTTCTCATTAACTAATACCGATCGCTTGTCCCAAAGCGTTGTTCTAATGCTTCCCGTCGAATCTTGAAGCATAATTGGAATAAATGGAACATCTCGACCATCTCTTGAAAAACTCCGAGCCTCGAAAATACGTGAAACTTTCGCAACTAATTCAACACCACTCATTCCCGGATGAACATCTTTAATTTCCAAGACTTTAGTTGAGGGATCTTCAAATACTTTAACTCCATTTTCAGAAGCAACCATAAATGCTGCCCCGTCTCTGGAAACAATTTCATCAAATGCCTTCAGTTTATCATCAATTTTTGCATTAACTTCTGCCTCAGTCATTCCACTTTGAGCAACAATTTTCTTGATAACTTCTTCTAGTGGAATCTTTATCATGGATTTTTCAGACTAAGTTCTATTTTAAGTCTTTGTCGTCTGAAACGATAGTACTCGAAAAAGTGCTTAATACTTTACCTCGAATCGCATTTGGATCCGCTCCCCCGTGCCAAGATAATCTTGGTCGAACTCGCATAGGATAAATTTTTTCATTAGTATCATCTAAAATAATCCCAACACCTTGTTCTCGAGGCAAATTTTCCAGGTATCGTTGAAGATCAGAAGTTGCATATGATTGCATTATCTCATTCAGAGCTTCAATATCAAATTTAGAAGTAACTCTGTGCGAAAGCACCACATCTGATTGAGTCATAACGTCCGTATGTATCTTCCCAGGTTGCTGAGTGGCAAAAATAGTAGATATGCCAGGTTGCCGTCCCTCTCTAAGAATTTGTATCAAAGGATAACTTGCAAGAGTTTCACCTTTTCGAGGCAAAAATTCATGCGCTTCATCAATAATTAATTGTAATAAAGGAATCTTACTTTCATGTTCTGCAAATAATGAATTTTCCTTCAACACTTGCAGCTCCTCATCTTTACGAGCATCCATTCTCGTCTTTAATGCATGGGATGCGATGAAACTAATTACGAGCGCCTTTATCTTATCGCCACCCTCAATTTGAGAATATACACTCAAATCTACAATATTCATTTTACCTCCGTCCAATAATTCATCCAAATCAACACCTTTCGCATCAAACAGACCCCACTTGTTTACAAACAAAAATCTATTTTTCAAAATCTTCTTTTCAGTTTCACCGGACTCTTTATCATTTTTCACGCTATCAACTAAATCTTTAATTGAAAAATTTCCCTCCCGACTCTCGAGAATACGTTCTAATAATAGTCCTTCTTCACTCAAAAGTTCAACTCCGAAAATTTCACACCAATGTTCAAATGAAACCTGAGAGGGTTTAATTGCAAAAGCTTTGTCTACAGGAATCCCCCTATCACTCATTTCATCAAATTTTCCAATTGGTGCATAAACAATAGGAGACATTGCCAAGGGCTTCAATTCGTGTTTATCCAATAATTCTACATCTTTGAAATTCGGATATTTCATTGTCCAATAAATTCCCATTGTGTCAAATAAAATAGTTGTAAGATTTGATTTAATTTCAACAGGCAAATTTGCAATACCTTCAGCAATTACTCCCAAAGTATAAGACTTACCCGAGCCCCTTTTACCTGCAACTAAAACTGAATGGGGCTTGTTAACATCTAAATATATCGGATTGGCTAACACTTTGTTTCGCTCCATTGTTACGTAATGTTTACCTAAAAAAATTGTTCCTTCCTTGTCAAATTTTTTACGATCAGAAGGACTTCGACCAATAACAATCTCATACATGAAATAGGAAAAACGTTTTTGAATATAAGAATTGCCATCAAGAAAGATTTATTAATCAAATATTTATGACAAAACTGTGCCAACGTCGCATAATCTGGTATTGCGCTCGCCTCGAAAGCGAGTTCCTTCGGAATTGCAGGTTCAAATCCTGCCGTTGGCGCTATCGTTTCTTAATATTATGAAAATAATCTACTCTGTCAAGATAAGAAATATTTTCAGGATCATCGCAGTTTAAATCTGCTTCAATTAAGTCTCTTAACCCATATATGATTCGATTCGTACAGTCCAAATTAATTGCAAGTTCATTCACCGGATAAAGCGTATTAATTCTTTCAACTTCTTGCATCCGATTCAATCTACGCCTCATAGATGGTCGACTAGGGATACTTTTTCGGTGAAGACCAATTGCATTTTGAAGTTGTCCAATTGTCTTGGGAGCAACATGCAACTGTCTTAAAATAATATCATCAATAGACGGCCTCGATTTAATTTTTCGATTAATTTCTGCCCTCCAACCTTGTTTTTCTGACATGAGCGTTTAGATTAATGCAACAATCATTTAAAAAACTTGTTCGGTACAGCGATTATTCTGAACACAATTCGTAATCCGATATATTAAGATTCAAGTCTTTATTTTCACGGACAAACTCAGCAAAATATTCCATTTGCGTAGCTAATTTTGCTATTTTCAGATCAACGTTCGAATTAGAAAAATCTTTGGCAAACAAATCTCTTTCCTTATTAACGGCATCATATAAATCGCTTTCAGCAACAAAAGTGACACCTAAACTAAATCCAAAACCACTAATTTTTTCTAAACAATGATTCATAGATTCAATGACTCTATTGGTTCTAAGTTCATTAGACATTTGGTTTGCAGAATTATTTGGCCGATCAGATTGTATGTATGTTCTAATTTGCTGAGATGCCACTAACAAATCTTTCTCAATAAGTTCGTAAGCATTACTTTCCATATTATCCTTTATTTCAAATATTCGCTTATTCGTTTCTTTAATCAAATTTTGTAAATCCATTTGAGTTGTAGCGCCCCCACCGAGATTTGAACTCGGGTCGCCAGGTTGAAAGCCTGGAATGATTGACCTAACTACACCATAGGGGCGTGAATTTTGCTCTAAATTGTTATTTTTAAATCTTTCTTAAATTTCAAAATAGATTAATTTTTTAAATCAAATCACCAAAAGTTTAATGGGCGTGTAGCTTAGTCTGGTTAGAGCGCTGGTCTTATAAGACCACTTTCGATTAAGGAAGTTTCTAAGTATACCAGAGGTCGCAGGTTCAAATCCTGCCTCGCCCATACTATTTTATATCTTTATCATGAAATAATTTAATGAATAAATATCTAAATCTTGCAGCAAAATCAATATCAAAAGCGTCAGGTATTCCTCTTCCGGAAGTTCAAAAAATTATAGAAATACCTCCAAATTCAAAATTAGGAGATATTTCTTTTCCATGTTTTTCAATCGCTAAACGGCAAAAACCCGGAAATGTTGCGTATAAAATTAGAGAAAAACTTTCAGTTCCGCGAGCATTTAAGAAAGTAGAAGTTATGGGTCCATATTTAAATTTTTTCTTAAATGAAAAAATTCTCGCAGAAGAAGTAATAACTTCATCTACAAAAAAATCATTTGGCAAAGGATCAGACAATAAAAAATATGTAATGGATTTATTTCAAGCAAATCCGTTCAAAACATTTCATATCGGTCACTTACGTAATGCGGTTTTAGGCGAAAGTTTGAGAAGAATTATCGAATATACCGGAGGTAAAACTTACTCAATATCTTATGTTGGTGACATAGGAATACATATCGCTAAGTGGATGTGGTATTTCGAAAAGTTCTATCGCGGAAAAATACCTAAAAAAGATGTCAGTGAATGGGCCGGTGAAATTTATGTGAAAGCCGTTAACAAAATTAATACTAATGAAGAAAAGTTCATGATCGAAGTAAATAAAATTAATAATTTAATTGATTCCAGAAATCCCAAAATTTTGAAAAATTGGAAGAAGATTAGAGATGCGTGTTTTGATGACGCAGATAGAATTGCAGCAGAATTAGGTGCCAAAGTAAACCGACGAATTCCCGAAAGCGAAGTGGAAGAAATTGGAAGAAATAAAGTTCTAAATTTACTAAAAACTGGAAAGGTCAAAAAAGACCAAGGCGCAATTATTATTAATTTAGAAAAACATAATCTCGGAGTATTGCTTCTGCTAAAGAGTGATGGAACAACTCTTTACTCAACTAAAGATATAGGCCTTATATTAACAAAGAAAAAAATGGGAGGTGACCAATTTATATATGTTGTAGGTTCAGAACAAGAACAATATTTCAAACAACTTTTCAAAACATTTGAAATCCTAAAACTATCAAAAAAAGGCAAAAATAAACATGTTTCTTACGGATTAGTTTCGCTGAAAGAAGGTAAAATGTCCTCGCGATCGGGAAATATAATTACTTACGAATATTTGAGAGACACCATGCGAAAAAAAGCATTTGCGGGAGTAAAAAAACATAATCCTAAATTATCTAAAACTAGATTAGAAAACATATCTACAAAAATCGCAACTGGAGCAATGATTTTTGGAATGTTAAGATATAGTAATGTTAAACCAATAACTTTCGATTTAGAAGGATCATTGAGATTTGAGGGAGCCACTGGACCATATTTGCAATATTCTTTAGTTCGCTCATCAAGAATTTTAGAAAAAGCAAAACGAACATCCGGAAAACCAGATTATAGTTTATTTGAAGAAGCAGATATGAATCTCATCAGAATTATTGCAAATTTTCCTGGAGCAGTAAATAAAGCAAAATCGCAACATCAGCCATCAATTGTTGCAAATTACGGTCTTGAATTAGTAAAATCATTTAATAGATTTTATGAACAAAGCCAAGTATTGAATGCTGAACCAAATGTTCGACGAGCAAGACTAAAACTTGTTAAAAGTTTCAATGAAACTTTGAAGAAAGTCATGTATTTGCTAGCCATACCTGAAGTAGAACAAATGTAGTTTTAGAAATACTTATAAAACTAATACTTAATCTAAAAGCAGAATGAAGCGTTCGTCTCGTAAGTGGAAAAAAAAGAATAAATCCGGATATCGTGGTAGATGGAAATGGTATCGGAAGAAGTTGAAGAAAAAGAAGAGACTACGTCGAATGAAG
>CAZUFS010000012.1:0-10235 GCA_964619795.1 Candidatus Woesearchaeota archaeon | reverse complement strand
AGAAATAAAGTAAAGAAATTGCTGAGTTCAGTCAAATAGTTTTGATTTCCCAACAAACAACTGGAACTTCGATTTTCCAATTAGTTAATACTTTTGGATGAAGTTCTCCAATTATTCCAATTGATTTTTCTCCAAGTTTTACTTCTGCACTTCGACCAGGAATGAAGCTTGGATAGTCTCTTGCGATGAAAGTTGGAGCTTTTCCTGTTGCCCTTACAGTTGATTGTAAAATTGATTTTGCTCTAGTAAAATTGACTTTTGAACCCGCTTCAGCATAAGCGAGTTTATATCCATCAACAGTTCCAGTTTCGGCTCGTTTGTTTAGATTTACGACCTGGCCTAATTCGAAGATCCGTTGAGGATAATCAACTTTTGTGTTCTTTGATAAAAATTCGACTAATGATGGCGTCAACCAATTCCTAAGTGTTGACCAATTTGAAGAAACAGGATTTATTATTTCCACAATATTATCTTCAGTTAAGTTCATCTTTTCGAACAAGTTATTTTTATTTGTTAACATGAAAGTTGCTATTTCTTGGGCACCAGTTCCCACCATCAATTCTCTGATTCGTCGATTTCTATCTGTTTCTGAACTAAGTTCTCCTTGAGTTGACATGATTGGATAGACTGGTTCAATATTGTTATATCCATATACAATTAACATATCTTCAATTACATCCATCGGATGCATTATATCTTGACGATAAGAAGGATATTTTACGTGAGCATGTCCGGATACAGTTTTGTCGATGTGATCAATATCATATCTTCCTTTAATCAATAATGATTTGATTTCTTGGTCAGAAACGTGTCGTCCGAAAGTTCTGTCAATTAATGCTTTGGAAACTGCTATTTCTTTAACTCCGAACGTTGGAGTCACAATTGAATTTCCCTTAGCATCTGAGATTCTCACTTGCTCAATTGTTCCGCCTCGATCGGCAAGAGACATTGCAAGTATATTTAGGGCAGTTTCGACATATCTCATTTCTAATCCCGTAATTTCTATCAATAAATTTTTACTTCGAGTGGTTACTCTTCCTGAATGTTCTGAGTTGATTATTGGTGGCATCGAAACGACTTTGTTATCTGCATCAATGATTAACGGATAGTGTGCAAAAGGTTTAACTAAATGTCCGAATTCTTTGCCTTTGGGATGTATTTCTACGATTTCGGCCATAGTCATATTTCGACCTCCGTCTAACGGTTCAAATTCAATTTTTTCCGGTTTTTCTGCAGTATATAACAAAGGCGGATTAAGTTTGTCTAAATTGAAAATTCCTATTGCGACTTCCCTCCGTTTACGACCGAAAGTTCCTGCGATTTTTTCCTGAGCCTGAATTAATTGTTTTAAGCTGAAATCATCAATTTTTATATTTCTTACAACCGCTGCCGCAATGCACGGTCTAATTCCCTTAACTTTTTTGGAAACATTGATAGTTAGTTTTGGAGCCTTTGCTTTGTATTTTGGAATTCCTTGATTCTTGGAAAATTGTGCTCGCAACACTCTGGCGACACCCTCTACGTTCCATAGGTCTGGTCGATCAGTGGATTTAATTTCTAATTTAATGTTATGGCCGTCAACTGCTTCAACTTCACCTTTGAAATATTGTGCTGCTTCTTCGAGTTCTGCGACAGTAAACTTTCTACCAACGAGTTCTTCTAAATCTTGTTTGTGTATATCAATTGTTGGCATTATACAATTGCTCCTTGCTTTCTTAACCACGCAATATTATCTGCGAATAATTCTCTAATATCTCTGCTTCCAATTTTTTGCATAAACATTCTATCTATTCCGAGACCCCATGCGATAACTGGTTCTTTAATTCCCAGTGTCTCTGTTAATTCTGGTCGGAAAATTCCTGCTCCTCCAAATTCTATCCACTTGTTTAACTTCTCAGACCAAACATCAATTTGTACGCTTGGTTCAGTAAATGGGAAATAATCGGGAAGGAACCTAATCTTTTTTGCTCCAGCAACCTCTATTGCGAATTTTTTAAGAGTTCCAAGTAAATTAGAAAAACTCAAATTTTTGTCAATAATTATTCCCTCTAATTGATTGAATTCAATTAAATGAGTAGCATCTAAAACGTCTGGTCTGAATACTCGTCCAATTGTGAAATATTTTCCAGGAACTTCAATTCCGCCCATCATTTGTCTTGCAGAAACGGTTGTTGTGTGGGAACGAGGCATTAATTGTTTTGCCAATTTGTCGCTCCACGAATATTGCCATCCTTTGGAACCTGTTTTTCCTCCATTTTCGTGTGCAGCTTTTACTGCTTCAACAAATTTCTTATTCGGAAGCTTTCCCATCTTTGGACTTTTCAATTTATACACGTCTGTCCAAGTTCTAGCAGGATGATTCTGCGGTTGATAAAGCGCGTCAAAATTATTGAATTCTGTTTCAATAATTGGTCCTCCCATTTCCTTAAAACCTAGTTCCACCATTTTCATTCGAATATCGTCCAAGAATTGCATGTAAGGTTGTTTTTTTCCTAAATTCGTATCTGGCACAGGTGCTTCAACATCATATCTTCGGAACTTCCGCGAGTTCCAAATTCCTGATTTTATTACAGAAGGAGTATTTGCTTCGATTCCGGGAATTTTTGGCAAATTATTCAGAATATCTTCTCCAAGTGCAGTTATTTTAACGTTGTATTCAGTACGTTTAATTAAGCCCACTACTTTTTTACGTTTTGAAAGAGATAAGAATGCAGCTTTTTCTGCAGCAGAAAGTTTTGATAGATTTATTTCAGATTTACTCAATTTTTGTATCAACTTCATTTCAGAAGTGGTTTTTAGTTTCTTACCGTCGAGAGTTAAGTAAAGTATTCCTTTTTCAACTCGGATATATTTTCCTGCTCTCAAATATCCTACTGCGAATCTGAATTTGTCAGGCCCGAGCAACTTTTCTCCCCTCTTGAATGTTAAATTTTCTTTTTTTAGCGCATTTGCCAAAATTAATTCAGGTAATGACTTTTTGGCTGCCTCAATTCCATTTTCCAATAAATTTACAACTTTTTGCTCAGATTTTAAAATTCTGACTAATTTCTTGTTGTTCAAATACATTGCAGCTCTCATGAATTCAACATTTGACATCTTTTTATGAGAATCCAGGACTTTTGATTTAGATAGTGCTTTGAGCAATATGATTTCAGAATTCTGTAAAGTTTCGGCTAGGAGATTTAAGTTCATAATAATCTCACCCTCTTAAAGTTTAAATAAGTATTTCTAGAAATTATTTGACGGATTAAAAGAGGTAATCACCAATCATTCTTTAACTAGGTTATCAATTTTTAAAAAATTTGTGTTCGGAAAAACCTTATAAAGGAATAATAAACACCAATCTCACTGGTCCAGTGGCGTAGTCTGGTAGCGCGCACGACTGATAATCGTGAGGTCGCAGGTTCAAATCCTGCCTGGACCACTAATTTTAAAATTCAGATAAAAACCAATCTAGATTGCTTAACTCTTCGTCTTCGCCTCGCCAAAAATGATCTGGAACTCCGGCATAAATTTGATCTTCTTCGCTTTCTACAGTCTGTTCCAATTCCTTTGAATCTCCGTTGCTCTTGAAAATTTTATTATGATCTAATAGCCAATAATGTATTCTCCATTCTCGCCCGTCCCACAGTGATGTTTCTTCGCTTTCAGTTCGAACTAATCCGTAATCTTGAAGTAAGTAGAATACATTTCTGTCTTGCGGTTCAAGCATATTATCAATAATTCGGTCTTGAAATCCGAAAAAACCCAGAATATAATCTGCCATATCTATTGCAGAATTGTAATCTAACTGTCTTTCAGGTGTTTTTGCTGTTACGCGCTGAATTGCCTTTGCAAATTCCTGCGTATTCAAAAAATGCCCTTTTGGAACCATAAATTATTTCCGTTTCATAGCATTATAAACGTTTCACTTCGCAGTAATAAAAAATCGTTATAAGGCAAGCCGATGAAACATATTTGTGACTGAATTAAAGAAATCTATTTCCTTCAGTGTTTTAGTACTCCTTGCTATAAATGCAATTATTGGTACTGGAATTTTCTTTGTTCCCGGAATTGCTGCGCGAATTGCAGGACCAGCATCAATAATATCTTGGATTTTAGTAAGTATTCTTGCATTGCTAGTTGCTGCCTGTTTTGCAGAATTAGTTAGTATGTTCCCGAAAGCAGGAGGAGTATATGAATACACTAAACAAGCATTCGGAGAGTTTGGGGGATTCATGGTCGGATGGATATCTTGGATAGTTGCAAACGTTACGATAGCTATGCTTTCAATTGGTTGTCTTGAATATTTGGCAGTATTTATAGATATGAGTCACATAACTAAGACTATAATCGCACTATTCATAGTTGCGTTAGTAAATTTTGTTTCATTCAGGGGGATAGATTTGTCCGTAAAGGTCCTATTATTCTTCTCGATTATTACCATCATGAGCCTTTGGACTCTGATGAGCTGGGGAATCTACTATTTTGATGTATCCAAACTCCAGTTCTTAGATATATTTCCAAAAGTATCTATAGTTGTAGCCATGGTCTACATACTCGAGACGTTCTTCGGATGGGAAACTGTTGCTAATTTGGCAGAAGAAACCAAAGATGCAAGTAAAGTCATACCTAAAGTTATGATGATTGGTACTGTGGCGGTAATAATTCTCGCAATTGGAGTTGTATCTGTGGCATTAGGTGCAGTCCCGCACGATGTTTTAGCAAGTAGCACTGCGCCATTAACGAATGTTGCGGAAGTAATTATGGGCAGTACCGGTGCGCTTATAATTACCGCATTAATTTTCTTGAATATATTCGGAGGTGCAGCGGCATGGATAATTACTGCGCCAAGATTGATATTTGCACTTGCAAGAGACGGACTGTTACCTAGTTCGCTTGGAAAAGTTCACCCCCGATTTCAAACGCCATATATGGCAATTCTCGTTCAGGCCATATTGAGCGGAATTATTATTTTGTCCGGAAGCTATGAATTACTTCTTGAAATGATTTTACCTCTTGCAATTTTCATGTATACAATGGTGGTAATGAGTGTAACTATATTGAGATTTACTGAGCCTCATAGAGAGCGGACATTCAAAGTACCTTTTGGAAAAGTTCTTCCCGTATTTATCGGGCTTATATTGATGTTCTTAATGGGCGGTGTTGAAGTTCCTACGATTATGACTGGTGCCATGTTTGCATTTATTGGAATTCCTCTTTATCTATTAAAGGGAATTGAAAATAAGTCTTCTATATTAGAAGGGATGTTAAATTGGTCTTCAAGTTTTAGGAAAATGTCATATAATTTATTTGTAAAGCCTCGAACACATAAACACATCTTGGCGTTCTTCGGAGATTTCAAAGACAGAAAGATTCTGAATATGGGAACTAGCTCTGGAGTTCTGGCCAAAGAATTAGCCGAAATTGTTGGACATAATGGAACAATTTTGGCAACAGATATTTCGGAAGGTGATTTGAAAAATGCTCATCGGCTTGCAATGAAAAATCGCCTGAATAATATTGAATTTATACGAGAAGATTCAAAAGATAGAACAAATTTACACTCTAAAGTTAAAGGGATGCACGGAGTAACTTCAATCGGATTGTTGGGTTACACTGGCGAACCAGATAAATTATTGGATGCATTGAGTAAACGAGTTGTACATCGAGGAAGAATTTACTTCATTGATTATGACCGAGTATTTAAATTATTTAGAGCTCCAGATTGGATTCGAAATCGTCATGATTTAATTTTAAGATTTAGAAAACATGGATTCCATGTTTCCTACGAAATAGATAAAGGTTGGTTATGGGATACAATTCATATCTCCGGATATAAGATAAAGTAGACTTTTTAAATTTCATTCAGCTTTAAACATCATGGGTACAGATATCGGTAAACTGTCTGACAATCATAGGTTGACTTCCAAATGGCAAATATATTGGGAAAGACATAAAATTTACAAGTTTGACGAGTCATCTCGCAAACCAATCTATTCTATTGATACTCCTCCTCCAACAGTTTCAGGTAAAATGCATATCGGTCACGCTTTTTCCTATACTCAAACTGATTTTATCGCTCGATACAAACGAATGAAAGGTATGAATGTTTTCTATCCATTTGGTACGGACGACAACGGATTAGCAACCGAAAAATTAATTCAAAGAGTTAAAGGTGTTTCAGCAAAAAAGTTAGAACGAGGAAAATATATTCGACTTTGTCTTAAAACTTTAAAAGAAATTAAACCTTCATTTGTTCAAGGTTGGAAAAATATGGGATTGAGCGCAGATTTCAATTTGACTTTTTCTTCGATTGATGACCACAGCAGAAAAATCTCTCAAAAAACTTTTTTGGAACTTTACAAGAAAGGTCGAGCCTATAGAAAGGAATCTCCTGTGTTGTGGGATGTTCGATTTCAAACAGCAATAGCTCAAGCAGAGTTAGAAGGTGTTGAAAGAACAACAACATTTAACGAAATTAAATTCAAATCAGAAACTGGTGAAGATTTGATTATCGCTACAACTCGTCCAGAATTGTTAGGGGGGTGTGTTTCTTTAATGATTAATCCTTCTGACAAAAGAGCTAAAAGATTAGTTGGCAAAAATGCAACTAGTCCAATCTACAATCATAAGGTTCCAATTATAGCAGATAAGCGAGTTGATCCCGATAAAGGTACAGGTTTGGTGATGTGTTGTACTTTTGGAGACCAAGTAGATATAGAGTGGTATAAAGAATATAATCTTCCGCTGAAAATGGTTATTACTCCGGACGGAAAAATGAATGAGGCTTCTGGAGTTTACAAAGGACTAACTATCGTTGAGGCTCGGAAAAAGATAGTTGAAAATTTGAAAAGGAGAAAATTGTTAGTAAATCAAACTAAGCGAAAACAAATCGTTCAAGTGGGTGAAAGATCAAAGGAGCCAGTAGAAATTATTAATTCGGTTCAATGGTATATCAAATATTTGGATAAACGTTCAGATTTCCTTAAAGGAATGAGAGAATTAAATTGGTATCCGAATCATATGTCTGTCAGATTAAAAAATTGGATATCCGGACTGGGTTGGGATTGGTCAATCGCTCGTCAAAGAAAATTTGGAGTTCCTATTCCAGTATGGTATGATGAAACTGGAAAAATTTATATCCCGAAAAAATCTGAATTGCCAATTGATCCAACAAAAGATAAACCTTCACGATTTCCCAAAGGCAAAACATTAATTCCGGAAACAGATGTTTTTGATACGTGGTTTACTTCTTCAAGTTCTCCTGAACTTTATAGAGAATTAGTGAAAAATCCATCAATAAAAAAGAAGTTGAATGTTTTTAATTTAAGACCTATGGCACACGATATAATCAATAATTGGTTATTTTACACTTTAGCAAAGAGTAGATTAATCTCTGGAAAAAATCCGTGGTTGGCTGCAAATATTTCTGGACATGTTCAAGATCCCAATGGTCGAAAGATGAGTAAATCTATTGGAAACATCATCGAGCCTCAAAAAATGATACAAAAATATAATGTTGACGCACTCAGGTATTTTGCGGGTTCAAAAAAATTGGGAGATGATGCACCGTTCCAAGAGAAAGAATTGAAAACTGGACTCAAACTAATGAACAAGCTTTGGAATACAACTCGATTCTTGAGAATGAATATGGATTCCATTCCTAGAAAAACAGAGCTTAACATTGAAGATAAATGGATATTATCAAAATTAGATTCAACATTTAGAGAATATGAAAAACATTTTGACTCATACGATCCAAAATTTGCATTGCATGTGGCAGAACAATTTTTTCTGAAAGAATTTTGTGATTTCTATCTTGAAATGATTAAGGGACGTATTTACGGAGATAATAAATCCAGTAAATCTGCAGCACTTTGGACTGCAAATCGAGTTCTTTACTCCGCATTACAAATGTTTGCACCATTCTTATGTTTCCTAACAGAAGAAATTTATCAGACTGCTTACAAAAAAGAAAAAAGTATTCACTTGACTACGTTCCAGAACTTTGGAAAGAGAGATGCTTCATCTGAGAAACTAGGCGATTTATCAAAACAACTTATTAGTGATATAAGGAAGTGGAAACAAGAAAATAATGTTAAGCTCGGTGAATTTGTTGAAGTTTTAAAGATTAGACATCCGAATGCAGGAAAGATTCAGAAAATATCTGAATTAATTTGTAGAACTGCGAGAGTCAATGAATTAAAATTGTCCACAGGTAAATTATTAGTTTCCGCGTAGAGCTCGTTTTGCGTGTTTTGAATAAAATAAGAAATGTAACTTATGATACTTTTTGTTTTGTTTGGTTAGAGGATGTTCAAAAAATATTGCTCCTCTGATGAACGCAGGAATTCTAGCGACTTTGCCAAACATTCCTACTCTGCTTGCTCTTCCTGCCAGTTCTGCGTCTCTAATTATCCGAGCACTCGAACTAACTCCCTTAACTTCATGTAATGCCGTTTGAGTAGACGCCACCGGAACTTCAACCGGAGCAAGTCGAGTAATTAAGTATGCTTCTTCAAATATCCTAAATATTAACATAAACGGAAAAACTGCAAATATCTCTAACCAATGATGTTTAACAAAATACTTTTTGCTCCTAGAACGTCGATACTTGAATATGACATCAAATCCTAAAACGAAAGTTATCAAGAAGAATTCTAGAAAAATGAGTAAATCTTCGTAATCATGTATAACTTCTACAAAAAATAAATTTAAAATCATATGTGCGATAACAAACATTAACGCATACGGCACCATCTTATCGATAAAAATCTCAAACCGAATATGTCTCATATTAAACTACATTTGCGTAATATAAAATTGTTTTGAACAAAAGCCTTATAATTTCGATTTATGAAGTCAATAAATGGATGACAAGGAGCGATTCACTCTAAGAAAGAAACTGAAAGAACTTAGTCAATATAGAGCAAGGCATACTGAATTAGTTTCTGTTTACATTCCGAGTGAGTATGATATTCAAAAAGTTATAAATCAGATTTCAAGCGAACTTAGTTTATCCAGAAATATTAAATCTTCCTCAACTAGAAAAAATGTTTCAGCTGCTTTAGAAAAAATGATTCGAGGTTTGAGAGATTATTCTAAAACTCCGAAAAACGGGTTGGCAGCATTTGCGGGAAATGTTTCAGGAAAAGAAGGAGTTAGTGACGTAAGATTTTGGGGAATTGAACCTCCTGAAAAAATGTCTGTTCGAAAATACCGTTGCGATCAATCATTTTTGCTTGAACCGCTTTCCGAAATGATGGAAGTCCATGATGCATATGGAATCGTTATTTTAGATCGTAGAGAAGCTCAAGTCGCAATTCTGAAAGGTAAATCTATTAGTGTAATCTACAGTGAAACTTCTGCAGTTCCAGGAAAGTATAAAGCCGGAGGTCAATCTGCAGCTCGATTTGCCAGAGTTAGAGAAGGGTTGGCAAGAGCGTTTTATCAAAAAGTTGCAGACGTAGTAAATCACGAATTTAATCCAACGTTGGTAAAACTAAAGGGAATAATCATTGGCGGGCCAGGTCCGTCTAAAGAAGAATTCCATAATGAAAATTTCTTGAATCAAGAGATAAAGAAGAATGTAATTGCTGTAGTTGATGTTGGATATTCTGGTGAGCAAGGAATTGCGGAACTTTTAGATAAATCCAAAGAAATTTTGGCTGGAGAATCAATGATTAGGGAGAAAAAAGCAACCGACAGATTCTTTAATATATTAGGTAAAACTCCTGATCTAGCAACCTATGGTGAAGATAATATCAAAAAGGTGGCGGAGTTGGGTGCAATCGAATTGTTATTAATCTCTGATTCAAAATCAGAAGATGAAATTGAAAAGTTTGTTGAATTGGTTGAGGATCAGCGGGGTGATTGGATCATAATTAGTTCAATAAGTAGAGGAGGACAAACTCTTGACGGACTTGGCGGAGTCGGAGCAATTCTAAGATACAAAGTTAATTGGTAGTTTTTTATAGTTTGTAATTAACTCATAATTATGGTTTCATTAAATAGCGCAGAAAAGATTGCAAAATCTGCAGGTGCCGAACGAGTTTCAAATTCATTTAAGAAAAAACTGAAAGAGGTTCTTGAAAACTACGGTAAAGAACTCTCAGAAAAATCAATTAAGTTTGCTTCGTACAAGGGTCGTTCTACAATTCGTGAAGAAGATCTCGAAAACGCTTTAAGATAAACCTTATAAATCTCATCTTTCTACTGCTCCTATGTCAGACATTTCTATGGCCGAAATTGGA
>CAZUFS010000011.1:0-10446 GCA_964619795.1 Candidatus Woesearchaeota archaeon | reverse complement strand
AGAAGAAAAACCTGCTAAAGAAGAAAAGGTTGAAGAGTCAAAAGCAGAAGAAAAACCTGCTAAAGAAGAAAAGGTTGAAGAGTCAAAAGCAGAAGAAAAACCTGCTAAAGAAGAAAAGGTTGAATAATGGCTAAAGAAGGAACAAAGCAACAAAATCCAAACACAGATATTAGCGGTAAGCTTCCCCGGGCATATCCTGCCGAAATTGTGGAATTAATCGGTAGAGACGGTACAAAACAAGTTGTTACTTTGGTTCGATGTAAAGTTCTTGACGGAAAAGATTCCGGAAAGATTATGAGACGTAATGTTTATGGTCCGACTCGAGTCGGAGACATCATCATGTTAACTCAAACTGAAATTGAAGCAAGTTCGGGAAGAGGAGGCCGAAGATAATGGTTGACTGTTCTTTCACTGGAAAAACAATACCGAAAGGAAAGGGTCGGATGTTAATCCGAAACAGTGGTCGAGTTTTATACTTCATTAACGGAAAAGCAATGAAAAATTTCCTTAAATTGGGAAGAAAACCGTTAAGAACCAAATGGACTAACTTTTACAACAAACAAAAGGCAGTTCGACTTGGCGGAGCAAAGAAATAAATATCTCCGTCGTTTTTTATATTTATGAAACCCATATTACCTACGCTTAAAGAAAATCCGAGGTACATTTTATTCAAAATTAAATCCAGTTCTGTGTTTTCGAGATTAGATGCTGAAAAAGGAATATTATCCGAATACAAAAGATTCCTTGGAGAACTAGGAATTGGGAAGGCTGGACTGAAATTCATGAGTTTCGATAAGAAAAATCAACTTGGCGTACTTCGAACCAATAGTAAATATTTGGATGAGACTAAGGCCGCGTTAACTCTGGTCAAAAAATTAAAATCAAAAAATGCCAAAATTAATGTTTTGAAGGTAAGCGGTATGCTGAACAAACTTCATATTGAAACATTTAAAAAGGCATAGTATATAAATTCAATAATTGAGGAAAAATATAGATGCAATTTGTACCAAATCAAGTGATGGGTTATGATCGGGCAATTACAGTTTTTAGTCCGGACGGCCGAATATTACAAGTAGAATACGCAAAAAAGGCAATTGATGCTGGATCTCTTATCGTAGGTGTAACTACCAAAGACGGAGTAATCTTAGCAGCAGATACTCATCGAATCGACCCGCTTTTGGTTTCAGAATCTGTCTCAAAAATTGAGGAAGTTAATTCAAATATTATCCTGACTTCGGCAGGTTATATTGGAGATGCTAGAGTATTATTAAAACGAGCAAGATTGAAAGCACAAGAACACAAATTAACTTATGGTGAAAATATCAACCCCGAAGAACTTGTAAAATTTATCTCTGACATCTGTCAGAGCTTTACGCAGTACGGAGGGATAAGACCTTTCGGAGTATCACTTTTAGTGGGTGGAATGACTGAAAACGGTCCGCAACTTTTTTCTACTGAACCAGCAGGAATTTATTTCAGATATAATGCAAAGGCGGTTGGTAACAACTCTACTGACGCAAATAAATTATTGGAAAAATCATGGAAGAAAGACTTGAGCGTTGAAGATGGAATTAAATTAATTTATAAGGTTTATGCCAAAATTCTTGGAAAAGAATATAATAAATCTAGAGTTCAAATTTTAATTTCGAACTCAAAAGGAATTAAAGTTACTCCGAAAAAAGGAGATTAATGCAAAATAGAACATACGATAAAGAGCGAGTTTCATTTACGCTCGCACGCCTGAAGAAGGGCGGAGAAAATTTTGAAGTTGTTATTTCAGATGTAGACAAAGCGCTTGCATTTAGATCGGGAAAGGTGATTGATGTTAAGGAAATTGTTCAAAGTCAAACCGTTTTTGAAAATGCAAATAAGGGTTTGAAAGCTTCTGAAGATAAAGTAAAATCTGTTCTTGGAGATAAACCTGCTGAAAAGGTAATCAAAGATGGTGAACTTCATTTAACTGCAGATCAACGGAAAAAATTAATGGAAGACCGAAAAAACAGAATCATTGAGCACATTCAACAAAATTCTGTAGATCCTAAATCTGGATCTCCTCATCCACGTCAAAGAATTGAATTAGCAATGGATCAAGCAAAAGTTAGCGTAGATATATCTGAAAACATTGAAACACAAATTCAAAAAATTATCAAATCTATACAAACAATCATTCCCCTATCTTTTGATAAAGTGAAAATTAAAATTAGTGTTCCTGCAAAATATGCGGGCTCAGCATATAGTGCATTAAAAAATCGATATAGTTCTTCAATAAAAAAGGAAGAATGGCAAAACGATGGCGGACTAAATATAGAATTAGAAGTTGTTGGCGGTGCCAAAAGCGGTATATACTCATTAATTAACAAATTAACTAATGGAGAAGCTGAAATAAGCGAATAAAATGGTAAAAAAAATACATGTAAAAGACAATGATATTGTTGTTCCGGGACAATTGCTGGCAGAAGGTATGAGTTACATTCCTTCAGGAAAGGCGATTCGGAACGGCGAATCAATTACTGCAACAGTAGTTGGTAAAATAAGTAACAAGGGACACGTAGTAAAAGTTGTTCCGTTGTTCGAAAAGTATGCGCCAAAGAGAGGCGATAAAATAATTGGAAAAGTAGTTTCCATGAACAATTATGGATGGACTCTAGATATTGGAGTTCCAGTAAAATGTGAATTAGATCTTAGAGAAGGGAGTCACTCTTTCATCGAAACTGGAAAAATGTCACAATTTTTTGACGTTGGAGATTTAATTTTTGTTGAAATAATTGGTAACCGAAACAGCACAATTAAAGTTAGTGCTAAAGATCGACTATACCGTAGATTACCTTCAGGACATTTAATTAATGTTGATTCAGGATTAATTCCTCGAGTGATTGGTAAACAAGGAAGTATGATTAATACATTAAAAGACGAATCTGGATGTAATGTTGTCGTTGGACAAAACGGATACATTTACGTACATTGTGATGATGTAAATAATGTATTCAAAGTTCAAGAAGCGATTGAATATATCGGAGAAAACTCTGACAGTTCCGGATTAACTGAAAAAGTCAAGAAAATGTTAGGAGGAAAAAAGAAATAATGGCAGGAAAGTCAGAAAAACCGCTTGTCGTCAAAGGAAAACGAATTGACGGTAGAAAAGCAAATGAATTAAGAAAAATGTCTGCAGAAGTTGGAGTAATTCCGCAAGCAGATGGTTCAGCAAAATTCTCGATGGGAGAAACTGTTGCGATCGCAGGGGTTTATGGTCCAAAAGAAGTTTTACCAAAGCATCAAACTAAAGATGACCGAGCATTAATTCGAGTTTATTACTCGATGCTTCCGTTCTCAACAACAGATAGATGTAGACCTGGACCGAGCAGACGAAGTAAAGAAATTTCTAAAGTTATGATTGATGCATTAGAGGCAGCAATTATTACTGAAAAATATCCTGCAACTGCAATCGAAATACATGTACAGATTTTGAATGCTAATGCTGGAACTAGAACTGCGGCAATCAACGCTGCATCTTTGGCACTCGCAAATGCGGGGATCGAGATGAGAGATTTGGTTTGTGCTGTTGCTGCTGGAAAGGCAGACGACACTGTGCTACTTGATCTATTCCAACCGGAAGACAACTTTGGTCAAGCAGATCTTCCAATTGCAGTTATGCCAAATCGTGGAGAAATAACTCTAGTTCAAATGGACGGAGATTTATCTCAAAAAGAATTTGACGAATCTATGAAATTAGTTATGGATTCCGCAAACGAAATATACGAAGTTCAAAAGAATGCCTTAACTGGCAAAAAGGAGAAGAAAAAATGAGTTTAGTAAATACGGAATTTATAAAGGAATCATTAAAGAATGATATGAGGCCTGACGGTAGAAAGTTAGATGACTACCGAGATATTGAAATTGAAACTGGAGTTGTTACTCAAGCAAATGGATCCGCACGGGTTCGATTAGGTAAAACTGAAGTTGTTGCCGGAGTAAAGTTCTCAGTAGGTACTCCTTACCCGGACACTGCCAATCAAGGTATGTTTATGGTTAATGGAGAATTGAGTCCGATTTCAAATCCAAATTATAGAAGCGGACCTCCGTCTCCGGAGTCCATTGAGCTATCGAGAGTAGTAGATAGAGCAATTCGAGAATCAAAAACTGTAAACTTTGAAGAGTTATGTATCAAAGAAGGAGAAGCAGCATGGATGTTGTCAGTAGATATCTATCCTATGAATTCTGATGGAAATTTGTTTGATGCAGCAGTTATTGCAGGATTACTTGCAATCAAGACTGCTAAATTCCCTGAATATGATGAAAAGTTAGGCAAAGTTTTACACGAAACTCGAACAAAGAAGGGAGTTAAACTTCAAAACCTTCCGGCAATGGTAACAATTGCAAAAGTTGGAGATAATCTATTGGTTGATCCAACCTTTGAAGAGGAATCCATTATGGAAGCTAGATTGAATATCGCAACCATTGACAATGGAAACATTTGCGCAATGCAGAAAGGCGGAGTCACTCCACTAACAAACGAAGAGCTTAAAAATGCTGTAAAATTAGCAACAAGCAAAGGTAAGGAGCTACGTAAGCTCTTAAAGAAATACTGAAATGGTTAAGTTAACAAAATTTGAGACCGCGCGAATTATTGGAGCTAGAGCTCTACAAATTTCGATGGGTGCTCCTATTTTGATAAAGCGACCAAAAGATTTGTACAATACAATTCTAATTGCTAAGGAAGAATTAGCCAGCGGCGTTCTTCCAATTACAGTTAATCGACCGTCACCAGTAAGACTTGAAGAACCTGAGGAAGAAGATGAGTAATTTAGTTACTGTCGATAAATATCTTGAAGCTGGAATCCAAATCGGAACCAAATTCAAAACAAAAGATATGGGTGAATACATCCACAAAGTCAATCCAAAAAATGGTGTTGCAATTCTAGATGTTCAAAAGATTGATGAAAAGCTAAAATCCGGGGCAGAATTTTTATCTAAATACAATCCTGAAGACATCTTGGTTGTATGTCGAAGAGAAAATGGTTGGAAGTCAGCCAAAGCATTTGCTGAAGCAATTGGGGCAAAATTCTACGTTGGAAGATATCCTGCAGGAGTTGTTACTAATCCTCAATTAAAGACATTCATTGAACCAAAAATTATGTTCGTAGCAGATCCAAGAGGAGACAAAAACGCAGTTAAAGATGCATATCACATCGGAATCCCTGTAATTGCACTATGTGATTCAAACAACACTTTCAAAAACATTGATGTTTCAATCATCTGTAACAACAAGGGTTCAAGATCTCTAAGTCTAGTTTACTGGATATTAGCAAACGAATATTTGAAAATCAGAGGCAGTATCAAAAAGGGATCAGAATTGCCTTTGGAAAATTTTTCTGAATGATAATTAAACAGGGGCGAAAAAAATTATCAGAAGCAAAATTTTTAGGAAAATTTACTTTCGGATTAATGTTTCGAAAAGTTCAACCTGTTGTTCTTGAAACATTTTCTCCGACGATTTCCAACTCAACACTCCATACTTGTTTTGTTCGAGAACCAATTGACATCATTTGGATCAAGGATAAAAATATAGTTTCACTCAAAAGAAAAGTTAAACCCTTCACTTTCAAAATTGCACCAAAAAAGTCAGCTCAATATGTAATCGAGGCGCCTGCGGGATTCATAAAAAAGCATAAGCTTAAAAACGGCCAATCTATCTCCCTCACATCCTAATCACAACGGAACTCGTCAAGGCGATTTCTGTTAATTTAAAACAATGAAAAACAATAAAACAAAAAATAGAACAAATAGAAATAGATCGATCACGATCGAATGTAACGGCGGCTTCAGAGAAGTCGGTAACAACGCAGTAATTCTAGACAACGGTGAAGACCGTGTTTCAATGGAATTTGGTTTTAATGTTTCCGATGGAATCGGACCGTTAATTCCCAAGAAACCTGTTGATGGAGTTGTAATCTGTCACGGACACTTGGACCACTGCGGTTCAGTTCCAGAATTATGGAACTCACAAAAAAAGAAACTAAAAATTTTTGGTACAAAAGCAACTAAAGATTTAGCAGAATTAGTTCTTTATGACAGCGTTAAGGTTGGAAAATTAAAAGGTAAACCTAGAAACTTCGGAAAAAACGATATCCGAAATATTCTTGACGCTTGGAACACAGTAACTTACAAAAAACCCTTCAAAATTGGAAAAACTAAAATTACATTTTATGATGCTGGACACATTCCGGGTTCTGCAATGGCACTAATTGAAATGTCTGGAAAGAAAATCCTATACACCAGTGATTTCAAACTTGAAGATACTCAATTAGTTCAAGGAGCTGATTATTCCAAACTAAAAAATATAGACCTTTTAGTCATGGAAACAACTTACAGTTCTCGTTCTTTAGACAAGCGAACTAAGATTGAAAAAGCGTTTGCAGATCAAGTTAAAAAGACTGTAAAGGGTGGAGGAGTTGCATTGATTCCTTCTTTCGCTATTCGAGCACCCGAATTGTTAATGATTTTAGAAAGATATGGTGCAAATTTCCCAATCTATGTTGATGGAATGGGTAGAGCTGCAACAGACATTTCATTGAAGAATTCAAAATTCATTCGAAACTCTGTTCAATTGAAGAGTGCAATGAAAAAAGCAATCTTGATTAAAACTCAGGAACAGCGGAGAAAAGCTGCGACCAAACCGTGCGCAATAATTACTACGGGTGGTTCAATGGATGGTGGGCCAGTAGCACACTACATCAAACACATTTACACTGATCCTAAATCTGCTTTAATCACTGCAGGTTATCAAATCCCAGGAACAGCAGGTCGATATTTATCGGACACTGGACGATATGTAAACGAAGAAGTTGATCTAAAAGTGAAATGTCCAATGTATAATTTCGAATTAAGTTCCCATGCAGGACGAGACGAATTACTAAAATTGGTTAAAGATTTACGACCAAAGAAAGTTCTTTGTATCCACGGGGCGCACTGTCAAAGATTCGCAATGGAATTAAGAAGTCAATTATCGCTTGATGCAACTGCACCAAAACAAGGCGAAACGTTAGAATTCTAAAATTCTGACGCCTTTCGGTAAGTTTGATTTTTCCTCAAACTTTGCTAATTTCTTCATTCCTAAAACTCTGCCAAGTGATTCCAAATTATCTTCTAATCTAGTTCCATAAACATCTTCTGCAAACGTGGCGATTCCAGTTTTACATCGATATTTATTCAAAAACTTAGTATTCTGTAAAATTCGTCCAATCAATTTTCCTCGACTCTTAGAATTCAATAGATATTTGAAATCTAAAATGTAAGTCTTACTATTATCTTTTATCATTTTGGCAATGACTTGATTCATATTAGACCGTCGATAATGAGTGTGTTCTTTACCTTTATCAGTTTCAATTCCAGTAACTCCGTAAACTTTCTTGTGTTCAATCAATTTTCTCAAAATCTTTTCGTCACTTGACTTCCCTATAACGACACAATCGAACTTTTTCAGTTCGTTTAAATCTCCTGACTTCGGCTCATACAAGACTCCTATCTCCAAAGTTGTGTTGCCCTTAATCTGATTATAATCTTCAGGACGAACTAAGTGAATATAGTCTCCTCTAATGCTCTTCGTTCGACCATTATACATCAGGAAATCCATACTTTACTTTGAATCCGATTATTTATATATTTAGAGATTATACACTTTTCATGGCCAAAAAGAAAGAACAACGGAAAGAACCGTTTTTTATCGGATTTCTTGATATAATCGATTTGGCAATTAATTTTTTACCGGGCAAAGCTTTGACTGCATTAATCTTAGTGGGGTCTGTTTCCGGAACAATCGCTTATGACGCCGGTATCAATTCAATAGAAATTCCGATAATTCCTGAATGTCCTGATTTGACTTGCCCAACACCTGAACCTTGCCCAACCTGCGAAGACTGCAAGGACTTAAGTGATTACACAGATGAAGAGCTAATCGACGCCTTGAAACCCCGATATGTTTGCTATTTGAATGATTGAATAATTATTTATCTTCTTCAGTAAGTCCTAGAATTATCTTCGCAGATTCTCGAGTCATTCCTTTGTCCATGAATTCTTTGATTTTCTTTTCATTTTCGACTGTGCTCATGTTCGATGTAATCCTCTTTCAAAATAAGTTATGATATTATCTAATGTTTCTCGTTCACCTTGTGGATCTAAAAATCGAGTACTAATTTTGATTCGCTTAATATCATTCCATTTATCATCTCGATACATTTCTGCAGCAATGTTTCCTTCACAAAGCATTACATCTGGATTCCCGGGCATAAAAATAAATCTCCCTCGATTAGAATAAACATGGATATCTCCTTCTTTAGGAGTTTCAGGTCGAGATTCATATACCTTCATTTAATTTCTCTCAAAATGATTTTGAAGGTTAAGTCTTTTCCTGCCAAAGGTCCTTGCGTATAAGCATCGTTTCCAGTAAGAACTACTGTCTTTTCTTCTCCGACTTTCATTCCGGTAACGGCTTTGTCGAAACCTGGAATCACATCGCCGTTTCCAAGAGTAAATTCAAATACTCCTCTTCCTTCAGATGTATCAATTTGTTTGCCGTCAGCAGTTAACCAATAATCAACTGCAACAGTATCGCCTTGTTTTGCCATGGAAGAATTTAGAAGAGTAACTAATAAAAAAGCTACTAAAATCATTAAAATTAATTTTTTGATTTTCATGGATCTATTAATGTTCTTTCATATAAAAGCCTTGATTTTAAATCTTTGAATCTATATTTTGACGTTACTAATGAATCCATTGCGTTATAAATTTCATCACCTTCAGCAATAATAATTAAATCTAATTCTTTACTTAAGCCATCCTCCTTATCTAAAATAAATTCTAAATTTCCGCTTGCATTAGGAATATTGACGCTACCATTAATATTAACTCGTGGAAAAATCTGAGCGGTTGGAATTAATTCCCCGATCATTTGAGCCATATATTCTTCCGGAATTATACCGTTTGTAGCTACATTTAGTTTGTGATTTAATCTAGTAGATCTTCTCTTTTTTCTTCTAAGCCTTTGAATATACTCATTTCTAAATCGTATAGGTGAAACTATCTCAGGAGTTAGAGTTGAATAAATTTCAGAACGATGTGATTCCTTTTTTATAGAAGATAATATTCGCGCTAAACGGATTGCTTCAAAATTTTTTGAAGTTAAAATAAAATCTAATTCATCTATTTCGGGCATATTCAAATCACTTATATGATATTTTTTTTCGAATCCAATTGCACCTGAACGGATATTTGGATCAGCAATATCTCTAGAAAGTAAATAATTTTGAAGAGTATTGGAGCGTTCTACTGTTTTTTGTAATAATGATTCTCCGATACTTCCCGTTTGAACTTCAAGACAAAGAAAATGTTGATCTTGTTTTAGGGCGTTGTCAAAGGAGGCCGTCAGTTGCCTTGAAAAAGCCATTACTTAGAGTTTAGTTCGGGAAGTTATAAATAAATATATTCTATAGAAAATAAAACTATTGAACTAGTCTCTTAAATTCTAAATCGTAAAATTTTCTATTATAGGTTGAACTGCATCTAGCCAATCTTTGGTTTTAATATCGATGCTAATATCTAATGCTCCTGCATTAAAGGTTATAAATTTATTTTTTAACAAACTTTCATCAACATAAACTGTCAACCCAAAAATATTTCCAAAAGGTGGAACACTATTTGGAACACAACTCGTTACTTTTACAACTTCTTCTGTTCTTGCTAGTTTCGGTTGCCCTCCGATTATTTTTTTTATTTTTTTGAAATCAATTTTTGATGTACCGGGTAAAATTAATTGAAAATATTCGTCTTTTCGTTTTATTATCATTGCCTTTGCTCCCCTACTCAAAATTTTTTTCCAATGCTCGCCAATTAATTTTTCGCGAATCTTTGCTGCATGTTCGGAGCTAGTTATCTTTTCATGCTCAAAATAATTATATTTTATTTTTTTATTTTTTAAGAATACTTGAATTTTTTCAAAAATCTCTCGTCCCATATATTAATTATCGAACTAATCCTCTGGATTTCTTTCCAGATGAAGTTAATCCTCGAGAAACTCTGTTCTTTTTTGTAGCGATCCAAGATAGTGTTCTATCTGACTTTATAGATGGGTGATCTCGATCAACCATAATAACTTCGTACCATACTCGCTTACCATCTTCGCCGACCCAATAAGAATTGAGTACTTCAGCGTTTGGATATTTTCTTGAAGCCCTCATTTCGATTATTGATTGTTTGCTCTTTGAAGGTGTTCCTCGTCGATAGTATCGCTTTGGTCTTCGCCCACCAGTAAATTTAGGTCGCTTAGTTGTACCTTTTGGAACACTCCCTCTAATTATGAAAATACCTTGTTTTGCTTTATAACCAAGAGCTCTAGCTCTGTCTAATCTAGTTGGTTTTTCAATTCTTTCAAAAGCAGGTCTACCTCTAAGTTCT
>CAZUFS010000010.1:6590-12358 GCA_964619795.1 Candidatus Woesearchaeota archaeon | reverse complement strand
TCTTAGAGAAGGTTTACCCGATATTGGCGATTTTGTAATTGGAACAGTATCAAAAATATCTCAATATCGAATTGAATTAACTCTTGATGAATATAATAAAGTTAAAGGAATTCTATATACTTCTGAAATGCATAGAAAGCAAGTTAGAAATTTGAGGGTTATTTTTAAGACAGGCCGAAAATTTGTTTGTAAAGTAATATCATCTGACAAGGGCGGAGTTAATTTATCGATTCGGAAAGTTGGAGCTGGACAAGAAAGAACCAAAGAAGAAGAATTCAAGAATGAAAAAATTGCTGACGAAATTATATCTCAATTATCAAAATCTACAAAGAAAAAATATAGTGATTTATTCAAAAAGATTGGTACTCCCGTACTTAATAAATATAATTTGATTTACCCTTTCTTTGAAGCTTTGATTCGCGATTATTCGCTAGTTAAAGACTTGAAGCTTGATAAGAAAACAAGTGACGCATTAATTAATGCAGTTTCTGCAAGAATTAAACTGAAAAACACTATTTTGAAATTTAATGTTAGTATATCTTCCCGAGATTCCAACGGATTGAGTAAAATAAAGAAGGGAATTTCCGATACAATTTCATTCATTAAGCGAGAAGGCGGGACTTTGACCGTTAAATACATTGGTGCCCCTAAGTATCGATTTGTTCTAGAACATGAAAATGGTAAAACTGCTCAAAAATTAGTTAATAGTATGGAGGCTAGATTGTCAAAACATCTAAAGAATGGATCTTTGACAATTAAGAGTGTTAAATAATGGATAAGTGGATTATTGATAAAAAAATTGGAGATTCAGTCAAATTGAAGAATCCTATCCTAATCGAGGGTCTTCCGGGAATCGGTAATGTTGGAAAGATTGCTGTTGATTTCCTAATCGATCAATTAAAACACAAAGTAATGTATACTATTTATTCTACTAGTTTTCCGCACTCGGTATTTGTAAATGATAATAATGTAATTGAGATGCCTTCAGTAACACTATATGCTGTTAAATTGAAGGAACGAGATTTAATTTTGCTTTCGGGAGATGTTCAACCTGTGGATGAAGAATCAAGTTATGAATTCAGTAATTTAATTGTTGATTTGGCACACAAGCACGGTTGTAAAGAAATTATAACTCTTGGCGGTATTGGGCTTGGCACTGAACCAAATCATCCGAAAGTTTATGGTGTTGCGAACAGTGAAGCGGCCAAAGAAAGATTCTCAAAATTAACAAATCGAGTAAATTTCAAAAAGATAAAAGCAGATGCAATCATAGGTGCAACTGGATTAATACTTGGGCTAAGTAAATTCAAAAAAATATTTGGAGTTTCACTATTAGTTGAGACTTTCGGACATCAATTCCATATTGGATTGAAGGAATCTAAAGCCCTTTTGAAAGCATTAAAAGATATTCTCGAAGTTGAAGTTAAACTATCTGACTTAGATAAAGAAATTAAGCGAGAAGAAAAAGAGAAAGTGAAAAGCATTGAAGACCAGAAAAAAGTTCTTTCAAAAACAGTTAAACGCATGTATAGTAAGTCATCAGACACTAGCTATATTGGATAATTTCTTTAAATCGTTGATAAAGGTTTCTTTTAATTTTTTATTGTATATTGTCGCTGCTGGATGATACATAGGAAATAATTTGTATTCTCTTCCATCAATCACAATATCTATTTCACTGCCTCTATGTGCAGTTATTGTTTTCATATTTTTTCCTGCCGCAGAAATCAGTTTTGAAGTTGAGTGTCTACCGAGGGTGCAGATTATTTTTGGATCTAATTGTCTAAGTTGGAGTTTCAAATAAGGGAAACAATTTAACGATTCAGATTCTAATGGATCTCTATTTCCCGGAGGCCTACATTTAACCAAGTTAGTTATGTAAAAATTATTGATTTTTAATTCGCAGAGTGCGTTTCTCAAAATTGTTCCGGAACGTCCAACGAAGGGTTTTCCTTGAATATCTTCTTGTGCCCCGGGAGCTTCTCCAATAAATAATATTTGTGGTTTTAAGCTTCCATCTCCAACAACAACTTGCGTCCTATTTTTGGTTAAATCTTGACATAAATTGCAATTTTTTAAGGAATCCAGGGAATACATGAATTCGAATAGATTAGATTATTGATAAGTCTTTTGACACTACATCTCGTTCAATATAATCCAAATTTATAGTTAACCTTTCTTCAAATTCGCCCAATTGCGATGTCCAACCTTCATAGGTGTTTATTACACAAGTCAGAGTTGCTTGATTATTTTCATCAAAACTAACAATATTTGACCCTCCGCATGCTTTGCTGATTTCAGGTACTAAAATGTTTCCTACTTTTATTGAATTTATTCTTGCCGTATTTACAGATGTACTGCCTTCAAAACAACTAAATCCGTCGGCATATGATCCAGCATAAATTGCTCCATCTCCAACATATTCTAACTTAAATTGTATTGTTGAACGAATATTGGCTAAAGTAGCGGGTCCTATCTTAAGACTATTACTCTGGGCTATGCTTCTTACTTTTACTGGTGCTGCTGAAGAAAATGTTTTCTTTTCACCAATTGAATTACAAACTTCTCCGTAACTATCTTCGGATATACAAATATTTGCTAATCCGTCAGATTGATAATAATAACAAGTTTGTAAGGACAGTGCCGAACTATCTCCTGCAAAAGCAGGTAATTTGAATACTACATCGTCATAATTAAAGAATGCTACATCTCCTCTGTCTAAATCGGCTTCTCGCTTGAATAGCTGTATCGAATTTACTAAAGTATTATCTTCAGTTACAGTTTGATCTAGATCTTCTTTCAATATTACTTGAAAGAAATTTGTGTTTGCTAGACTGACCTCCACAGTCTCAACTGATGCAGAATGACCGCCGTAGTTTGTGGCTTCAACTATAAATGAAAATGGTTCGTTTGTTCTAACTCCTGGGGGAAGATTCTCAATTGTAAACTCTATTCCTGAATCTCCGCTAACAAAGGGTGATGCTGAGCTTGAATCTTCTCCTCCAATGCACCCACTAACTATTACTATCAAAATTACTAAAAATATTTGAATGAATTTCATGCTTGACAATCAGGTACTACGTCAGGTAGGGAAACTAATTCTGTGCTTCTAATTTTTGTTTCAGAATATCCGTAACCTAATACTATCTCTAGATTTCCAACAAAGTCCGAAGAGTCTGTGAAGTCTGATATCTTAAAGATGAATTGACCTCTATCATTTACTAGATTGAAGAATCTACCCTTTCCGTCCTCAATTGATGCAACATCTTCGTTTTCTCTATATGTTTCTAATTGGAAAGTATCAAGATCTAATTGTTCCACTCCGTCTAATTTTATACTATCGATATACACGACATTTAAATCTGCAGGATTTAGATCACGACAGGATGAAACACTTTCTGCAATTACTTCTGTTAAATCATTGGATGATGAGTCTGCAGAAGCATAGTGAGAGAATACTTCTCCCTTTCCTAGATTTTCAACCTTGACTATGAATCTATAACTGTCTTGTCCTGCTGAACTCTCATATATTTCAGTTACTTGTACTGGTGCCACAGTATTAGTTACAGTCTTTTGCTCAGTAACAGTACAAATTTCGTTAAATTGAGAGTATGCTTCTCCGAAACAAGCCCCAGTTTTTGCATTTGTATTATAATCATAACATGCTTTCAAATGGAAGTCAACATCTAAGTCACTAGATAGATCGGTTTGATAACATAGTTCTTCAAACGAGAATACTTCTTGTCCACGCACCGTGGTTTCTTCATTATAAATTCCAATTGAAGTTAAGTCTAAAGTGTTAGATTTTATAAAATCCTCTGCTTCAGAACTATATGTTATTGGACTAATTCCTCCCAAGAATAAATTCAAGTGTGACACTGGAACGGTGTATCCGCCGTTATTTTCCGCCATTACTTGGAAACTGAAAGATTGACCTTCGTATAATTGTGGTTGTAGGGTGTCCGCATAAACTTCGAAAGATACGCCGTTTGCGTTTGTGGCGACATCTGAAGTTTCGGTATCTGTACATCCGCTAAAAAGAACTACTAGAATGAGAATAAGTGCTAGCTTTGCGCTTTTTATCATGATTTTATGAATGATTCATTCTTTTTATATGTTATGCTAAACTAAGTGTTACTCGCTGAAGTCGGCGTGATTCTAAAATCGGTCTCGATAGTTGTTTCAAATTCATAGTCCAACTCTGCCTGTACAAAAATACCTTGATAAAGCGATCCTGACAATATTTCTGAGTTTACAAACATAGTCAAGTAATATAGTTCAGTATTATCATTCAGAACTCTATCTGAATCAATTCTGTGTGGAGACAACTCGAATTTGTAATAATTGTCTGCATTTCCTTTGAATTCAAAATTACCGCTGAATTTGTTATCATTTACGCTACACGGATTTTTTAGAACATTTTGATCAAAATCGGGTGCGCCACATACAAAAGATATATGTGGACTATCCGGATATATTTGAATATTCATCTCCAAATCATTTACATCTCCTTTAGAACTTCTTGGATTTTCGATGCTGAATCCAAGTAATACTATGGTCGGAGATTTATCTTCGCTGTAACTCGGCACCAAATAATCTAACTGTTGATCAAGACCAATACCGAAATTTATCTTTCCGTCCGTGATCGAACTAGATACTACTTCCTTTTTATCTATATTCAAATAAGTGAAAGGATCTTGCTGAGTTTCAACTATCTCTCTATCAATGACGAATAATTGTTTTGTGGATATTGCTTCTGCTTCATAAGAAAATCCGAAATCAACAAAAAATGGTTTTCCTAGTCCTCCATATCTCGTCCTTCCAGTTCGAGTTTCTAATTTTGATTCATTAATTGCCAAACCGTCATGTATACATTTAATCTGTTGATTTTGTCCGCTCTTTATCCTGAATCTATTCATCTCAAGTTCTTCTGCTCCCGGAATGCTACAAATCCATGGTTCGCTACACCAAGCGTTTACTATACCGGTATTGTATTCTTTGCCACTAAATATGGCCTTGAAATTAGGGAACGTTTCGTCCATTAATGGAATGCAAGCTACATTTCCTGCGCAAGTACACTGATTTTCAGCTATATATGGGCTAAGTGTTACGTTTACAAAATTTTCGCCCCCTCCTGAATCAATAAATAATGTCTTTGATTTCAAGAAACCCATCAAAGTTATATCTTCCGCGACAACTGAATCTGCTCCAACGTATGAATAAAAATTATTTTTGATAGGTTCAAAATCAGTTATAACTGATCCGGCATCATCATTCAAAATATAGTCCGTCTCCAGCCTATTTGATTTAAATGCAACACCGCGATCTGTTCGTATTTCAAATATTCCGAGTGCTTCATTTAGAATTGAAGATTCTTCAAGTCCAGAAGATAATCTCTCTGATCTGACTCCCAATTCATATGGGTCACAACTTACAGGTTCTGCACCAATCATTTCATTCGCAGTTTGGTGAAGACCACATAATCCAATAGGCGATGGTCCGAAAAGAGGTATATATCCAGTATAGACTATCATGAACACCATACTAATCCATACCCACAGAAATGAAATTGATAACAATGATCGAATAAATCCTCTTCCCATAGTTTTTACTACTTGGAATCCCATGAATGCATTCAGTAGTGCACCGAAAGCGCCCTTTGTAAATTGAGCAGCAGAGCTAAAGAAAAAATCTGGAATTGGAACCAATCCAGGTACACTATATGCAATTAAATTAAATAATGACCATAATTTTCCGCCAATCCATGC
>CAZUFS010000010.1:0-6490 GCA_964619795.1 Candidatus Woesearchaeota archaeon | reverse complement strand
AACTTGATTGTGATTTCGTCTAAGTCAAAGGAATCTTCCGATGACAAATAAACTCTATTTGTTCCGTAAACCAAGTTGTCGCAAATGTTTTCTTCATATACATCTCCGCTTATAGAAATTGATTTTGAATATCCGTTAATAACTAAATCAAGGTCAGCATCATCATCTTCTGATGCCAAAAATAAATTACAACTTGCTCTTCCGTCGGTAACCAATCGTGCCTCCGTTTCATCTATGTTAAACTGATAACTTTTTACTGCAGATTCTCTGGCGGTATATGTTGTTATCTTTGGGAATAGTAATTCAAATGCACTTCCCCTATCGATATTGAAGCTAAGTTTATTTACTCCCGCTTGAATATATGATTTCGGTAATGGGAATGATACTGCGCCTACCGAAGTAATTTTGAACACTTCATTTGAATTTAATTGAACAATTATTGGAGAAGACATTGTTTCACCCAGATTTCTAACCAAGAAGTCTGCTCTTGCGGAATCTGTTGATCTATCTTCGGGCATGTAGAATAGGATCGTTTTTTCTAACTCAATACCTTGTTTCTTCTCCAAGATTGCTAAATTTGCCATCGATAATTTAAGTTCATTGAATGGATTCAATCCAATGTATTTTCCGCTTATTTTCAATTGATTTGTTCCTTGAACCAAAATAGATGGTGGTAAATCAATATTTATTGCTTGTCCGTTAGTCGGTTCAAACTCTCCGATTTCTTGGCCATTCAAGTACACTTTAATCTTGCCATATCCTGTTACTGAATCTATATCAAAAGTTACTTGGTGCCCGAGTGTCGAGGAATCATAAGTTGGGACGAAAATAAATTCGAAGTTTGAGGTCTTAAATAAACTTGAAGTAAGAGTAAAATCTGACGCGATGACGTTTTTCTCAAATTTTGCTGCGCCATCTAGAGTTAGGTCATTAAAATTTAGAACATCTTTAGTCAGTCCCGAATATCCTTGAAAATTTATATCTGATTTGGAGAATAATATTACGTCATCAATGTCTGGTTTTTGAGCATCTAACAGTTCCTGTCTATCTACTTCAGGAATAGATAGAACAAATAGTAAAAATCCTGCTAAAATAACCAACACAGTCACTGAAGCGGTTGGACTTGGTATCACTTGAGCTCCTCGTTTACGCATAAGATTATCTGACAACCTTTTAATATATACTTTTTGTTTAAAAAAGCATGGAGTTCTTGTCAAAAAACGAGAACCGAGTTGTACTCAAACTCGATTCGGTTGATGATTTTCTTTATCTAAAACAAATTATCGAAATTGGGGATATTGTTCGAGGAAAGAGCAGCAGGAAGATTAAAATAGGCGATGAGGGCGGTCGTCAAAAGGCGGTTAAGAAATCGATATGGGTTTCAATAAAAGTAAATCAAATTGATATCGGTAGCAAAATTCGGCTAAATGGTTCAGTTGAAAACGAAATTGAAGGTATTCCGACCAATTCTGCCCATTCTATAGATTTTGAGCCAGGAAGCGAGATTGAAATTAATAAAGAATCTTGGAAGCCTTACCAACTTACATTAATTAAAGAGGCGGAGCGGGCTTCAAAAGCTCCTAAGGCACTCATTTGTGTTTTGGATGATGAAGTCTCAACTTTTGCTCACATTACTGCTTCAGGATATACTAAACTCGGACAATTAAATCTTCGGCTTTCCAAAAAACGCTATCAAGAAAATAAGAATCAGGGCGAAAAAGACATAACTCGTGTGGCTGACAACATTATCAAAAACTATGGTGCTTATGAAGTGGATAACATAATTTTGGGTAGCCCGTTATTTTGGAAAGAAATTGTCCAGAAAAAGGTTTTGGAATTAAATAAAAACGTTGCCAAAAAGATTACTTTAGAAGATGTTTCTGGCGGCGATGAAGCGGGTGTCCGAGAAATAATTTCTGGAAAGGTACTTGAACGAATAATTAAAGATAGTAAATTGGTTAAGGATGAAAAAGTTGTTAATGGATTGCTTGAATTAATTGCTAAGCGTTCTGAACTTGTAATTTATGGTCTTAAAGATGTTAAGTCTGCGGCCGATCACGGTGCAGTTGATGAATTAGTTCTGACTGAAAAATTGATGGACAGCAAAAGTATGTCTGATATTTTAGATAGTGTTGAAAAGAGTGGTGGTTCGATAATCATAATTCATTCCGCTAGTTCAGCAGGTAAAAAGTTAAATGGGCTGAAAGGTATAATTGCAAAATTACGGTTCAAACTATGAAAAAAATTATAGCATTTGATTTTGATGGCACCTTGGTCGAGAGTAAAGATGCTCTTGCTGAAGCGTTTAATGAGGCTTTCCACAAAAACAATCTTTTGCGAGTCGATAAAGACAAAATAAAAATTCGAATTGGTATTCCTGCCAAAGATTTAGTTTTGGAATTCTATCCCAAATTATCTCCGCGTAAACTCAAAAGAGTTGTTGAGGATAAGCAATCTCTGCTAGATGTATCAAAGTTCAAATTAAAGTCAAATGTAAACTTAACTCTTCTAAAACTCAGAGTGAAATATGATTTGGCAATTGTGTCCAATGCAAAACATCGTCAGGTTGTTGAAAATATGAAAACAGTTGGAATTGACCCAAAACTCTTCAAAGCGATTGTAGCAGTTGATGATGTGATAACTCCAAAACCGAGTCCTGAACCGTTACAGAAATTGGCTTCAGTTCTAGAACAGGAAATCGTTGCATATGTTGGGGATATTGAGGTTGATGTAAAAACCGCAAAAGCATATGGTACAAAATCAATCATTTTGCTAGGCTCTAGAAGTCATGAAGAAATTATTTCGGAGAACCCGGACATGATTATTAGTGATTTATCTGAATTATCAGAACTATTATAAATATGAGTAGCTAGGATTAAGCATGGTTCTAAGAAACAAACAAATGGCAGAATTAGGTCTAACTTTGTTTGTTGGTGTCCTTGCATTTATTGTTGCATGGCCATATATTACTCCGCTTATTTTTGCAGGAATTATAGCTTATTTTTCAAACCCAATATTTTTACATCTTAAAAAAAGACTGAATTCTACGCTTTCAGCAATTATAATCTGTTTATTTTTTGCGGGATTAATCGCGTATCTGTTCAATAACGGTATTGATTTCATTCTTAATGAAATTTGGAATGTTTATGATTCTGTCACTTCAACTGCCAATTCATTATCTTCAACAACTTATGAAGTTGTGCGATTTTTTGTACTAAATACGACTGAGTACCTTTCTAATTTAGTGTTACAATTACCTTACTTCGTTCTTTCAAGCGTAATATTCTTCATATCCTTATTCTACTTCCTGAAAGACGGACGGAAAATTGTAAATTGGGCAGAAGATGCTTTGCCTATTCCTGCACGAAAGAAGATGCAAGTTCTTACTAACATTCAACAAAATGTAGACGCATTTGTTTACGTGACGCTCCTCATAGGTTTAATTCAAGCAATCGTTGCCGGGTTCGGATTCTACATGTTTGAAATCGGATATCCGCTCATGGCTGGGTTAGTTGCAGGAATATTATCGCTCCTACCTGTGGTTGGACCATATGCATTATATTTGATTGTGGGTCTCATATTATTTGCGGCAGGCGATACAATGACTGCAGTCGGTTTAGCACTTTATGGAATAATTATTGGAAGCATATTAGATTATTCTCTAAGACCTATGCTTTTGAGTAAAAAGGCTCGACTTCATCCTTTGATTATATTCGTTGGAGTATTTGGAGGAATAAGTATATTGGGACTAATCGGAATAATTGTTGGACCAATAATCTTATCAATCGCCCAAGCTTTCTTTAAGGACTTGGCTTTAATGGAAAAATGAAAAAAGAGACGTTTGAAAAAATAAAGAATCAATTGTACTTTGCGTTAATCACGTTTACTGCATTTATCGCAATATCATTCGCTTATATGACTTCGGTGTTCTGGACAACAGTTAAAGGAACGGGATATGCAATTTGGACTTATTTAATTGCCGCACCTGTTTTATTTTCAGCAATTCTATTATTTGCAATAATTTTTATAGGTAAAGAACAAATTCTTAATGAATTATCTGAATTTTTAACTGGTTCAAGAAATTAATTCTTCAAAAGATATTCCAATTGTTTCTACATCTTTCTTCCGGATAGCATATTCTCCTTTCTTTGTTATTGATAAGCTCGTTAAGTAGAAAAAATGCCAATTGGTAGAAAACTTTACTGCTAAAATCGGCTCGGCATTAAACAATTGAGAGAAATTAATTAATTGCTCAATTTGATCCTTTCGAAAATATTGATAGTTTGTTTTTGTTGCTTTTGCCTCAACCGCAAAGGTTTTTTGACCGTTGGAAGCCAAAACATCTGGACATGGGAATCTAGATGACCCTGATCCGGCCACTCTTATCGCAGCATATCCATTTTTCCAGAATTTGGCAACGAGTTGACGTTCGGCATTAGAACCTTTGGCTTTCATAAAACTCTGAAACGTTGGTTAGTTAAATTATTATCTTACGTATTAATTAAATTCAAATATTTCTATAAACTATAAATTTCATAATAGTCTAAAATATAATGTCCCTTTTCTAATACAATGTTCATCTTAGATATTATCCATGATCCATCTGCATTTTTAATGTAATCGTTCATATTATCTCCAATATGAATTATATCATTATTCTGCGAATCAATATTCATTTCAATTGGAATTTCTGCTCGTGCCCCAACACCATCATAAATACTTAGATAAATTATTCCCTCGTGTGCTTCAATACTCACGTCATTAACATTGGCATGTTTAGTGATATACCGGTATTCTGTGTCTGAAAGCGCATAAAGATAGATTTCATCTGACTCATAATTATCTCCACCAGGTGATACTTCTTGAAGTATTAAATACTCATTAGGTCCGTTTGCTAAAAATCTTATTGAATTACCGGAATAACCAGTATTTGGATCGTTTATATAATGATCCGTAGATAAAATAAATTCTGAAAAATAACCCGTACTATGTCTAAATTTATACAGCATAACATCCCGATGAGATTGAGATAATCTAGGATTTACACCTATACTGATGTGTACATCATTAGGATCAATTGTATTTGTGGCAGTATAATACCAAGATCTTATCGGAGTTGATAAACTACTTAGTGATTCTGGTTCATTTTCAAAAGTTTGTTCACTAGATTCATCTGCCGAATCATCTGCCGAATCATCGGTTACTAAAAGTGAATCCCTCATTTCTACTCGATAATCGCTTTTTGTAAGATCATCATCTCCGTCCGATATACCCGCGTCAAATATAGCAGTAAAATCACCGGTATTAGCAAAACTTATTGATGCAATTAAAATAACTGCTGCGCCGATAATATAAATAGAATAATTCTTTTTGGTTTTATTTTTTGACATATTGTGTTAATATGTCGGTGATATATATATATATATGTCGGCTATTTTGTAAATATCTCTACAATGTCGCCGTCTTTGCAGACGTGTTCAAGACCGACTTGCTGTCCATCGAACTTTGCTGAAGGTCCTCGGATTCGAGCGTATCTAAAATTCTTAACAAAATCTTGGTGAATTGTTCGTGCAACATCCTCGATTTTTGAATTTGATGGAAGAACAATTGGTTTCTTAGCAACTTTTCCAGAAGTCTTGGTTTGGACTCTGATTTTATCTAAGAGTTTCCAGATTTTGGGAATTAACTTCTTATCAAATTTGGCCTTTGAAGTTCGAAGATAAGGTAAATTTTTGGTAAATAAGTTGTATGATTTTTTTCGGGTCAAGAAAATTCCGGACTTTTCGAGTTCGGATTTAATCATGTCAAAGTCTTCCTTATTTTCAGAAAGAATAATTGCTACTTCTGCAATTCGTGCTAAACTAAGAATCTGTCGCCCGTTTTTGCTTTCATAGAATCCTTTGTAGATTCCCGGGATTTCGATTCCTTGAATTTTTATATTTTCAAATGGAATCATTCGTTGAATTGGTGTTCGAGTCGTGTATTCATACTCGGAAATCGGAATATCCTTTCCCGAAAGTAGTTTTAGAAGAGTTGATTTCCCGGAATTGGTTTTACCAAAAATAACGCACTGCCCTGCGCCTTCTTTCTTGATTGAACTTCGAGAAGATGATTTTCCTTGTTTCTTTTCAAAAGAAATTTGTTCAGTCATTTTGGCAATTTGTTTCTTAATTTGGGCCTGCATCTTCTCAGTACCTTTGTGTTTTGGAATTGCCGTCAACATTGTCTTCAAAGCCTTGAGCTTTTCTTGCGAAGTTCTAGATTCATGATATTCTTTCTCTGCATTGACATATTCGTGACCTACGTTTGTTGCCATATTAAAACGGAAAGGTTTAAATTAATAAGAATTACTGATTAACCGCAATGTTTAGCATGTCTCCTTCAGCATATTCCGCATTAAAATACGCAAGTTTGACTTTTGGTTTAGCCGGAATCATATTCTTCGCAGGTCTAATCCTGGGGAATGTCTTAGGTAATCTGACTAAGCGAT
>CAZUFS010000009.1:10340-13333 GCA_964619795.1 Candidatus Woesearchaeota archaeon | reverse complement strand
TTCTTACGATACTAATGTTTTAAAGCTTGTCAATATATTTATATTCCTAACTAAACAGGTGTAATATGCGAAAAGGAACAAAAATATTGTTGCTGGGAACTGAATCCAGATATTTGATAAAGTATCGAAAAGAGAAATTCCACACCAAAGAAGGGGCAATCGATTTAACTCAAATAAAGAAGTTCGGAGACAGAATCACGAGTGCGAAGGGCCCAGAATTCACTGCAATTGAACCAAACTATTTTGATTTAATGAAAAAATTCAAGAGGGGACCTCAAATAATTTTACCGAAAGACGCAGGATTAATAATTACTGAAACGGGAATTGGAGATGGCTCAAAAGTTATTGACGCAGGAACCGGGACCGGATGGATGGTTTCATTTTTGTCTCGAGTTGTTGGTTCCAAAGGTAAAGTAGTCACTTACGAAAAGTCAAAAGCAAATTACAAACTTGCAAAAGAAAATTTTGAAGAACTTGGATTAAAAAACGTCAGAGCAAAGAACGGAGACGCATATTCAGATATCAAAGAAAAGAATTTTGATGCCATGATTTTAGACTTAGCTGAGCCGTGGAGAGTTTCAACCATTAAGAAAAATATCAAACCCGGAGGCTATGTTATCGCATACTTGCCTCAAATTTCTCAAGTACAAGAATATGTAACTTTTTGTAGGAACAACAATATCTTAATTGAAAGAGTTGTCGAAGTCCAAGAAAGAGAGTGGACTTTCCGAGGAAGAATTTCGAGACCAAAATCTCATTCAATTGGCCACACTGCATTCCTAATATTTTCTAGGGTTCTCTAATAACTTTTTTGCCAACTTGCGCCTTAACTTTCTCAGCAGTTGCTTTTCCTAAAATTCTAGATAACTCATCTAACTTGACAGACCTAAGTTTCAAAACGTTTTTCAAGCCAGCAGAATATAATCGTCGAGCCCGAATACGGCCAATCCCTCGAAGTTTAACTAACGGAATCAACTCAGATTTAATTCCATTCTTTATTCGAAGTTTAACTTTATTGATTTGATTAACTTTCTCAAGATTATCAGTTAATTTACATAATTCGGAAGCACCATAAAGCAACCAATCCGCCTTCGAAACAACATTTCTTAATTCACCGGGCGGCACATTATACTCGTCTAGAATAAACTCTTCATTGCTTTCATGAATCCATTCATTCATCAAGAAACAAGTTTTAGATTTCTTCAAAAACTCAGAGTAAGTCCAGTCCCATTCTCTAGGAGGTTCACCTACAATTTTCGGAAGAATTTCATCAACCGAGGTTTCAATCCATTCGTAATCTTTCTTCTGAATATTTGTCCAAGGATACATTTCCCAATTAGATGCAATCAAGTGCAGTAGCGCAATATTGTCAAAGTTTGTATCCAATCCGTTCAAACCCTCAATTAAATCTTGGGCTGCATCCGGGTAAATATATAATTCTGAAACTCTCCGACCGATTTTTGTTGGGAGAACAGTATTTTTATTTTTCTTAATAAATCCAAAGTCAATTAGCGATTCGACCGCATCTTCAATTTTCAATCTGAACCCAAAATCATCTCCAAATTGAGTTCCATAGAAAGTCTCCTTGAAAAATTCAACAAGTTCGTCCAATTTTATTACGAACCCACTGGCAACTAAGCTCAAAACTGCAGATCTCAACACAGGTTCAACAGATAGTTTAGAAGTAATTTCTTCTGAATCACCATTAACATATTTTTCTTTAATGAAGTTAAACTCTTTTTCAGTTCCAGCAAGAGTAATAGCTTCTCCAAAATCATCTCCGAAGGTCGGTCGCCCGGCACGACCCGTCATCTGATGATATTCTAATACTGGAATCCAATTCATTCCTCGACCAGTAAATCGTTTCAAACTCTTCATTATCACTCTGAACGCAGGAAGATTTACACCCATCGCAAGAGTTGGAGTACAACAAATAATTTTGATATTATAGTCTCTAAATCCATTCTCCACTAACTTTTTCTGTTTACTCATCAATCCGGAGTGATGGAAAGCAGTACCTCTTTTGATACACTTAGATAATCGAATACATTGGCGAGTTGCGGAACTCGCAGAACCCAAAACTTTACTCGAAATATCTTCATTAATTTCTTCCGAAATTAAATTAGCAATCTTTTCCGCAGTTGCTTCAGCAGATTTCTTAGTTGGACAAAAAACAAGCGCCTGTTTACCGATTCTGATTGTATCCATCGCCAGCCGAAGAACATTATCACTTACAGATTTAGCAATTGGTTTATCTTTCTTCAAATCGAAAAACTTCAATTCGTCTTCGTGAAAAATACCTTGATGTAATTCTACTGGTCTCCATTTATCTTCAACTAATTCTGCATCCAGCCAATCTGCAAATTCGCGCGGATTACCTACGGTGGCACTCAGACCAATAATTTGAACTTTTTTCAGAACTCGTTTCAATAAAGTAATTATAATTTCTAAAGTCGGTCCTCTTTTAGAATCATTTAGTAAGTGAATTTCATCAAAAACAACGGTTTTGACGTCTTTTAGCCAATTAATATTGTGTCTCAACAACGAATCAAACTTCTCGCTTGTACAAACAATGATATCATATTTCGATAGCCAACTCTCGCTAGAATCGGGATCTCCAATAGATAGGGCAGTTTGAATTCCAAAATCACTATATTTTTCTTTGAATTCATCTGCTTTCTCGGAAGCCAGAGATTTTAGCGGAACAATATAAACCATTTTACCACCTTCTTCCAAAATCCGTTTTATTCCAGCCAATTCCGCTACAAAAGTTTTACCTGACGCAGTCGGGGAACAAACGAGCATATTTTTTCCGTCCAAAAGCCCAGCATTTATTGCCTTTTCTTGACTCGGCCGAAATTTCTTAAATTCCAGCGACTCATAAAAGTTCTTAGGTAATTTATTTTTGACTTTCGAAACTAACATGTTATTAATGCCTAATTAAGTTTAATAATCAATCTAAAGTTGACCAGTATAATCAATTCTATCAGATT
>CAZUFS010000009.1:0-10240 GCA_964619795.1 Candidatus Woesearchaeota archaeon | reverse complement strand
ATAATTATCAAATTCTAAATCGCTTGTAGATTCAATACGAAGTTCTTCAGCACTGTTTGCATAAGTCATAGAAACAATTAGAATCACTGCAATTACAACAACACTAGAAATAAAGAATTGTCCTTTCATAGTTTACTCCAGACGTATAATTTGATTGTTGACCAACTACCTGTAGAATCGCGATAAGTATATTCTGCATGACTCAAATCTTGATTTCCCAGACTAGACAGACTAACAGTTCCGTTAGTCATGTAAAATCCGAAATTATCTGGAAGATACGAATCTACAAAATCTTCAATAAAATCTGAGTTATATGTCTCCTCATCATTGATTATATTGTGATTATGTAATTCTCGAAGCAAATCATATGCAATCAACGAATTGATCTCAATATTTCGATCTTGATGAATTGATGTAACTTGGAGAGAAGTAAATAAAGCCATTGCTAGAACTACTGCAAAGATTATTTCGATGAAATAAACATAACCGCGTTTGTTCATGCTGAAATTATTTTAACCTCCCCAATGAAGTTTCGAGTGATATTAACTTCTCTTTGTTCATCAAATACGCTTTGATTTATCAAAAAAGAATTATTCGCTTCGAATTTGTAAAGACGTTTGTATTCGCAACCTTCAGTTAGAGGAGCACCCCAATCGGCCTTAATGAGCGTATCGTTTCCTAAATAAATGGGATAGTCTTTGTCTAAATCTTCGTTTCGAAAAGAAATATCTCGAATGAAAATTAAATTATTGTTCCGTTGGATGTCATTAATCGATTGAAAATTTGAACCGTTGTATCGAGTCCAATGTTTATCCCAGTCGGCGTAATTAGTTTGGTCGGTTGTGTATGAAAAATTCAAATTATCTTCGTCTCCCGAAGTAATATCCCAATTAATTTTGACTAAATAACCATAATTTGGAGTAGAATTAGCAATATTAATTAAATCACTGCCTTCCATATTACTTTGATTATTTAAAACGCTCGCATTCGGTAGAACCATTGTCATTTTGAAAGTTGCTGAAGTGGCACCACCGGCAGATATACCTAATACATTTTGAACAACATCATCATCACTAAAATTTGTCGAGTTTAGCCAAATTTGCGCTTTAGGAGACCCAGTAGTGAAGTCAGTAAGCTTTTCAGAATAAGCAGATTGAACATCAAAACCCTTTATTTCGTAAGATAGTTTGAACGAATCAGTTTTGCTGGTATCAGTATTATAGTCACCAAGATTTTTATTATCATAAAGATATTTAGTCGCATTGTAATTTACAATTGAGTCGCCACCACTAACACCGTATTTTGAAACGTCATTTTCATTATCAATTAATTCTTTGAAAATTCTTTCAGCATTTTCGCAAGATTCATGATCTTGTGCCAAATTTAGCTCCTCAGAAGTCACTAAAACAACTCTATCAACAATCCCAACAAATAAAATTAGGAAAAAAAATGCTACGATGATGTATTCTCCTACAATATATCCCTTTTTCATTAGCTAATTACTCGAACAGTTCTAACAAAGTTTTTCAATTCTTTATCATGTTCGATAGATATTTGAATATTATACTCTCCCGCCTCGTCGGGTGCGGTCCAGAAATACCTAAATTCCCCCGAATTATCGGTGAAGATTTGTTTTGGAAGTCCAGTATGGTCCGTAATAGTTACAGTTGCACCTGCGACTGGAGCACCTTCCGAAAATGCCTTTCCGGTAATCGTAACTTTGCCTTCAATTGGCGATTCGGTAGGGAAGACTGAAATTTCAACAGACAGTTCTGCAGGGAATACAAATACGAAAAATACAAAGATTGTTGCTGATACCATAACTAACACATGTTTAATTCCCGCAACCAATTTTTCTTCAGCAATTACTCCCGCAATTAGTCCTGCACAAATTGCCTCAACCATGGTCATCAAGAAAAATAGATTTCTGAAATACTCTAAAGATAATTTAGCTCCGCCCCCTTGAATACCAATTCCTGAGAAAGAACCGATTTGCTGAACATATAATATCGGAGATAAGATTTTGTAAAGTGCAAGTATAACTCCAATAAATACAAAGAAAATAATATACATAATTACAATTTGTTGTTGCATAATCGATCTTCGCTCAGATTCCATATCTTTTATGATATTTACATCTTCGGCCAGAGAACCTAATGTTTTCTTCACATCTCCTCCACTATGGAATGCCTCAAGTATTATTGCGTTAACCCTTCGAATTAATTGACTCTTAGCTAACCTTTTTGTAAATTTTTCCCAAGCTTTTGGAAATGCTTGACTCCAAGATAACCAAATATTCAATTGCTTGATGTGTTTGGTTAATTTACCATAATGCGTTTTACTCGCAACTGAAATTGCTTGAGGTAAAGTCATTCCTGCAGATGCCGACTGAGACAAGTCTTCCAGAAAATGTGGAAATTGATCCTCTGCGGATTTAATTTCAGAGTATTCCTTAAACGATATCCAAATCGAAGGCACAACCACTATAATTAAACCGATTGAAATTAATGCAATTATGGTCGTGCTGCTACCGCCCATCAAAAATGAAACTAATGCCAACATAAATGGAACGGGTAGCGCCAGAGCTGTGTAAAATAGTTTCTTATTTTTCATTAAATCTTTTATTCTGACCATGGTGATGAATTCTTAATGACTAATATTAACGCACTAGTTATTAATGGTAATCCTCCAAATACCGTCAAATAATGAACTACCTTTATTGTAGAAATTGGCACTCCTCCAACCGCACCCATTAACGATGAAACCACAATAAAGAAGATAGTACCAACAATGATAATTGTAATGTAGAGATTCATTAACAGCGTTAACGTCTTACCAAAGGATTGGAGTTTACGTTTATATTCATGAACAAACCCCTTTGCTTTCTCATCAAGATATTTATCTAAATTCCCCCCAACTTCAATACTATTTTTTATCCCCGCCAGAAATTCCGTCCATTCCGGCGACGGAGAACGAGCAATGGCTCGATCAAGCGACGTTTTCAAATCCATCCCCAGTTTATTAACTTCATGATCAACCTTTCTTGCTTCATCCGCGGCAGCAGGATAGTCTTTGAAATTACTCAATAATGAAAAAATCTTCTGAGGTTCAAATCCCGATTTAGAGAGTGTAGACATATATATAGAAACAAATGCCAGAGAATTCTCAAGTTTGTCCTTTTTCTCACCTATTACAAAAGACGGATATAAATAAACAAATCCACCCACCAATATCCCTATGAATAATGCAACTAGTAAATTAACAAAAATACCAACTAAATTAAATCCCAGAGTCAGTAAACCAACTAATTCTAAGAAAACGAAAGAAATAACAAAGCTGGTCAATGCCAAAAATATTATCAACGATCCATAGGCCTCTACAGGAACCTTTATTTTAGCGACCTTGAGTTTCGGCTCGATTTTTTCGAAATATTTTTTATTATTTTTAACTATGTTACCAAACAATTCCGTGGCGCGTTCATATATGTTCATTTCTTCATCAAATCGAATACCGAATTTGGATGAACATAATACATTTTGATAATTTTTGAGACTTCATCAAACCGAGTGACTTCCGAATCACTCATCCATTTCAAAATATTTGCTCGACGCATAATCTCATCCAAAATTGCAGATGTGTCTGCAGCATGTGTTTCTGAAATTTGAGACAATATAAAACTCTCATTTTTTTCAAATTCATCAGTTTTCGGGTTCCAGATTATAGAATCATTAACTTTCAATTCTTTTTCCTTGGCATTAAATCCTTCAACCTCGACAAGTTTGGATAACTTTCTGAAGAATTTTCCTTCCCGTTTTATTTTTTCTAAGAAAATTATGATATCTAGATTTTGAAGGACAGACATAGGTAATTCAATCGGAGGGGTAGATAATCTATCAATAACCGCTGCAGTTGTATCGGCGTGGATGGTAGATAATCCTGGATGTCCAGTAGCCATAGCCTGGAACAATACTTCTGCTTCAACACCTCTTACTTCTCCAACAATTAAATAATCGGGTCTCTGTCTCATGGACGATTTCAATAGTTGGTGCATATCAATCTCACCATATTTATTCGGACCAAATCCTGCTCGTGTGACTTGAGGCAACCAATTTGTATGAGGCAATTGTAATTCAGAAGTATCTTCGATTGAGACAATCTTATCGTTTGGACGAATGAACAACGAAATCGCATTCAAGAAAGTAGTTTTACCGGTAGCAGTAGAACCCGCGATTAATATGGACTTTTCTCGCTCAACTGCGAACCATAAATAAGCCAGAGTGATAGCATCAACGGTCCCAAATTTAATCAAATCTACTGGACTTAAAGGCGTTTTGAAGAATTTTCTTATTGTAAAATTACTCCCACGCCGAGCAATATCGGTACCATACGTAATCTGAATTCTTGACCCATCTTCCAACGAACCATCCAGCAGAGGGTTTGCCACAGATATGGAACGATTTGCTTTCTGAGCCAACCTCATACAAAACGAATCTAATTCACTTTTCGCGTCAAATTTAACATTCGTTGCCATTTCACCATAAATTGGATTTCTATGGAAAATAAAAATCGGTAGACCTACACCGTCGCAACTAATATCTTCAATATTTGGATCCATCATTAATGCATCAATCTTATCCAAACCAATAGTCTGTCTAAAAATATAGTACTTCATTTTTATTGCATGTTCTATCGACGGAGCAACATTAATTTTTGACCAAATCTCATCCACCTTTTTATTTAGATATTCATGAATCTTCACTTTATCTTTCAAGGTCCCAAATTCCATATCCAAGTTTTCATGTAATTCTTCAACAGTTCGATTCGTGAGTTCTTGAGAATATTCATCCAGTACTGGCTCAGTTAGAGTATAAATCAAGGTCTGGTGTTCCGCCTCAAATTTAATATTAGTATAGGCTAAACTGACTTGTTTACCGTCTAAATTAGTGCTGATTAGCGGATAAGTTTCATCAACTTTCTTTAATTCTTCAGCAATTGTTTCAGAACCGGACTTGTGAGGTACGTGTTCGTTTGGCAACTTAACTCTAAGCGATTCTTCAACTTTTTCTTCAATCTTTATTTTTTCGACAGACTCAACAGGTTGTTCAGATTTTTGCTTAATTTTATTCAACATTCGAAGAGCCTTAGGATTGACCATATCGAATATAGTAAGCCAGATTATATATGTTTTTAGTTAATTTTTATGCCTGAGCTATTCGAAATCAACGTGTATTTCCCGCCTGGCGCCGAAGAAGGAATAATCGCCAAGTCAGTTTCTATATCTTTACTAAAAATAGTTTTTGATAGAGTAAATCGTTGTTTTGCATCTTTTCTAACGATTATTTGGTCGTTGTCCAAATATCCTGATCCGCTCTGAGCCCCATCTGCCCGTAGAGTTATAGTGTAATAATCTTCACCAAGTCTATCTGGAAGAACTCTACTCAATTCAAAATGCCCACTTTCATTCAAACTTTCAATATAATACACATCAGCTTCAATTTTTTCAATTATACTATCAATTTCAGCTTCAACAATCAAATCGGTGTTGGCATCTTTAATAGATAAGTTCCAAACCAGGATTATACCAAAAATTGCCAAACTGATTACAGTTAGAATTCCCAAATAAAATATACTCACTTGCCCTTTCATGATATATCTATCTCAACCGTTGGTTTAGTTATCGTCGAACACCCGTTTTCGGCAGTAGTATTCAGATGATCATATTTCAATTTTATTTGATGCTTACCAGTACTCGCACCTGCATTATTTCCCGCCTTTAACCGAATTGCAAAACAACCACTGCTGTCGTTCAAAACAGGATAATATAATTCATAAATCGCACTTCCTTGAAGAAGCAAACAACTCGAACTGTCTGTTCCTATTGAACCATTAGTCGAGGTGTTTAGACAAGCTCCGCCCGATGTTTTGTTCTCTCCTCGAACCGCAATCTTCTCCCCGCTGGAAATCGGAAGATCAATATTAGTATAATAAACCAATTTACTTGAACTTTCCATCAAGATATCTCCGGATTTTATTTCAAAATCGACGGTCTTTTGAGATTTCTGTGTTGCGACTTCTCGAATCGCATTATCTAGTAGAATCATCCGATTTTCAATTCTATCTAAATCATTAACATCCTTGGAATTTTGAATTAAGGGATTGGCCCAAATAAAAACAACTGCAGTTATAGACAACATTATCAACGTTACTAAAGTAAAACCAACTACTTGTGCTTGTCCTCGTTTCATGCTACCTTATCATTCACCTCATCGCTATCGAATCCTTTCTTGGTAAAAATCTGTAAGTCCTGAAAGTATCTACCAATATTCAGCCTCATGGTGAAGCTCTCACCTTGATTGTACGCGCTAATATCACAATCTGTGTTTTCCAATTTCAAAACAAGTTCGGCACACTCTCCGCGACTCAACGTTTGATCGCAACCCGAAGAACAATATGGTTTTTTATTCGTAATATCTGTAAAGTTAGTCAACTGTTCAACATATTTGTAGCTCGTGCTCTTGAAAGAATACGAACCGTCGAAAGAATTACCACTGTATTTGTAAATTCGAGCATCTGAACCAACATTCCCTCCTACGTATAATACTCCGCCCTTCATTGCCATGGTTTTACCATAAAATCCGGAAAGAGTATCTGAATTAACTGTGCTTACTGCGGCAGTGCTCAAATCTACAGTCAAATTGTAAACTTTAGTCTCACTTGAATTGGCCATCAACAAATAAACTTGGCTTCCGTCCGACAATATATCTGTCAAATTGTAATTATCCAAGTCGGAATAACTAACCGAACCAAATTCGGGAACATAAAACGTCGTACTTGAGGTATTATATGCGGTGTAAAGGAACCAAGGTATTTCTGAGGTTGATGAAATAAAGTCACTTCGAGTACATGCACATGCTCTACTGAACGACGGCTCAGCCTCTCTACAATCGGTAGGGATAATATCTCTTACCCAGCATTCAACTGGTCCGAATCCTGCAGGATCATCACCGTAAATATACGGTATTCCTAGAACTCCGGGAAGCCAAGGATTACCGTTAATATCACACGCTAACGTACAATCAAATCCTAATCCTGCTAGAACAGGACATGTTGGAAAACTATCATTCCATGTTTGAGTGGGACCTGTTCCTGTACCGACACAACTTGAACCTGCGTTAGAGCTACAAGTCCTATCACAATCATCACCCTGAGTGCCCTGAACCCAACAGTAAGTTCCATCATCATATTTACCATTTCCGCTACATGGACCCGCAGGACCATTCCTACTATAATTCAAATTATTTACTCCGATTAGAACGTTATCGCCGTGGCGAACCATATCAATCGGCTCTTCAAATAATTCGTAGTCTGCATTATTTTTGCAAGACGGAACGTCGATTGTGATTCCTAAAACGCTAGAAAAGGTTGACGAATCGTACGGACAGTCAGGGTAAGCAGTATACGCTGGCGGAGGACCTGCAGTCAATTCATATAATTTACCAACTGTATCAAAAGGAGGAGTTACACTTGGTGTTATGAATCCACCAATCAATAATTTATCAACACTATCTCTTATTATTTTAGTTACGGATGTAATCTCAGTAATATTCATATTGCTAATTATATAAGTTCCACTTTCAGGACCATTATACGATTTTTCAAATGAAGCAACAATACCTTCATATTGATTTGCACTATCACAACAATCTAAATACCACGGAGGATCACAAATTCCGTGTGTCCAATCGGGATGATTTTGACAATTTTCTGCAATCTGCTGACCTCCGACTCGAGTGAAGTATTCAAATCCATCCAAGTTAGCACCTTGTTCTTGCCAGAAATCTCTAATTGCGCCGGGATATTCGGGATAAGCCTCGTTACCTCCCAAATATCCGCCAGTAAACAGATCATAACTCTTTCCTTCAAATGAAGAATCCAAAATAAGTATAATTGGATCAAACTGGCTCCCACTATATCCTTGACCCATCAAAAGTAAATTTCTAGGTTCGTCAATATGATCTCCTCCCTCAACAAAGCTCTCCAATACATAAAACGAGAAGTTTGAATGAGACGCAAATTCGTTACTGACACTCATACTTGTCCAATCTACATCTTCACAAGTCGTATCTGAGCATTTTATTCCCGTAATTCCAGTTTGAGAAGAAGTTCTTCCGCCAAGCACACCAAAAATATAATCTGTTGAAGTGACAACGGATCCGTCAAAATCATTCACCGCACAAATTAATTCTAAATCTGATCCATAACCTCGATATAACTCCATGGAAATATCTGATTCGGCAGTGTTTAGTTTTCGATCTTCGGCACAAATTGTTTGACGAACTTCCCCAAAATTATTAACATTTTTTTCTTTGTCGGTTTTGTAGTATAAATTGATAAGCGATTCAGCACGACTCAAGACTTGTGTTTGCAAATCATCGGCGAAGGCCTCAGTCGTTCCCATTGCTTCAGATTGAGTACCGCTTACCCAATAATAAAACGATGCAGCAACGGTCAAAGTCATCATTATAACAATAACAAATGCTACTAAATTTGACAGACCCCGCTTCATAACTATTCAAGCCTATTTTTAGTTAAATAATTATCTTATATTTTGAACTCGCCACCAGTCCCAACTTGACCAGAGAAATCCAAACTGAACGTAATCAATTCGCCTTCAGAATAAGAGGTCAGGGAACAAGAGCTTGCTAAATCAATATCTAACTTCTGCATTTCTCCAACTTCGATATCATTTCCACAACCAACGGTACAATCTGCTGCAGAACTTCCTAAATAAGTTTGACATATTACCGTCCCGTCTCCTTCCTGAATTATGATCGAGGTCGTCGGGGAGGATGCACCAATATTAACAGGGATATCTACCCCTCCCGTATTTCGAATATATAATTCTAAGTCTCCAGATACGTAATCTGCAACTTTAATATCTAAGTTTGAATTAATTGTTTCACTCAATTCGGCAGCATAATTTTCGCCTCCTGATTGTAATTCGCCTTGAATCCGAACGAACCAAAAGAATGCAGCTCCTGCAGCAGCAACCGTCATCATCATAAGTAGAATTACGGCGATTACCGGAGTTATTCCTCTTTTATTCATTCTTCTTCGTCTCATGCTGTTCTATCCACCCTAAATGTTCCCGACGCAGTCGCCTTACCGTTAAAGTTAAGCTTAGCATAAATCAAAGTATCGTCTGGATAAGTTGTATTTGCATTATTTGGAACATTTAAATCACATGGACTACCTGCCGTACCGTTCCAAAAGATAGTCAACAATCTTAATTCCTTTATTGCCAAGTCGCTTGCACAACCAGTTGTACATAAAACATCACTCACGTTATTACTAAAATCAGTAGTACAAATTATATCTTGCTCACTATCTAATAGCGTCCACTGAGTTTTAGGAGATGTAGAATCGGTATTTATAGGTATTTTAGTAGTTCCAGTATTAAGTAAAGTTATATTCAAAGTTTGATTCTCTTGTACACTTCCGTAATGAGTAGCATCTTGCCAGTTAACATTTGATGTCATTCTCTCAAAAGTCTGTTCTTGGAATTGCTGAGTTCCGCCTTGGAGTTCCCCTTGAATTCGAATTAACCAGTAAAAACTTGCCCCCGCTGCCGCTACAGTCATCATAAGTAGCAGAATCATAGCAATAACTGGAGTCAATCCCTTCGACATGGATTAAATATTGTCTGTTTATATAAAAACCTTACAGATTCTTGGTTCGTTTGTATTTAACTTTCAGCCCACGCGGTAACCTTTCATTGAAATACGATTTTCGTTTTATTGAAGAGTGCAAGTTTTGCGTCTCTTGCTTCAGAGATTCGTGTGAACCTTCCAATTTTTCCAATCTGGACAAAATTTCACCCAATTGGTCAACTTCTTCACTTTCTTCCTCGATGTCACTCGAAAATATCTTAAGAAGTTTGTCCAACTTATTTGTCAATTTATTCAAATTCTTAACTGTCAATTCAAATTTAGTTTCAATCTTTTGAACCGAATTCAAAATATTAGTATATTCTTTCGGCGAATTTTTTGGTTTTTTATCTGCAGATTTAACCTTTTTCAATTCCAATTCCAATTCCTTTAATTTTTTTGAAGACACCAATTCAAATTCGTCAGACATAACTTCAGTATGTCGCGTTTAATAATAAATATTCCGCCAAAAAGAAGCCTTAAAAGTGTTCTTCCGAAGGAGAAATATGAATCCAGTTCAACCAATTTATATT
>CAZUFS010000008.1:0-15060 GCA_964619795.1 Candidatus Woesearchaeota archaeon | reverse complement strand
TCAATTTTTGAACCTCTCAAAAGATTTTTTGATTCAGAATCCATGACAAATTTAACACCATTTGATTCAATTATTACGTCTTCATCTTTCATTTCATCAAAATCAAGTTTATATTGGAATCCTGCGCAACCACCAGCGATTACTTGAATTCTCAAAACAGCTTCCTTATTTTCCTTTTTCGCCATTTCCTTCAATTTTTCAGAAGCATTACTTGTAGCCACAAATTCTCCCTTCTCAACTGTTAATGCAGCATTAATTTCAGATACTAATTGATCAATTTTTTCATCAGAAAATCCGTGACCTTTACATCCGCCTTCCAATGTTTCCCAGTATTGAACTGCACAACCAACACAGTGTAGGCCATAAGATAACATAACTTCGATTGCTTCAGGATGGTTCTTGATTATGTCGCCAATGGTCATATCCTTTGTTACTTTCATTCTATTTTCGTTACCGTTATTGCTTGTACTGGACAAACATCTTGAGACTGAATCGCCTTATCGACATCAATTTTTTTCTCGTCAATTTCGATGTATTCGATTCCGTCTTCCTCGACTCTTCCGTCAAGCAAGATGTGAGCCTTTCCATCCGAACCGATTTCCCACAGTTCAGGATAAACATCCGAACATGCGAATGCACCAATACACTTGTCTAAATCAATTTCGACACGGTATTTGCCCATATTATCTCGTAAATTCTCCCTTTTTAATCATTACTCTTCCTCATATTTTGTCTGTTTCGGAGTTCCTTTCCGATATGAATTTATAAGATTCATTGCCTCTTTCATCAAATCTTTCTTATTTTTCATCTAAGAAGTAGTTTATTAAAATATTAAAAAGTATTTTTTTGCCCAGAGTTAAAATTATATAGCACTAGAGAATAACTTTTGTATGAGTGCATTAAATATGCTTATAATCGTGTTCTTGGGATTATTTGGCTTTAGCTTTTTAATTCCAAAAAACTCACCATTTTCAAGTTTTTCTATGAATTTACCAATCTCCGCATTGCCCGAGCTGAATGCATCCTTAACAAGTATATTTTCTTTAATTTTGGGCGCGCTTATTTTGGTTTGGATGGTAGTTCAATTTAGAAACGCCAGCAGTTTTCCAAGCGAAGGAGACACAGCTACAACAAACCTTTTCAGAAAAATGTCTTCACTATTTAGTTCAGATAGTCCAAAATCAAAAGCCAAAAATGAAGTAAAAGATCTGAAAAATAAAAGAAAAAAATTGCAGAAAAATATTAAAACTGTAAAAGCTGCAAGAGAAAAAGTTCTCAAGAAATTAGGTAAGATCTCTTCAGATTCAGGTAGAGTGGGAAACTACTTGAACGAACGAAGACGAAATTACGGACGAAAGTTCATGTATAAATGGAAAGAATTATTCGACATTGAGATAATTGGAGCAGAGAGTTTTGATGAATATAGTCAGAGAGTAATTTCTCATCTTGAATCTGAATTAAATATGATTAACGAATTATTAAATATTGAGTCCGGTGCAGAGAAGACTGAAGAAGAACTCGCTCAGGAATTAACTGAAGAATCTAAACTAGTTAATGAGATTAATCAGGAAATAAAGGACCTGGAATTAACTGAAGAAAAACTCAAAGCGAAAACAGAAGATTCAAAGATATTCATTCAAAAAGTGGATTCTGAATCCAGATCAATTAAGAATGATATTCAGCAACTACTTCAGGCTCTCCAACAGACTTATGGTGAAAATCATGAACACTGGAAGAAATCAGAAGCCAAATTAAATAATATTAAGACTCTTTCCACCGAATCTGAGATAAATATAACAACTTCTGTTGAAAAACTCAAATCTGATTTGGAAGAATTACAAAAAGTCATTAATGAACAAGGGAACAGAATAAAAGAATTATCTGATAAATATTCAAATGTTTCAGGTGCAGTAAATTATAATCAATTATTACAAGTCGATAACCAAGGAAATGCTCAGACTCTTATAACGCATCTGGAAGAAATGAAATCAGATTTAATTCAGCTAGCGGACGAAATTAAGCGAACTGGGCCAGTATTGGCTAAATTAACTGAATCTTTAGCTACAGATATGGACGCCGTACGCAAACAATTAAATGCTAAACCTGCTGCTGAAGAAAAAATCGAAATAGATGAAAAAATGCTAATTTTCCCCGAAGGAACAACACTTGACACAACGCCAAAACCTGAAGTTGAAAGTTCAGATAAAAAATCATCCGTTGAAGAAATGTTTGTGGATGAGAACAAATTACTTTTACCGATAGGTGCGACCTTGGATTCAAGAACTAATGAAGAAATTAGAAGGGAAAAGCATCAAGAATTTGAAAAAATGTTATATTCAAAGACTCGGGCTTTCAAAACGGATTTAGATTTCGGGAAATTAGAAAAACTTTACAGGCGAGTTTATGATAATAAGAGCGGATCTTATAATAAATTAGGGTACGGTGGAACGTTCTCGGAATTGAGGTCACTAGTAAATAAATATGATCGATTTGCAGGTAATCAGCGAGGAGACATTGATTGGAATAATTTACACGGCGTTGTCGACCAACTAATAGGTTTATTGAGTACCTTCAGAAATTCAGTCATGGATGATAGAGAACACAAATCTATGTTTTCGGGAAATCAGGGAACGAATGACCGAAGATACATAACTTCACAAATAAATAAATTGACATCAGATTTAGAATCAATTAAAAATATAATTCGAGAAGAAGAAGTCGATGAGGCAATTACTCAAGCTAGTAAAGGCAGCAAATAAAAAATGTTAAAATCGGATATTTTGGAAGGTAAGATTTTTGTTTACCCCACCGACACCATTTACGGAATCGGTTGCGACGCGACAAATAATAAATCTGTATTAAAAATTCGCAAGATAAAGCGCAGAGACCAAAAACCATTCTCAATTATTGCTCCATCGAAGAAATGGATTGCAGAAAATTTCGAAATAAAACATAAAGATTTCTTTAATAAGTTGCCAGGTCCATTTACTTTTGTTATGAAATTAAAAAATAAGTCGGCGATTTCAAAACACGTTTCTTATACAAATAAAGTGGGTGTCAGAATACCTAATAATTCCTTCACTCGAAAAGTTCAGAGAGCAGGAATACCATTTGTAACTACTTCAGTAAATATCTCGGGAGAACCACATTTAGTAAATCCTTCAAAACTTAAATCTGAAATTTCTGAACAAATTGATGTTCTGATTGATGAAGGAATTTTGTCGGGCAAACCTTCAACTGTAATTGATTTAACTGAAAGTGAACCAAAAGTTTTAAGGGCTTAACAAGTTGTTTTTGAAAGTTTGGAAAGTGCAAAAACTAAAATTCCGAGTGCCAAAAGTTTTAATTCTAATCCGTAAAGTGGGAAGAAAGAAATAAATCCTGCGATTCCTAAATATCCCGCCAAAGTTATACTGCAGGCCGCACAACCAAAAAATAAAGTTCCGAGTATCCCTCCAACAAGGCCTTTACTGTGCTGTAATTTTTTAGTAAGATTGTAATTGTGGAGAAACAATGCTAAAAATGCTGCAAATGCAAAAGCGATTCCAATGTCAGTTACCAATTGAAAGTATGCAACTGTTCCAAAATTATTCAGATTTAATTCTAAATTAGTGAAGTAGGCAATTATTCCAAGAAATGTCAACAAGGAAACTAAGAATACTAACTTGTATTTCTTTTCAGATAAAACAGTTTTAATTTGTTCAAAATTCATAGTAATAATATTGCCAGAGCCATTAATCCCATAATTATGTCTTCGACCAAGGTGAATTTGGTCAGAGGAATGTTAAGATGATGACTTAGTTTTCCTAAACACGCACATTGTATTTTTTTGTTTGCCCTTAATGATTTAGCCACTCCTGCAACTCCAATTGTCATTAAGATAAGCAAAATTCCGGCTACAATTTTTACATTCCAAGCATATAAGAAAGCTGCACCAATCAAAATTTCAATTAGAGGATAAGCCTTTGAATAAGTTTTATTTCTCATTGCAATTAAATCATACTTTGCAAAGTTCTCTGTAAATCTCTTCCAATCTAGAACTTTCAAAATTCCGACCGCAATTAGAAACCAACCCATGAAGGGAATCATCCATTCCATTACCACTTATTGTTTTTAATGAAATTATAAATACTTTCTGCCGCAACTGAGCCTTCAGCAGCAGAAGTAATGAATTGTTTTAGAGTGTGTCTAGTGGTAATGTCTCCCGCAGCACAAAATCCTTTTAGATTTGTTTTTTGATGGTTGTCGACAGGAATGAACCCGTGAGAATTGGTTTTAACTCCTGTTTCTTTTGCTAAATTGCTTAGCGGAATGTGACCAATTTCAATAAATGCTGCATCAACTTCAAGTTTGCGCCCATTTTTCAATTTAATTCCTTGAAGAAGTTTGTCACCATAAAACTCCGCAGCTTCATTTTCAAACATAATCTTTATGTTTTTTGTTTCCTTCATCTGTTCTTGAGTAATTGGTTCTGCTCGCATGACAGGTTTACGGACTAAAGTATAAACTTGATCACCATATTCTGATAGGAATAGACTTCCAAGTCCTGCTGCATCGCCACCTCCGATGACTGCAATTTTCTTTTTAGGATATAACGGTCCATCACAAGTATAACAGTAATGTACTCCCTTTCCAGCAAATTCTTTTTCTCCGGGAATTCCTAGTTCTCGATGTTTCATTCCAAGAGAGTAGATTAAGGATTTTCCGTGATAAATCTTGTCAGCTTTAACTGAAAAGGAACCATCACTTAATTTTGAAATTTTAGTGACTTCGGTTTCAATACGATCGACATTATATTCATCGACGTGTTTGACAAATTTATTCATTAAATCCATACCTGATGCTCCAGGTTCACCAATCCAATTATCGACTTTGTGAGCAATGTTTCCAGTTCCGCCAAACTCTTTAGCGATAATTAATGTTTTCAAATTGTATCTTGCCGAGTATAGAGCTGCACCAAGTCCTGCTGCGCCACCTCCAATAATTATAACATCATATTTCATATTCGACCTCTCAACCGCATTGCATCTGCGACACGCTTAACTGCGATAATATATGCCGTTTCTCTAAAATTAATATTCTTTTCCTTTTCATATGCTTTGTAAACTCTGGCAAAAGCCTGAGTTAAGACATCATCTAAATTTTTATTATATTTGTCTAAGGACCAATGCTCTCCGCTGTTGTTCATTGCCCATTCAAAATAACTTCCAACGACTCCGCCCGCGTTACATAAAATATCGGGAATTACAAAAATTCCTCGTTTGAATAGAATGTCATCGGCTTTAGTTGTGGTGGGTCCGTTCGCACCTTCTGCAATAATTTTAGCATGAATTTTATTTGCATTTTTTTCAGTGATTACTCCTTCCAAAGCACAGGGTGCTAAAATATCACATTTTTGTTCAAGAAGAGTATCATTAAGCATGTGTTTGACGCCCCTCATGGTAGATAATTTTCCTTCTTTCTTTTTGTGTGCTAAGACATCTTTGAATTTAATTCCCTTTTCATTAAATATTGCGCCAGATGAATCTGAGTACCCTGTTACCTTTATTCCTAGATCTTCGTAATGCTTGGCAGTAAATTGTCCAACGTTTCCAAATCCTTGAATAATTGCAGTTGTTTTTCGAGGTTTTAACTTCAATTTTTTTAGTGCTTCCCGAGTCGTGATTACAACACCGAGACCGGTAGATTCATTTCTTCCTTCGTGACCGCCCAATTCAACAGGTTTTCCAGTAAAAGCCCCTGGTGCCGAAGTATTCATTAATTTTTCATAGGCTTCTAACATCCAAGCCATTGTTTGAGAATTAGTGTATACGTCTGGAGCAGGAATGTCTTTCCAAGGTCCAATTATTTTTTTGATTTTCTTGACGTAGGCTTTTGACAATCTTTCAAGTTCATGAGTTGACAATTCAGAAGGATTGCAAACTATTCCTCCTTTAGAACCACCTAGTGGCAAACCAGTTAATGCACATTTCCAAGTCATCCAAGCAGAAAGTGCCTTAATTGTTTCAGCAGTTTCGTTAGGATGAAATCTAATTCCTCCTTTGTAAGGTCCAAGTGCATTATTGTATTGACTTCGGAATCCCAAAAATTTTGCACGCCGACCGCTATCAAGTCTGATTCTAACCCAAAACGAATAAAATAAATCGGGCTCTTTCAACTTCACTCGGAGAGGTCTACTAATTCCTAATTTATTTGCAGCCGAATCTATTTGCTGCTTAGCTTCGTCAAACGGAGAGCTCATAGTTTAAGAGTTTTCTTTAATCGGTCTTTATTGAATCCGATTATTATTTCATCGTCAATTGCGATAACGGGAACACCCATTTGCCCAGATTTTTCTAATAATTCTGCCGCCAATTCAGGATGCTTCTGGACATTTTTTTCAGTATATTCTATTTTATTTTCATCAAAGAATTCCATTGCCTTGTGACACCAAGGACAAACATTTGTTGTGTAAATCTCAACTTTCATTTATGAAAAAATATCTTTGAATTAATAAGTTTATTCGTTATTTATCGGTGAATTATTTAAGTGAGAATAAGCGACATTAAATGCGGTTTTGAAAAATCTTTCTTGATAGGATCGGGTATTCTTTAGATTATTAAATGAATGCTTAATCAACGGATCAAAGTTGTTTGCTATATCTGGAATATATATTTCGTAATGGTCGCCGATGAAATTTAATAGACGCTTTATTTTCCGATTTCCATTATTCAACCAGACTTTTCCAAAAGGAATTATTATAGGTAATAATCCTAGCTCAAAAATTACTGCAGAACCGACACTTTCTTGAAAAGAAGTCTTAAAAATCTCCTTACATTTTTTCTTAGAAGTTCCGGAGCAATATTTAGAGTTATAATATTTGTTAAAATTAAGATTTGCTTGTTTCAATGTTTTTTGGTTGATATAATAATTAGTATAATCTTCTAACATTGCTTCGCCCAAACCAACCTTGATTAGTTCATCATTTGCGTACACATCTTTAAGTGTAAAATTTGCTTGCCTTCCAATTTCCGAAAAAATTAAATCAATATCCTTTTTCGGATATTTCTTATACAGTTTTTTTAGCTTTGGTTTGAATTTATTAAACGCCTCTATTCCACTTTTTCTGATTTCGAGATCCAATCCTCTCCGTCTTTGTTCAATGTGCATTAATTCGTGAGCTATAATCCCTTGAAGTGCGAGAGAGTTCTTTTTCAAATACTGTTCATTTTTGTTAGTTATACTAATTACAATTAAATCAAAATCTCCTGCAGTTATTGAAACAGAAGTGGGATCTTCAAAGTAGGTTTCTCTGAATTCTGCCCTCAAATCACGCGGGATTCGACGAGATATTGTTCTAAAATGCTTTGAGTCATCAATAACCAAAATTTCTTCAATCGAATCAGGAATTTTCCATTTAAGATATATATCTAGAATTGCAGATTTTACCATATTCTCGTTTATATCTCCTCTTATAGTTAGGTTGGTCATGTAATATAGTATCGGGTAGAATATATAATATTTTTCTCACTGAGTCATGATAACTATTTTATATTTTACTAACCATAGATTTTAATGGAAGATTTACTTAAATTTGCTATTTCTGCCGCAGAAGACGCTGGCGCAAATTGGGCCGAAGCCAGATACGCTTCAGAAGACATAACTTCCTTCTATTATGACAACGATGTCCCAGTCTCATCGTATTATACGAAGGACAAGTCTATATTCGTTAGATTCATTACCGGTAAATCAATGGGTACCGTATTTGTACCGGAACCAACTAAAGATAAACTGGGAAGTATGATTAGAAAACAAGTCAGAGTTGCTAAGGCAGCTTCCCAGATAAACAACGAAGAATTAAAATTCAGCGAAGAAAAAGCACACTCTAAGAATTATTCAGTAAAGGAAAAAATAAAATTAAATTCAATCTCGGATGAAGAAAAGAGCAAAACGATTTTGAAGTTGTATAAATCATTATCAAAATTAGACTCATTTGATTCAAGTTCAATTGGTCTAAAAACAAAAATTACGGACAAATATTATATGAATTCTGACGGATCAAGCATCCATTCAGTAATTCCGGAAGCAACAATGAATTATTTTTTCACAGTTAAAGCAAATGGTAAGATCACTCAGAGAATGAATTATTTGGCCGGAAAAGGCGGATGGGAAACAGTAAATAATTGGAAGCTAAATAAGACTCTAACTTCGGAAGTAAATAATTTATCTAACGTTTTGAATAAAGGAGTTCCCGCACCCAAAGGAGTTATGGACTTTGTCGTTGGACATGAAGTCACCGGAATCATGGTTCATGAATCGGTAGGACATCCCTATGAAGCAGATAGAATCATGGGACGAGAATCTGCACAAGCGGGAGAATCATTTGTAAAGACCGACATGGTTGGGAGACGAGTCGGTTCGGATTATGTAAACATTAATGATACTCCGTTAATTAAAAATTCTGCAGCATATTATTTATATGATGAAGAGGGTGTAAAAGCTAGAGATAAGATTTTGATGAAAAATGGCTTAATCAACGAATTCATGCACGATCGAAATTCGTCCGCAAAAATGGGATTAACTAGTAATGCTTCTTCAAGAATTTCAGATAATTCTAAAGAACCACTCATTCGAATGTCAAATACTTATGTTGTTCCGGGAAAATCCACCGAATCTAGTTTGATAAAAGATGTAAGGAAGGGAATTTACATGAAGAATTTTATGGAATGGAATATTGACGACACTCGATATAATTTCAAAGCAAAAGGCAATGAAGCATATTTGATCGAAAATGGCGAAGTTACTAAGCCCGTGCTCTTTCCAAATTTGGAAGTGGACACTTTTAAGATGTGGTCATCGGTCGACGGAGTCGGAAATAAAGCCTCTTTCGGAATGGTCGGAGGACCTTGTGGAAAAGGCGAACCAATGCAAGGAGTACCTACTTCAATGGGTGGCCCGAGTTTATTATTGAGAGGCATTAAATTATGAGATTAAATGCTGCCCAAGATTATACATTAAAACAGTTGAAGGCCTTAGGTGCAAAAGATATAGTTATTACTGCTCACTCAGGAGAATCTTTCCAGAACAAATTTGCAAATAATGAAGTTGTAGCAAACAAGAATTGGGATACTTCATCAATATCAGTATTTTTATCTTTGAGTGAAGATGGCGCATTGAAAACTGGCGGAACAGACATTTCTTATTCTGACAAAACAGAAATAGATAGACAGTTGAGTCGACTTGTAAAATTCACAAAAACTAATCCAATAAATAAGAATTTCTTAGGTCTACCTTCCGAAACGTTCAGATATAGGGACGTTCGAGGTATCTATGATTCGGATATTAAAAATTTAGGAACAAAATCAATTTCAATTTTAAGAGATGCAATCGATTTAGCTAATCAACGAGGCGCAGAACGTACTGGCGGAACGTTATCTCACGATTATGGAACTACTCGTCTATTGACTTCAACAGGAGTGGACGAATCTTATAATTATTCAAATATTTCCCTATCTCTTCGCGCATTGACAAGCGATTCTTCCGCTCATAAAGTTTGCGTTGCAACAAATATGAAAGAATTCAAATATCGTCCAAAAATAATACAGGCTTCAGAGGAAGCAAAACTTGCAAGTTATCCTGAACGAATTAAGTCGGGAAAATATGATATAATTTTCCAACCAATGGCATTCGCGAATTTAGTTAATGAGGTCGGTCGAGCGACAATTGCAGAAGGGGTAGAAACCGGGTCATCTTTTTATTTAAATAAATTAAACAAACAAGTCAGTAGCGAAAAATTCTCATTATTTGACGTGGGAAACTTGGCCAGAGGAATTGGTTCAAAGCCATTTGATATAGAAGGTAGACCAACAAAAGCAACAGAATTAATTTCGTCCGGAACTTTGAAAACATATTTGAATAATAGTTCTTCCGCGAAGAGATTTAATATACTTCCGACTGCAAATGCGGGATTACTTTACGCAAAACCTTCAAACTTAGTTGTGCCGATTGGTAGAAAATCAGATGATAAGTTACTATCTGGATTGGACGACGGATTAATAGTAACTAATAGTTGGTATCATCGATATCAAAATTACATAAAAGGTTCATTTTCAGTTTTACCTAGAGACGCAATATTTGTAGTGAAGGGCGGAAAGATTATTGGCTCCGCAAAAGATATTCGTATTTCAGGAGACATGATTAGTTTAATGAAGAACGTCGAGGAATTATCAAACAAAAAAGAACGAATAGTAAACTGGGAATCCGATATTCCGGCAGAAGTTCCGTCCGGAAGAATAAATAATATCTCGGTAACTTCAGCATAAAGTTTTATATTGCCCGACACTCTTTGTAAAGTATGCATAAATTAAAGCGAAATCTGGGACTATTTGAAACCACTTTAATGGGTGTTGGAATTATTCTTGGCGCAGGAATTTATGTTTTAATCGGTGCCGCCGCAGGTCTTGCGGGAAATGCAGTTTGGATGAGTTTTGGATTAGCATCGATTGTAGCAATTTTTACAGGCATGAGTTATGCAGAATTCACTTCGGGAAGAACAGATGACTCTGCGGAATATGATTATGTTCGGCGTTCATTAAATGAAAGATTGGGATTCATGACGGGATGGTTAATAGTTTTAATGGGAATAATCTCCGCATCAGCAGTCGCATTAGGATTCGCAGGATATTTCGCTGCACTCTTCCCAACATGGGCCATATCTAGAGTAAGTATTGCAATAGGATTAATTGCATTATTTTCATTTATTAGTTATTATGGGATCAAAGAAGCCGCATGGACGAATATTGTTTTCACTGTTTTAGAAACCTTGGGCCTACTCTTCATAATTTATCTGGGAATTGGTTCTTTTGGCAGCGTTAATTATAAAGAATTAGCAAACGGATTCGACGGAGTATTTTCTGCAGCAGCATTAATATTTTTTGCATATATTGGATTTGAAAGTATTGCTAAACTTGCCGAAGAAACAAAAAACCCGAGCAAAACAATTCCTCGAGCAATTATGCTTTCTATTTTAATTTCAACCGTAATTTATATATTGGTTGCAATTTCAGCAGTTAGTGTTTTGGACTGGCAAACTCTGGCCAAATCTTCTGCGCCATTAGCAGATGTTGCAGCAGTCGCATTAGGCTCTACAGCATTCTTGGCACTAGCAATAATAGCATTATTCTCAACAGGAAATACAGTTTTAATTATTTTAATTGGAGCATCAAGACAACTTTACGGCATTTCCAAATATTATAAAAAACTTTCAAAATTTTCTGCGGTTTCAAAAACTCGACAAACTCCACATGCTGCAATTTTAGTTATAGGACTTCTCGCAGCAGCATTTGCGTTAATTGAAAATATTGGAACCGTTGCGGAACTAACTAACTTTACTGTTTTTCTGACATTCATTTTAGTGAATCTATCTTTAATTTACAAACGTAAAAAAGAAAAATCCATTTCCAAAGGATTCAGAGTACCGGTAAATTATAATAATATCCCGATTCCTGCAGTGTTAGGAATTCTAACATCAATTTTCTTAATGTTACAGTTAGACACACAAGTACTCATCGGCGGAACGGGATTAAGTTCACTCGGACTAGTAATCCACAATTTTGTGAAGGCGTAACCCTTTAAAATTAAACTAACCAACAAAAAATGCAATGGGATTAGTAAGCGGAGGATATAATAATCAACACATGACTAAATCGTTCTATAAAATTTTGTCAAGAGCTAGAAAAAAGCTATTAAAAGAAAACATTGATTTCGGATATATATCTAAAAATAACAACGGATTCAGATCCCAATTATATGCGTTTGAATCTACTTCTTCCAGATTGAAGCAGAGATTGTTTGGCAAAGGAAATTCAACATATGTCGGAGAATTTTACCTTTCTGAAAATGACGAAACATTTGATATGAATATAAAATTGAAGAACAGTTTTGACGAAGAGATTAAATCAAGATTTGAAAAATCTTTAGACTCTATTTTATCTGACATAGGGAAGATATCTATTGAATAATTATATAATTTTATTTGTAAATATAATCTATGTCAACATTAAAAAATATATTTAATTCAATAAAGTTTTAATTATTTTAGCAGCATTTTTTTCAGTTATGCCACTTGAATCATTATCCGGTACGACTTCGACCAAATCACAACCAATTATATTTCCTTTTTTCAAATGTTTTAATGTATTAATAAGTTGAGTCATTGAAAGCCCATTTGGTTCAGGATGATCTACTGCTGGCGCCTCAGATGGATCCAAAACATCAATATCTACAGTTACATAATATCTCCGAGAATGAACCTTTTTAACTCGATTTCTACTGATTCGTTTAACACGTTGAGTATTATCTAAGAATTCTTTTTCTTCAGGCTCCATTGCCCTATTTCCGACTAAATATATTGTCCGACAATTTGGTAATTCTAAAACTCTTCTCATAACTGTAGCGTGACTATATTTATGTCGATAGAAATCATAAATGTCGGGATGTGCGTCAAACCAGAAAACATCAAACGGTTTAATTTGAGCCTTTAAAATCGGATAAGTAATTGAATGATCTCCACCAATAAAGAACGATCGATATTTATTCAACATCTTTCTTGCCGCAGCATAAATTTTATCGTTTGCAGATTCTTGAGTACAATTTTTTAAGTTTAAAGATTTAAAATTAATTCCAAGCGCTTTTCTAATTGCAGAGACCCCTTTTTCTGCTCCAGTTTCAAATTCTTTGTAAAGTGCGATTGGTGCACCAATTAGTTTAAATTTCATATTCGCATCCGGCAATACTGGCCAATTGTTCTAAATTTCTTACCCCATTCATAGTTTGACCATTAATTTTCCAAGTCGGATAACCACTAATTCCTTCAATCTGACAACGTTCAGGTTGAGGGTCCTCTCCTCGAGCATCACATTCGATATACTCAACATATTTGAAAGTATTACCAAACAATTTTTTCTGTTCATTACACGCTCCACACCAAAATGCACCATACATTTCTACACCATTATCTGTCAAACATTGCGCTAATTCTGCCACTGCAGGATCTTCCTTACTTGTTAAATAAGATAATGAACTAATCAAAAGAAACAAAATACTAATGCCCACAATTAAAAATTTTAGGGTCTTTTTCTTAATTTTCATACGAATAGTCTATCTAATTGTGTAGAGATTAATAAACTTAACGAACAAATCCCAAGCAATAATCCGAGTCTATACTTGTTTTTCATTTTATTTCACCATAACCAATTAAATGCCATCGACTTCCAAATTTTCTACTAATGGAAACTTTTGAACCCATTCTGGCAGAGATTGCCCTTTTTAAATTAACAGTAATCTTCTTACCTGGCTGAGTCACCATACCCCAAGTTGTTGCGGTGCCTATATTCATAACAATCGATTCGTTTGATTTAATCGGCTCAATGTTTAAGTTTTCTTTTGCACCAAGAACCTTATCAAATAATGTAACTTCTAAATTTAAATTTGTGATTGTTATTGGACTTTTACCAACTTCCGAAACAATGTTCCCAACTAATGAATCAGTTTTTGTTTGACTCGGATCTAATTCGGTCTCTATTGCAATTGAACCGCCAGGACCCTTATTTTTTACGGGATTTCCTCCAGAAACAATATTTTTTATTTTAGTTTTAACTGGAGACCAAGTAGAAATTCCCTTTCGTTCAGTTTTGAATCCCGGAGAAATTTCAATCTCTTGTCCAACTTTGAATTTCCCTGAAGTTATAGTTCCACCTAAAATTCCACCAGAAAGTTTGCTTATTTCAGTTCCAGGCTTATTAATATCAAAACTTCTTGCAACTATGAATTCTGAAACGTCACCCCGTTTAATTTTCGGAGTTGGCATAAATTCCTCAATTGCTTCAAGTAAAACGTCAATGTTTGCACCTTTTTGAGCAGATAAAGGAACGATTGGAACTTCGAATCCCAGAGTCCCTTTTACAAATTTTTTAATTTGATCATAATTCACTTTCGCTTCTTTTTCAGAAATTAAATCAACTTTATTTTGAACAACTATTATGTTTTTGATTCCCAAAATTTTAAGAACAGTTAAGTGCTCTCGAGTTTGAGGTTGAGGACACTCTTCATTGGCTGCAACCATCAATATTGCACCATTCATAATTGCTGCTCCCGAAATCATAACTGCCATTAATGTTTCGTGACCTGGCGCGTCAATCAAAGAAACTTTTCGAATAATTTTATTTTCTTTACCCTTATCATCCCTTTCTTGTGTCGTCAAGTTACCCTTAGAATCTTTATGAATAGTTATGTCTGCATAACCTAGTTTAATGGTAATTCCTCGTTTCAATTCTTCAGAATGAGTATCTGTCCATTTTCCGGAAAGTGCAGATGTTAAGGTTGTTTTACCGTGATCTACATGACCAATCAAACCAATATTCATTTCTGGCATAACTATTTTTGACATGAAATTAGGTTCTAATGTTAGTTTATAAAAGTTAAGTATTTACTTAGCAATTCGTTTTTCTTTAACTTTTGCTCTAAAATTCCGACTTTGACACTTCGGACAAACAATTAATTTTTCTTTAATTCTAGATGTAGACGCTCTAACTTTTGACTTACATTTACGACAAATAAATACTCGGTTAAATAATCTTACTTCTGCTTCAGGAATTTTCATTTTAATTTACAATTTGTTTCATCATTCTTTTCCCCATGATTTCCCAATACATAATGGTTTTACCTGCTTCGACTTGTCCTCTCAAGTCTTCAGGAATTTCAAGGTCAAAAGTTTCATATGTCTCCATATCCATGATTTGTGCATCATTTCCCGAAATTGAGAGAACTTGTGCATTTTGTTTCTTCAAATTTGGAACTTCTACGTGTTGGTGTGCAGTCATTACAATATTTGATTTGTTTCCAGTAAAAATATTTTTTGCATCAACTCTATATTTTGCATGACCGTGTTTACCGGGTGCAGATTTTGACATTGAAGTGATTTGATGAGGTTCGCCATTTATAACTATATATCTACCTACCTTCATTTTTCCAATTTCGGCCATAGAAATGTCTGACATAGGAGCAGTAGAAAGATGAGATTTA
>CAZUFS010000007.1:0-16058 GCA_964619795.1 Candidatus Woesearchaeota archaeon | reverse complement strand
CATATTGCGATCAAATTGTTGATTTAGCAAAAAATGCAGACGTATTTTTATGTGAATCGACTTTTTCAAATAAAATAAAGGACTCTGCCGAGAAGGGCGGTCACATGACAACTAAAGAAGCTGCTAAGTTGGGGAAACGTGCTAAGGTTCATCACTTGGTTTTGACCCACTTTAGTCAAAGATATCGTTCAACAAAAGAGTTAGAATCTGAAGCAAGATCTGTCTTTAAAGGAAAATTGAGTATGGCTAGAGATTTTATGGAAGTTAAGTTCTAGATTCTTCTACCATTAATCTATCAATCAAAAAATTTTCGCGTCTTATTCTGGACCTTTTATCCAAGTTATCAATTATGTTTTGTTTTAAGTCTTCCTTCGAATCTAAAATATAAAATACTGAAAACCATGAATGTTTGTTGCTTGTAGAATTCCAGTACTTATTCGTAACATCGATTAAATATTTTGCTTCTTCGGACAAGAGCTCATTGGTTAATCTATTTTGTTTTTTTAGATTAACTTCCAAAAATTGTTGATTTGGTTCTGTTGATGAAAGAGATTCTAGCATAGGCAAAAAATTTTCGTCTGAGTTGAGATTGATATCTAACGTATATTCGTGATCAAAATTTCTAAAGTTGAACATCGCCATTTCGGGAGGAATTCGTTCTTTGTCAACCAATTTATTTCCGACCAACATGTACTCTGTTTCATTAACTTTTCTTAGTCTTTTAATAATCCCGTCAAAGGGTCGTCGTATAATTAGTCTTCCGTCTGAATCTCGTCTAGCTCTTGATGGTTTTCCATCCTTAGTCGGATAATCTCTTGATTCTTTAGCAAATTCATGAATTATATCTTTTGATAACTCGAAAGTTACTGGTGCAAAATCGATATTATCGAAGTCTGCGTTATTGATATACCCTTGAGCCAAAGTGTATTTGACTTCTAATAAATCATCTAGGAAATTCATTCCTCGTCTAACCAATCTAAGAATTTTTGCCAAATAGATTTATCTTTCTTCTTTGGTTTAACCTTTTTCTTCTTTGATTTTGATTTGACTTTATTTTTCTTTGGTGTCGGTTCAGAATCTAGCCAAGTCAGGAATTTTTGCCAAGTTGCGTTTGGTTTTGATTTGACTTTTTTCTTTGGTTTAACCTTTTTCTGCTTTGAGCTAGTTTTAACTCGAGTTTGAACCAGCTTATTCCAAAATGAATTCTTTTTCTTTGGTTTTGATTTGACTTTCTTTTTCTTTTTTAATGTGGGAACTTCGATTTCTTCGTTTAACCACTTATTAAATTTATTCCAATATACCGATAGTTGCGAGTTTGATTTTTTCTTCTTTGGTTTTGATATTGTTTTGGTCACAACTTTTCTTTTACTTTGTTTTTTCTTATGTGTTTTCCATCTTTCACTTAAATTATCAATTAAACTTTTCTTTTTTCTTGGTTTAATTTCTAATTCCTTTTCCAATAATTCTAAATCTTTCATCCATGAATCATTATTAAACCTAAACATTGAGATGATCATCAATAACAAAATGATTGGGAAAGCATACCAATATTTAACTAAATAACTGTCTTCAGATATTATTAAATTTTTAGTCCAATTAGCTGCATTTCCAATCCAAGTTGAGATAGTTACTGAAATTGAGTTAAACCCTTCTGCAATAGTTGCAGTAGTTTGACCAGTAACTTCGTTAATATTTGATAATACTTTGTCAACTCTGCCTTGTTTTGCAATTATATTTATCGGTACTTTTATTGAAGATCTGTCTGATTCTGCAACCAGACTAAGACCGTATAATCCTAACTCTGCATCTCTCGGTAAGGATACGAATAAGTAAACTGTTTCTGCAGAATTTCCAGATATTGAAATTGCTCCCGGATTAACTTGAGCATATTGTGTTGCATCTCCAGTAAGCGTTAATTGATACGTGTCTGCTCTTGTACCGGTATTCTTCAAAGTTACAGGAACTAAGGTTCCCGTTCCTATTCCGACGTCAATAGATGAATCGGTGTCTGCAGAAACCGAATAACATGACTTCGGATTTCTGACGTTTAATTCTAAGTTTGATTTTAATTCATCTCCATCTATGCTTTGAACATTAGCCATAATTGACGCTCTGTAATTTCCAGGTTTTGTGGCATAGTCTGTCGTTAGTGTTAATTGAATAGTTTCTGATTCTTCAGAATCTAAACTAACTAATGACTCGTCCAATTTTGCCCAAGCTACCCCAGTCATACTCAGCGCATATGTTTCTTGAAATCTTCCAGAATTTAATAGTAATACTTCGGCGGTTTCGGTATCGCCTGGACACAATTCAACCGAATCTGAAGATACAGTCATAGTTGATTTACGACAACTTAAAACATTCGTTGTTATTTTTGTTGAGTCTTGTTTGTTGTTATTTGTTGATTTGGCAATTATCTCAAATTGATGATTTCCTAAGTCTCCCGTTTCAGGAGATAAAATCAAGTCAAATGTTTTTGAAGATCTGGAAGGAATTGTAAATTGATCTGTACTTAATGCGGACCACGAATTACCAACTAAATCCAATTCAAAATTATTTTGTTCCACTCCGAAATTTTCAACAGTTAATGGAATTTTTACTTCCGAGTTGTCACAGAAAGAAGCAAAGTTCTCGGACGCGCTTAAATCAAAATTATAGCAATCTTCCGAAATTAATGTTAATTCTTTTGATACGACTGCATCTGTTGTTCGAGATTTGGCAGTTACTGTAACTGAATAATCTCCATATTTGCCATTTTCGGGAGTAACATATACATTAAATGCGCCACTGTCGCCCGAAGTTAGAGTCATTGAAGTTTCTCCAATGCTTCCCCAATGTGCAGCCTCTCCTGACAAAACTAAATCGTATGTTTCCGTCCATCTTCCGTCATTATTTAGAGTTAACATGAAATCGCCAGTTGTTCCGGAACAAACTGCTCTTTCTTCATTTAAGGAAGATATACTAAGGCCATTACACTCTGGAACTTCAACATTGAAATTTAAGTATTCAGTTCTACCTGAGGAAGATGCTGTAAATCGTAAGTTATGGTTTCCAGTTTGAGCATACATAGAAGGTGTGATGTATAAATATACGCTGCCTCTTTCATTTGGTGCTAACGTGAGTCCAGAAGGTGCTATTGCCGTCCAGGAGCTTGCATCTCCGGATAAACCAAAAGTGTATGATTTGTAAGTACTGTCATGATTTGTCACTTCAACAGTTATTAGTTCAGTAGTAGTAGGACAAATAGAGGGATTAATTGAATCTGCGCTAATTGTGAATCCTGCATAAACTGGGCTCATCAATGCCATTAGCGTAAGTATGATTATAGCTCGCTTCATTTCAATTGAGATTTAATGAAATCGATATATAAATATTTATGCTATAAACTGGTTATAAAAAATAAAAAGAGAGGGAAAAATCCCTCACTTAGTAGTAAACTTTCTTCTTAGACTTTCGTCGTCCTCGTGCCGGTTTTTTTCCGCTGTTTTGATGTAACATCCAAACAACTAATAGACCTGCAATAATCCAAGCTACTGAAATTCCAGAATCATCATCACCGCCAGACAATCGTGCGTCTAGTAATGCGTTGATTTGTTCTTCAGTTAAACTATCTGAATCACTTGCTGCTGCACCTACGCTAATGCTTCCTGAATAGGAATCAGATGCGTCTGCGTTAGCTGCTCTAACTACCAACAATTCTTCACCGCTTGCTCCAGTTGGAACAGTTAAAGTGAAGTATCGGACTACTTCTTCGTCTTCTTCAATAGTAAAGTAACTTGAAGTTTGTGCTGCGCCAGCTACAGAAAGACTTACTTGAACATTTTCTTCATCTCCTTCTCCGTTGTTCAACATTGTTACAGCCACATCAACAGTTTCACCTGCTTGTGCGTTTGTATCATATTGAACATCTGTGATTAAGATGCTATGTTCTTCTCTTTCAACATCGAAACTGAATTCATTGTTTGCGGACATCCACAAATATTCGGCAGCTTCGTCAGCTGTTGCTCTTACAACTACTTGATAAGATTCTTCAGCATCTGCGTCATCTTCTAGATTAAAGCTGAATCGAAGGGTTTCTTCTTCTTCATCACCTAGATTGAACTCAGCAGTGTTTTCAACACTGGAAACTCTTCCATTGCTGTCTTCCAACCATGCTTCAAATTCTACATCGGACCAAGTTGAACCGCCACATTCTTCGTTCTCTAATTCGAGTTCAATAGTAACAGTGTCTCCTGGGTTGTATTCGTCTTCAAGTTCGCCATCGTTTGTAACCAAAGCTGAACAAGCTTCTTCTGAAGTTGCAGCGTTTACATTAACTGTGTACGTAATTACGTCAGACCAAGTGCTTTGAGAAACATTTAATGTAAAATTATGTGTTCCTACTGCTAATCCACTTGATAACGGTGTACTAACGGTGTGTGGACTATCTTGTCCAGTTACCGCACTTAATGTATTTGTTTGTGTGTTGTCTAATACTGCATCTCCGGCAAAAGCTAAAGTAATAGTTCCGGCAGACAAACTAGTGTTATCATAACTAAAGGTTACATCAATCATTTGATCCCCTTCAGTAACTGAAATAACAGTGTTTGCTGGCGCATAAATACTTGCGCTTACTGGAATCATTAAAGTTAATAATACCAGAAATGCTGTCATTGTTTTTCTTAATATTTTTTCCATTTTTATTTTCCTCCGAAGTACTTCGGAACGGAGTATGATTTACTTTCGATTTTTCTTCTTAGATTTCTTTTTCTTTTTTTGCGAAGTTCTTTTTTTGATTTCTTTACCGTGCACTAACCAGATTGCGCCTCCTGCTGTCCCAAGAACTAAAAATAGTGAAAGTATTGTCACCATGTTTGTGTTTCCTAGTTCAGGTAGTGTGCTTCCGAATAATGCGTCAGTTAAAGTTGAAATGCTCATTCCAGAGATCGTCATCGTCAAAGTCTTTGATGCAACAACTTCTCCACCAGATTTCAAATTAACAACTGCATTGTTTGTAGACTGTGCATTTTCTTCAGGTTGTAAATATACATTGAATGTTGAAGTTTCGCCTGCCGGAACACTTAATGTTTCTGGACTAACAACTGCTGCACCCCATGCATCAACACCAATAACTTCAACTTCGTAAGTTACTGCGGAGTCTCCGTCATTTGTAACTGTTAAAGTATATTTTGTGTTCATTCCGTGTGCTCCCTCTTCCGAAGTTTGTCCAGACAGAGTTGTAGTTTCTGAACTTCCAGTTCCTACACAAGTTGAGCTCAAAGTTAGTGTCTCAGTTAATAATGAACCGTCTTTGTTTGAATTTGAATTTCCGTCGTGTCGGGAATAAAGTTTTACTTCATGGTTTCCCGTTGCTACACTTGACGGAATATCTACATTAACTATCATAGTTTCAACATCACCTGAATCTATATCTTCAGTATAGTTGTGCCATTGATCATACTCAAAGCTTGGTATTTTTACTCGAACCATCATGTCGTCATCTTCATCAAGATCTTTTGTTCCAATATTTACTAATTCAATTCGTAGTTCTGCCGTTTCTCCCGGACAGTATGAATCGGTGATTAACTCTTTTGGAATCATGTGTCTGGATTCTTTATCCACGTTGAACTCTAAGTAAAGTCGATTGGATATTTCATCGCCATCATCTGTTCCGTCTGAAGAAATTTCACCAGTTACGATTAATTCTACAATGTATTTTCCTTCTTCTGTGTCAAATGGGACTTGGAAGTCAATATCAAAATTGTCTGTGTCTTCATCCTCTTCCAATTCAAAAGTATCTGAATGTGTTTCATCAACAATGTCGTCACCATCTGCAACGAAATAAACTCTGTATTCTAATTCAATATCTGAAATACTATCGTCGTTATTATTTGTGTATTCGTTTGTTATTTCTATATCATCAATTCGAATCATGTCTCCAGGATATGTGTCTCCATCATCATTGGTTATGTCCTCTACATCTGCATCGATTTCTAATCTGGAATCATATGAATCTTCGTAAACTCTCAACGTGATTGTTTCAGATTGAGTAGCACCGTCTTCATCAACATAATTTAATGTCCCAGCGTAGATACCGTATTTTGTTTCGGCGTCAGTTGTATAAGTGAAAGTTTTGTTGCCAGTAGTATTTGAAGATAAAGTTATATCTGCACTACTTCCGCTTGGAGTCAAATTAACTTCATTATCCCAATTCAATTTTAATGTTGGGAATGAAACGTTTGTTATTGACCCATTTTCGTTTCCGGAATTAGTTAAAGATAGTACAAAATTTTGAGTTGAAGAACGGGTTGTTGTTTCATCATTATCAATTGTTTTAGTTAAAGTATTATCGGTAGGTACAACTAAGTTGAATGTTTCAGTGTTTGTATCTGTTGAGTCATTATCTGCGTGATAAGTAATATCATAATTATATGTTCCTGCAGAAGTATATTGTGCGACAGATACTGTGTATGTGGCAGTATTTGTTGAGCCGTTTGCAACTGCGGTTTGGCTAATTGTTCCAAAAGTCAATCCTGAAATTGATGATGATCCGCTAGTATTTAATGTGTAATTTATAGTGTCAGAATTTGTAAAAGTTAGGGTTCCGGTCAGGCTTTCGCCGTGGTTTACACTTGAACCGTTGATATCTGTAGAAACAGACACATTTAAAGCCACTGTAGCAGCGACTGCAGTTAAACTTACTAAGAATAATAGTAAAATACTTAACAATTTTTTTGTTTTTGCCATCTTGTACATACCGAAGAGTCGTTACACTCTTATTTTTCTTACTGCCGAGTAACACTTAAAAAGTGCTCGAGATTTCAAGTCGAAACTGTTTTAAATCAAATTTACGGCGTTAAATTGGGTCCATAGCTCAGTTTGGATAGAGCGACAGCCTTCTAAGCTGTAGGTCGCGGGTTCAAATCCCGTTGGGCCCGTCCTACCTTTTATACTAAGAGTTAAAAACTTTTGACTGCTAGAATTCTCATGAGTGGATTTGCTCGAATAGAAAAAAAATGGCAGAAACGTTGGAGAGATAATCGCGTATTTTCTGCGAGAATCAACTCAAATAAGCAGAAATTTTACAATTTAGAAATGCTTCCTTATCCTTCCGGAACTGGTTTGCACACAGGTCATGCTCGAAATTACTCTATTGGTGACGCAATCGCCCGATACAAGAGAATGCGAGGATTTAATGTAATTTATCCAATGGGTTGGGATTCATTCGGATTGCCTTCCGAAAATGAGGCAATTAAACGAGGCGTTCATCCAACAGTTAGCATTAAGCAGAATATTGCAACATTTAAACGGCAAATGAATGCAATGGGATTGAGTTACGATTGGGATAGAGAAGTTGGAACTCACAACCCTGAATACTATCGATGGAATCAGTGGTTGTTTTTGAAATTACTAGAAAATAAATTGGCTTATCGAAAAAAGACTCCGGGGAACTGGTGTCCGGGTTGTCAAACCACTTTAGCTAATGAAGATGTTAAAGAAGGGCTTTGTTGGAGATGTGATTCGGAAGTCGTTCAGAAAGATATTGAACAGTGGTTCTTTAGAATTACTAAGTACTCTGACCAATTATTAAGGGGATTAGATAAAATTGACTGGTCTCAACATCTTAAATCGCTTCAGCGAAATTGGATTGGAAAAAGTGAAGGTTTTGAAATTAAATTTAAATTGAATAATGGGAAAACTATTCCTGTATTTACAACACGTCCAGATACCTTATTTGGCTGTACATATGTGGTTCTGGCTCCGGAACATCCTCTTGTAAAAGAATTAGTCTCTGGAACGAGCGTAGAATCAAAAGTTGAAAAGTTTTGGAATAAATTATCTAAACAAAATGAATTGGAACGAATGTCTAAGGATAAAGAAGGAATATTCATTGATCAATACGCAATTAATCCTATAACTGGTCAAAAAGTGCCAATTTTTATCGCAAATTTTGTTTTGATGGGGTACGGTACTGGTGCAATAATGTCTGTTCCTGCGCATGACTCTCGTGACTATGAGTTCGCCAAAAAATATAAACTTCCAATCAAACGAGTTATTCAAAATAAGGATGATCTCAAGAATAAGCCTTATTCTGGCGGAGGTAAATTAGTTAAATCCGGAAAATATAGCGGTCTGACTTCTGTTGTTGCGAAAACAAGGATTGGGAATGATTTAATTAAAAAAAATCTGGCTAAACGTAAAGTAAATTATAAAATTCGAGATTGGAACATTTCTCGACAAAGATATTGGGGAACTCCAATTCCAATAATCCATTGTGCTGGGTGTGGAATGGTTACAGTTCCTGAAAAAGATCTACCCGTTAAATTACCTCGGACCGTAGATTATAGTGCTCCTGCGAAATCACCACTAGATACTAACTCTTCATTTGTTAATGTTAAATGTCCTTCCTGTAAAGGTAAGGCAAAAAGAGAAACCGACACAATGACTACGTTTGTTGATTCGGCTTGGTATTATTTTAGATATTGTGATCCGAAAAACCGGCGCGCAATTTTTGATAAAAATAAGATTAGATATTGGATGCCTGTCGACCAATATATTGGTGGAACTGAGCATGCAGTAGGACACCTATTATATTCTAGATTTATAACTAAATTCTTGAAAAAATTGGGATATGTAACATTTGATGAGCCATTTTTGAGCCTTCTAAATCAAGGTATGGTTAATATGGGCGGTTCAAAAATGTCAAAATCTAAAGGTAATGTTATAGATCCGTTAGATATCGTGAACAAATATGGTGCAGACACCTTGAGAACGTATTTATTATTCATTGCATCTCCTTCGACTCCATTTGAATGGTCTGATAAAGATATTAAAGGCGTTCATAAATTCCTAAACCGAGTTATGGCTGCTCCGAAGTTAAAATTTGGCTCAATGAAAAAAGAATATATTGAAAGCGTAACTCAAACAAAAATTTTGAAGTGTACTGAACACTTTGAAAAGCTAGAACTGAATAAAGTTCTTATTGAATTAATGGATTTTTACTCCTTAATTGAAAAATACCCTTCCAAATTAGGAGTGTCGGCATTTGTAAAAATGTTGTATCCGTTTGCGCCACATATCTCTGAGGAAGTTTGGGATAAATTAGGGTACAAATCCTTACTTGCAAAATCTTCTTGGCCAGAAATAAATAAATCTAAAATTAATAAGCGGGCAGAACAAAGTGAAGAGGCTATTCGAAAAACGATTTCCGACATTAAACAAATCTTGAAGATTACCGGGAAGCGAGCTAAACAAATTTATCTATACGTAATTCCGCCCGAGTTAAAAAATTACAATTCAGTTAAGGGCGATTTAAGTAAAGAATTGGGTGCGAATGTTCAAATATTTGCGTCAAATGATTCAAATAAGATTGACCCTGAAGGTAAAGCGAAAAAAGCTAAACCTGGAAAGCCAGGGATTTATTTGGAATAACTACTGTCCAATTACAACTCAAATTTTTATATTATTATTAAGAAAATTAGGTATGCTCAAATCATATAAAATCAGCAGCCGCGGTTTGAATCGTTCAGATATATCTAAATCTAATTGGGTCCATTTAGAAAAAGCTAAAAAAGAAGATTTTGATTCAATTAAATCTTTGAAAATTGGACATCGAGATTTTAAATCATGTTTAGACAAGCTTGAACGCTCAAGACTCGTTATTCGCGAAAATTATACTTTAATTTTGCTTAAAATAAGTACAACCAAAACTGCGCGGAGTGCAACAATGGGGTTGTTCTTGTTTGACAAAAAAGTTATTACAGTACATGAATTCGGGTGTCCATTTGTATTAGATATAATAAATCATCCCGAAAATATCAAAAGTATAAACGGATTGTTGATTCGTATAATTCAAGAGGTCACAAAAACTTTCTTTACTAAAACAGATCTGTTAGAAGAAGAAGTAAGTAAAATAGAAGACAGAATTAGTTCTAAATCTTCGAAGGCCACAATTGAAAAACTATTCAAGGTTCGGAAAGAGTTAGTGTTCTTAGCAAGAAGTGTTTCGGGAAATCGAGATGTTATCAACAGTATGATTACAAATGCAACAATGTTCAAATTAAATAAATTGGAAAAATTAGATCTATCTGAAATTCATACTGATCAAATTCAACTTGCAGAGACTATGGCAATTTATAGAGAAATATTGAGCAACGCTGTTGAAATTTATAATTCGAATATATCTAATGATATGAATAAGATTATTCAGCGAATTACTATCGTAGGTTCATTTATATTATTGCCGACATTGATTGCAAGTATATATGGTATGAATTTCAAACCCGAGACATCTCCGTATAATATGCCTGAATTAACTTGGAAATATGGTTATTTTTTCTCTCTCGGATTAATGGCAGTTTCTATTATCTGCACCTATTCTTATTTCAGAGTTAAGAAATGGGTTTAAATTTAGAATAACTTTTTACTTTATTTTTAATCAAGTTCATTGTTTTTCCAGTTCCAATACCTGTTTGTACTTTGTATCTTAAGAATTTTGGTTTGTAAATTAATTCGAAAAATAAATTATGAATGATTTTTTGAAATCCGCCCTTTTTCGTAAATGAGTCATCATAATCTGGGACAAGTTTCGTGTTGATTTCTGCAGAAAAATTGCCGAAAGTTAGTGTTTTTGGTTCTCCTTCAGGAGATTCATATCTTCCGCGTTTTCCTCGCTTAACATTTAATTTAATCTCGAATTCCTGTCTTAGATAAAAATCAATATCTTTTTTGAAGTGTATTTTTACTCTCGTTCTCTGTCCTCTCGAAGTTTTGGAATCAATATGAGATTTTACCTTAAACAATTGGAATCCTTCTCGATCTGCCCAATATTTAATTGCGTCAATTATTTCGTCTAGATCAAAAAGTGTGTTCGACATCACTACCGCATTGCCTCTTCCAATTTTTTGGTCTTTTACTGGCATGTTTTTTAGTCTAGAATATATTATTTAAGCTTTGAGATTATCTGAGCGACGGTTAATTTTTCTTCCAATCCAGATTTCATATTCTTGAGAACATATTTCTTTGATGAAAGTTCGTCCTTTCCCGCAATAATTACAGTATTGAATCCTTGTTTATTGGCGTAATTCAATGAACTTTTCAAAGTTTTGTAAGCCAAATTATACGAACATTGAATATTGTTTTTTCTGAGCGTAGCTACAATATTAGATACGTCTGAATCTATTCCGATAACAAAAGTTTTTGTTGTCTTTGAATTTGTTAGAGGTATTAACTCTAATAATCTACTTACTCCCACCGAAATTCCTATTCCAGTTAAAGTCTTTCCCGTTAAGTCTGAAATTAATCGGTCGTACCGTCCTCCTCCGCCTAAACTCATTCCAGTATTAAGATCAATTTCATATACATTTCCCGTGTAATAATCTAGTCCTCTTGCTAAACTTAAATCAAGTTTTAGTTTAGTGTTGTTTAACTGAATTTTAGACAACGTTTCAAATATTGATTCTAGTTCCGAGAAATCCAGCTCTAATTTTAATTTGGAAACTTTTGATTTTACTTGAGCTAAACTTCCTTTTATTGAAATTAGTTTGATTATGGATTTCGGTTTTAATCCCAACGATTCTAGTTCTGTGGAAACTCCCTCCGTGCCAATTTTGTCCAATTTATCAATTGATCTTAATACATCGGCATATTTTGATTCGGGAATATTTAACTGGCTAAATGCTTGATTCATTAGGGCTCGATTATTTATTCTAAAAATGGGATTTAATTTCAATTTTCTAAAACCGAAACTCATACATGCAATTAATTCTGCATCACAAGAATTGGACTCTGACCCAATTATATCTATATCTGCTTGTATAAATTCTCGTGTTCGGCCTTTTTGAGGTCTATCATATCTGAACACGCTTCCAATATTATAAAATTTTGAAGGTAATGAGAATTGATTAGTACCTACAATTCTTGCTAGAGGGACTGTTAAATCATATCTCAATGCAAGTTCTCTATTTCCCTTGTCCTTGAACTCATAAATTAATTTATCATCTGCACCATACTTTCCCTTCAATGTTGAAGCATATTCGAAAGTTGGAGATTTGATTAGATTAAATCCAAATAATTCAAAACTTTCTTTAAAAGCGTTGATTATTCTATTCAGGTTTTGCGCTCGTTCTCCAATATAATCGGAAGTTCCTTTCGGCGTTTGTAATTTCATGCTAACTTAATGCCTCCGATATTATTAAAATTTGGGTTGTAATTTTGCAAGCCTTGTTTTTTCTAAAAAACGAGAGGGAGAAGGCCGTGATTTGAACACGGGTCCTCCGCACCACAAACAGAGAGGATAACCAAGCTACCCCACCTTCTCCACTATCTACTTCTAAATTGTTCCGTTTAAAAGATTTACGAGAAACCGAGCTAGAAAAACTATTCCCTGATGTGGGGATAATCAACTCGATTCATAATTTCTGGTTTAATTTCTGGTTTAAAAGCTTTAGGGCAATCTTAATTAATTGCAAATGCTGTGTAAAAACATGGTCACAAATAAGGAAGTGGCAGAGAAATTATATCAAATTGCAGATTTGTTAGAAATTCAAGACGTTCGTTTTGAACCAGTAGCGTATCGGAGAGCGGCGCGTTCAGTCGAAGACGAGTCTCAAAATTTGTCGGAATTATATAATCTGGACGGAATTGAAGCGCTTCAGAAAATTGATGGTGTTGGACGAGGTATATCTGGAAACATAGAATATATGCTGAATCACAACGGAAAATCTGACAAATTAAATGGTCTATTGAAGGATATTTCTAAGGGCGTTCTGGATATGTTGAAGATACCTCAAATGGGTCCGAAAAAAGTTAAGAGATTGTATTCAGAATTAAATATTGATTCTTTGGCAAAATTAAAGCGAGCTGCAAAATCAGGTAAAATCAGAGAATTGTCTGGTTTCGGTGAAAAAAGTGAAACTGAAATTTTGAGTAATATTGATCGTAAAAAGAAGAATCTTAATCGAGTTCCTTATTCAGCGGCGCTACTTATTGCAAACAAATTCATAAAAGAGTTGGATAAGCTTAAATCTGTTAAAAAAATTGGATATATGGGTTCATTAAGACGTAAATTATCAACTGTTGGAGACGTAGATATATTGGTTGCATCAGATAACTCAAGTGCAGTTATGAATAAATTTACGAAGATTAAAGGCGTAACGCATGTTTTGGTTCAAGGCACCACCAAGAGTTCGGTTTTATTTGATGGGACTTTGCAAATTGATTTGAGAATTGTTCCTGAAGAATCTTATGGCTCTGCTGCACAATATTTTACGGGTAGTATGGAACACAATGTGTTATTGAGAAGAATTGCAATTAAGAGAGGTTTCAAATTATCCGAATGGGGTTTATTTAATCGCGAAACGGATAAAAAAATTGAAACTAAAACTGAGAGTTCAGTATATCGAAAATTGGGTTTCAAATTAATTCCTCCTGAACGCAGGATTGGTGGAAATGAATTTCGTGCCTTTTCACTAGAGAAGAATTAATAACTCTTGACTTAGAGAAATTTTTATGAAACAATCTGATATTATTAGATGGTATTCTAGAACGGATGTAGGATTAAAGATTGTTGAATCTGCAGATAATAAGGAAGTTGCAGTCCAATTACTCTCGGGAAGATTTGGTAAACGACCAAACGTGTTACAATTTCCTAAAGACGTTTCAGACTTTGCACGTAATGGCGTTACTTCTTTTCATATATCTGTTGAAAATTGGGATGATCCTTTGAGGTTAAGTGGTGAAAGTACTGAGCATTTTCTGAATGAACTTAGAAAAAGTTGGGATTTAATTATTGATATTGATTGTCCTTGGTTTGAGTACTCTCGAAAAACGGCCAGATTAATTGTTGAATATATCAAAAGCAAAGGTTTGAAAAACATTGGAATAAAATTTTCTGGAAACAAGGGTTGGCACATTGCAATTCCCTATGAGTCTTTTCCTGAAAAAATATTTGCAGGTAAAGTTGAAACTCATAAAACTTTTCCTTTGCTTTTAGAAAAAATTTTGAAAAAGATAAAGGTTGAATTAAATGATTATTTGAATGAAGAGAATCCGGGATATTATGAGTCTAATCTAAGCGATATTCTGAAAAAGACGGGTAAGACTAAAGAAGAGATAACTAAGAACGGTAAGATCAATTTCTTAGATTTGATGGATATTGATTTAGCCATGGCTAGCCCGCGACATTTAATTAGGAGTCCGTATAGTTTACACGAAAAGAGCGGACTGGTTTCTATTGTAATTGATGAAAAAGAAATTGAATCATTCAAGTTTGATGATGCGAAACCATCAAATGTTAATGAATTGAAAGTGTTCATTGATAGGGTTGCTTCTGAACCAAATGAGGCCAAAAATCTATTTACGGGTATTGATTTAAAGGAAGAGGAATCTTCTTCCAAAAAATATGATTTTGTAAAGTTAGATTTAAACGAAAAAATATTTCCTCCATGTATGAAGCGAATTTTGAATGGATTAGAAGATGGTAGAAAACGTGCGTTATTCTCTTTGATAAATTTCTACAAAAATTTTGATATGGATTGGAATGAATTGGAGGCTAAGATTTATGATTGGAATGGAAAGAATAAACCTCCGCTAAAGAAAGGATATATCAAATCTCAGTTGTCTTGGCATAAAAAACAACACAAAGTCGTTCCTCCGCCGAATTGTAAAGCTCACTACCAAGAAATTGGTGTGTGTTTTCCCGATAATATTTGTAAAAAGATAAAGAATCCGTTAAGCTACGCTTCATTTAAATCCAAATAATAATTATATTTAAAGGATAAACCATATGAATATACTTAAAGTAATCTCTGACAATAAACTATGGGTGACGCTTTTACTTATGAAGACATATATGAGCTCTATCGAAATGAGAGATTTTCTACCGATTTGCAAGAGCTTACGCCCGGTGATTTGAAGAAAATAAAGAATTATTTTGAAGATAAAAATAAGGAAACTAAAAATCAAGATCAATCACTTAATCTATTCTCAACTCATAATCGGGCAAAGATTCAAGTGGAGTTATCAAACGCGACGCGGGTCGTGAAAGATTTGTTGGAGCGCCGAGAAAGAAAAGTTATATCTCGGGCCGTGTTCAATAGTCGAAGTGAAGATTCTCTTCGAGACACCAGCAATATGTTGAAGATTGAGGAAGAGCTATATGACCAATTGACAGTTTTACTTAAACGATTTCGAAAGGGTTTCTTAGCAACCATTGATAATGACGGTAATTATCCTATTGAAAAGATGCAACCTTTGAAAATTGGGAAAAAATCTGAACCAAAAGTTGCAGACGTTCCCAAAAAATATTATGCGTTAGAAACCATTCCTGAATTTTTTGGGCCAGATACGAATAAGTTTGGGCCATTTAATCAAGGAGATGTCGTTAACGCACCCGAAGAAATAATTAATATTTTATTGCCGCAAAATAAGATTGGTCTTGAAAAACCCGAACACCAAGACACAAGCGAGCCAATATCTCCTATCGAAGAATTTAAAAATGAAGTGCTCACAGATGATATAGACAGCCAAAATGAAATTTCCAAAACAAACACGGACATTTTGTCCTTCGAAACAGTGCAAGAAACACACACAGCACAAGATCAAACTTTTGAAGAACAAAGCTCGGCCGAAAACAAAAAAGAACGCTCTGAATAGTGGAGCTCGAAGAATTTTCAAAATTATGGCGGGCTATGGAGGAATGCCTCGAGCAAAAGCTGCTACAAAGCACAAACAAACAACCAAACAAACTTTTGTGTACACTTGTGATGTTTGTAACAAGTCCCACGTAAAAGCATTTAGTCGGCTTAAGAAGGCGAATCTGGTATAATGGCATTAAACGAAACTAAAACTAACTTCTTGAAAATTAAGTGTTCTAAATGTAAGAATGAACAAGTATTATTTGAACGAGCATCAAGTAAAGAATTAGTTTGCTTGGTGTGTAAGACAAAACTTGCGCAATCCACCGGCGGAAAAATAAACATTATTGGTGGAAAAGTAATTAAAGAACTTAATTAAATTCAATGTATCTTAGAGAAGGTTTACCCGATATTGGCGATTTTGTAATTGGAACAGTATCAAAA
>CAZUFS010000006.1:0-18212 GCA_964619795.1 Candidatus Woesearchaeota archaeon | reverse complement strand
GAATTCATCTTTAACAACTGCTGCAGTAAGTCCTGCACCGGACGCACCTTTACCTGCCACATATCTTGCCTTTGGAGCTAAATTTGATATATATCTCAATAAAATAGATTTACCTGCACCCGGGTCACCCATCAATAGAATATGAATATCGCCTCTCCACTCGGTGCCGTCATCTTTAACCTTTCTTACACCACCGAATAACTGCAACGCAATCGATTCCTTAATTTCTTCATATCCATAAATAACTGGCGCAATACTATTCACCAATTTCTCATAAATTTCCGGATCCTTTGCTAAAGTTTTAATTAATTTCTCATCTTCCGGACTAATCTCCAACTCTTCAAATTCTTCTTCCGAATTTTCAACAGAATTACATTCTACAATTATGTCAAATTGAGTGGATTGACTCCCACCTTTTGTATTTATTGGAACTTCTCTAACAATTCCAACCACTTTTATTTTGTTTCCAGGGAATCTTCGACGCTCGGCACTTGGTTCCAGCAAATCCCCGTCCAAAATACACCGAATTCGTTTTGGTTGCTCACCGCCATCCAAAGATTCAGGAGACTCTTCAATAATTAATTGTTGAACATCCGTAAGTCGCTTGTCGATTAATTTGAATTTACCTTTATGTCTACATTGATTACATGACGCAGGTTCCTTCATTTTACTATCTGTTTGATCAACCCTTAATTGAGCAGCACACTTCGGACATTCAAAAGTTCCTACTGTGACTCTTGGTCGAACGTCAGACGCCTGCCTAATTAATCCGTCTGCAGTAATTAATAATCCCAGATGCTCGCTTCTCAAATCTCGAATCTTTATTTTTTGAGAATCGGGCAGATTAAAAATTCTAGCACAAATCTTGTAATCGATCTCACCTAAATCAAATTCTTGAATTGCTGCATCAATAAATTCTAAACTTTCTCTGGGCGCAGACAATAACTTTTCAGATAATTTTGGATCAAATTTAGCGACATTTGAAAAGTCAATATTTAATGCCCGTCTGCCCTTTTGCGCGGCAAGAGTCAACTCTTTAGAATAATATTTCTCGATAAATGTTCTATATTTACTCAGGGTATTTGATTCCACGTATAGAGTCTCTAAAATTCGAGTTAAAAAGAATTTATTTTATTATTTATCTAGTTCGCCGACATCAATCAATTGGGCCCTTAAAAACTTAACAGAATCTTTAATTTCTTTTTCAGATTTTGCACCCGCAATAACAATCTTACCTGTACCAAAAAGAAGGAAAGTAATATTTTGTAATTGATCTTCACCTTTTAGTTTGTAAACCAAACCCGGGAATTGCTCAGGTTCATATTCGGTGTTGTCAAATAAGAACACGATTTCATTAAGGTTTAGTTTTCCGCCAACTGAACCTGATGCGACCATGTTTTGGACTGTGATTTTTGGCTTTTTTATAATTTCAATACCTACGTCTTTCAAGTCTTCCACAACGTGTTTTACTGCATCCCGCGCAGCCTTAATAGATTTAGTTCCGGCGCAAATAATTCTTCCTGAACTAAAAAGCAAGAAACTTGCCTTTTTGAAGGATAATTCTTCATCTTCAACTTTGTAAATCAATCCTGGAAAAGTTTCAGGAGTATAATCTGAATTATCTAGTATAACTGCTAACTTTTCTAAAGGAAGTGTAGCAAAAATATTCGCAGAAACGACTACGTTTTGAATCTTAGACCAAACTCGAGTATCAACCTCTGGAGCCATTTTAATTTATAAGCAAGGAAAAGTATATAAATACTACTTTAAAAAGCAAATTCAATTTTCTTTCCACGTATAACCATTTTTTCTGATTTCTTTAATGAGTCAACAACTTCTATTGTTTGAGTATTAACTTTTCTTTGAATTTCACTCAAATCCAGATCAACTTCCGAAACTAATTTCAATTTAATCTTATCTGACTTATTTAACTTGGAATTTTTACGATAATCTTGAACTTTACGAATCAATTCCCGAGTAAATCCGCTAACCAACATATTCATTTCTTCAGCTCTATCTAAAATTATCAAATATTTATCATTTGCCACTCCGAACGCACCATATGGAAGAATTGCATTAACTTTGAAGTCAGATTTAGCTAAATTAATATCTTTGCCTCGAATTTTAGTTTTATATCCTCGTTTCAATTTAGATACCGGCACGCGCTTTAACTTCTTAGCAATATCTGAGGTCAATTTACCATATTTTTTACCAACTGTGCGATAATCAATTTCAATTTCATATTTAATTCCTTCAACATTACGCATTAATTCAACATCCAACACATTTGTTTGCTTTTTCAAAAGTTCCAATTTTGAACGAATTGTTGAACTCTTCGGAGAAACAATAACAATTTTTTTGATCGGCCATCTTAGATTTCGTTTCATTTTATCTCTTAGTGCAAGAACGTCAGTGATTACACTTCTTAATAAATCGAACTCAGATTCCAAATTATCATCAATTCTAGATTTCTCGGGACTAGGAAGTCTTTCAAGATGAACACTTTTTTCCGATACTGGAGGATAATTTCTAAGATTCATGTAAATTTTATCTGCAACAAATGGCGAAATCGGAGCCAATAATTTAATTGCAGTAACTATACTTTTCAACAATACATATCCTACAGCAGGATCCTTGTTTTCCACTCGATCTCGAACTAATTGGATATAGGTTCGACTCAAATCATTAACGATAAAATCATGGATTCCTCTCCCCATTCGCTGATATTCAAATTTATCAAACGCATCATGATAATTTTTGATTAAATTATTCAATCGAGATATAATCCATTTATCTTCTGCCCGAACAATTCTTTTATTCAGAATAACAGGATATTTCGTCTTCAAATAATTATGTAAATTCCAAAGTGTGTTGAGAGTAGAATATGTTTCTCGCTTAACTTCATTAACATTAAATTTGGCCAACTCGTAAGGTGGAGTATTGCTTGCATAATAGAATCTGATTAAATCTGCACCCAAGTTATCAATTCCTTCTTCTGACCAAACAACATTACCGACCGATTTAGACATTTTATCTCCCTTGGAATCAACAGTAAATGCCGGCATAGATACGGTTCGATAAGGAGCTCTCCCAAAAATTGCCACGGACGTATATAGGAGCGAGAAGAACCAACCTCTAATCTGATCTGTTCCCTCATTTACTCTATCTACTGGAAAGTATTTCATAAATTGATTTTTATTTTTATGGGGTGCACCCATCCATGCCCAAGGCGCCACTCCTGAATCATACCAAACATCAAATATATCTCCAATTGAATTCATTGAATCTCCGCAAGAACAAGGTAAATTTAATTCCCGAACATTATGTAGATCATAAGATTTAGGTAGACGTTTTCGCAGTTTTTGTTCTACTTCTTTCTTGGATCCCGCTGCAAAATTTTTATCACAAGATCTACATTCCCAAATTGGAACCGGAATTCCCCAGAATCTTTGACGAGTAAAATTCCAATCATCATAATTGCTCAACCAAGATGCCATTCTTTCCCCTGCGAATCCAGGCAACCACCTAACCTTACTATTTTCTGCCAATAATTTTTTCCGAATTTTATCGGTTTTGAAAAACCATTGAGTACTTAATCTAAATAGAAGCGGAGTTTTACATCTCCAACAGCAAGGATAAGAGTGCCTAATTTTTTCAGAAAATAAAAGTTTATTTTCGTTCTTTAAATCAGAAATTATTTCAATATCTGCATCTTTAACATACTTACCTACATATTTTCCCACTTCTTTTGTGAATTTACCTTCATCAGTTACCGGACTAACTGCGATTAATCCCAACATTCTCCCAAATTCATTATCCGTTTTACCGTGTCCCGGAGCCATATGAACTAAACCAGTACCACTTTCGACAGTTACAAATTCTTCATAAACATCTCCTGCCTTTTTACCGAGCTTCTCCGCAACTTTCGGAGCTATTCGTTCCTTCAACAACGGAACACTCAAATAAATTTTAAGCGAGTTAGGATATTCTCCAACTCTTCGTTGAAGTTCATTATCAAAAAGTGACTCATATTCCAAACCCTCTAGTTTTCTGCCCTTGAATTTTTTCAAAACTTTGTAGTTTATGTTTTTATTTTTTAATAACTCTAATCGATTTTCCGCTAGAATTAGATTTCCCTTAGCAGTCTTAACTTCGACATAATCATCTTTCCCTGAAACTGCAATTGCGACATTTGCAGGCAGCGTCCAAGGCGTAGTTGTATAAACTAATAGGGATGTGTTTTTATCTTTCAATTTGAATTTCACAAAAACCGCTGGATCTGTTAATTCTTGGTAGGCATCAGTTACTTCGTAACCTGCGCTAGCAGTACCACAATGAGTACACCAATGAACTGGTTTAGTGCCTTTGTAAACTAGATTCTTATTCCACATTTGCTTGAATCCCCACCATCCACTTTCCAAATAAGAATTGTTATAAGTCAAATAAGGGTCATCGTCCCAACCCACCCAACAACCATATTTATTATACCGTTTTTTCCAAGAATCCATACTATCTACAGTTAATTTTTTACATTCTTTAGCAAAATTTTTTAGACCAAATTTCAAAATATCTTTTTTGTTTTTGAATCCCAATTTCTTTTCGACCATATTTTCAATAGGTAGTCCGTGAGTGTCAAATCCTGCAGTAAATAGAACATCTCGTCCCATCATAAATTGATACCTTTGATTCAAATCTTTGTAAAAAATTCCTCGAAGATGTCCAACGTGAGACTCGGCGTTAGCATATGGCGGACCTTCTAACAAGAAATAAGGCTTTCCGCCCTTATTTTTACGTTGTAACAACTTTAATAGATTCATATCTCTCCATTTCTTAGAAAACTCTTTTTCAATCTTCTTAAAATTGTATTCGATCATGCTGGAATCACTCCATTAAAATTTAAATAACTACTGCTAGACTCAATTCTAAATTTATTGTAGAATGGGATAACCACCTAGCATAAGAATTATACTGAAATCAGAATTAAAAAGGTTTTGAGTAAGCTAAACAAATACTTTTAACTCGAAATCAAAATCTGAACTCATGTCTAAGTTCGAAGTCTGGACTGAGAAATATCGTCCAACCAAACTATCTGAAGTAAAAGGTCAAGATGAAATAATAGATCGGCTTAGCGCATTTATTAAAAGCAGAGCAATGCCTCACTTGCTTTTCGCAGGAATGCAGGGAACCGGAAAGACAACATCCTTTTTGGCGATGGCCAAGGAATTATATGGTGAAGACTATCGCGATAATGTACTGGAACTAAACGCATCTGACGAAAGAGGAATTAATGTAGTCCGAACCTCGATTAAAGACTTCGCCAGAACGAAGCCAGTAACTGAAAATGTCCCATTCAAGTTAATTTTTCTAGATGAAGCAGACGCTTTAACAAAAGAAGCGCAACATGCATTGAGAAGAATGATGGAAGATTATACTTCTAATGTCAGGTTCTGTTTAAGTTGTAATTACTCCTCAAAAATCATACCTCCGATTCAATCTAGATGTGCAATTTTTAGATTCCAACCAATAAAACGAGAAGTTATGAAGGAAGTCATCTCAGAAATCGCCCGAGACGAAAAGATCGATTTAGATCATACTGCGATGGATTATATTTATGATGCGTCCGAAGGAGATTTAAGAAAGGCAGAAAATATTCTTCAAGCAACAACCGCAATTGCAGACAAACCTTCAGATTCAATTCCGGGAACTACGCGAGTAACTGTAAATGAAGTCAGAGAAGTAGTATCTTTTGCAGAACCAACGGAACTTTATGAAATTTTAAAATTGGCTCTAAGTGGAAAATTCAAGGCAGCAAAAGACAAGCTTTCAGATGTTTTAGTTAAATACGGACTTTCGGGGTCAGATGCAATTTCTCAATTCCAAAAACAAATTTGGAACTCTGAAGACTTCGAAGATAAATTGAAAGTCAAATTGATAAAGTCTTGCGGTGAGTATGATTTCAGAATATCTGAGGGATCAAACGAATTCATACAAATAAATGCATTTATTGCAGATGTTGTTTTAATCGGTACAAACTCTAGCTTTCAAAATAGATATTCAAATATAGAAAATAAAATCGAATAATGTTTTTAAGTAAGACAAAATAAATTATCTAATGAAGGCCAAATCTGGAAAAGACGTATCTTTGCATTTTACAGGTTTCTTAGAAAATGGGAGCGTTTTTGACACCTCTGAGGGAAAAACACCAATCAAATTCAAGCTAGGATCTGAGGATGTTATTTCTGGATTCAACGAAGGTGTTTTAGGAATGGAAATAGGCGAAGTCCGAAGAATTGAAATTCCTCCAGAGAGAGGATACGGAGTATATCACGATGAATTAATCCAAAGATTTACTCATTCTAATTTTGAAGGCGGTGTAAGTGAAGGCCTAACCGTTCATGGAATGATTGAGGGAGAAATGTTTACGGGAAAGATTCTTGATGTAGCTAAAGAACATGTTTTGGTAGATTTTAATCATCCTCTAGCAGGCGAAAAACTAACTTTTGAAGTTAAATTAATCTCCGTTGATTAGTGGACACTGGACAACTGAGTGCGATCCTTTTTAACCAAAATTTTAAATTAGTTGTATGAAAAAAATTAATCTTTTTGGTAAGACCTTTTTCAGAAAAGGTTATGTCGAATTAAAGGACACTAAAACTGTTTTGTTCCCTGAGCAACTAAATCGAGTTTACAACATTGATCCAAATCAAATGAATAACCGAGAAGTTGAATTAATTTTCGGCGAAGTATTGAGAGGTTTATCTTACTGATGGTAACTATAACTCAAATCATAAACTTCGCAACTACAAACAGAGACGCCTTTCGTGAAATTATAAATTTAACTCAGGAAAATGATGATCCGCTTGTTGATATAATCGATGAACAGAGTTCTGAAATAAAATTCCTGCGAAACCAACTTTCAAGTCTTAGAACCAGACTAAACACAAGTATATAAATTCAATTCTTCAGAATTTTATATGCTGATTAAGAAATATATTCCGAAAAAAATTAACGATATTGTTGGACAGTATGCAGGTATTGTAAAGTTCACTAATTTCCTCCAACGACAATCAAAGAAATCAGCAATTATATACGGAGAACCAGGTGTTGGAAAAACTTTGGCAGTACGAGTTTATGCTTCAGAGCGAGGATATGAACTATATGAGATTCCACCTTCATCTACACGAAATAAAACGCAAATTATCGAACGATTAAAACCTGCCACAACTCAACCATCTTTATTTGGCGGCAAAAAAATAATTCTAATCGACGAACTTGAATCATTTTCCGGAACTTCTGACCGTGGCGGAATTACAGCACTAATTGAAATTATAAAAAACACGAGATACCCAATCGTAATTACTGCAAATGACCCCTGGAATTATAGATACAAGACTCTTAGAAAATATTGTGAATTAATAAAATTTAATCCTGTAGATTATAAATCAATTGAGAAATATCTAAGCAAAGTTTCAAAACTGGAAAAAATTGAGGTTGAGCCAGTGGTTCTAAAAAAGATTGCAGCCAGATCTCAAGGAGATGTTCGTTCGGCACTAACTGATTTAGAAGTTTTAACCAAACAAAAAGACAAAATTCGGAATGAAGATATTTATGATTTGTTCAGAGAACGAGAAGAAAGTATTTTCTATGCCGTAAAAATAACCCTAAAATCCTTCGATGCTAAATTAGCATTATCTACCTTTTCAGATGTAAAGGTTGATTCATCAGAATATAGTTTGTGGATAGACCAAAATTTACATCACGAATATTTAGATCCAAATGCACTCCGAGAAGGGTACATTTGTTTATCTGATTCAGATATTTTTAGAACTAGAATATCAAATAATCAAAACTGGAATCTTGCTTACTACTCTAACGTATCTGCAACCGCAGGCGTCCAACAATCAAAAGTTGAAGTTTCACAAACAATTTCAACATATCGGCGTCCAGATTTGATGTTAAAGATATTCACTTTGGCTGCAAAACGAAGAAAAGCAAAAGGAATTTCTGAGCAAACGTCGGACAAACTCCACACTTCTGCGAGATCATTAATGCGCGATTTTTATCCATATTTTAATTTCATAAAAGAAAAAAACCCAAAAATGGGAAAAGAATTAACTAAGTATTTAGAGAGCTAATAATAATTCTTTTAAACTGAAAATTTCCGAGTTTAATGGGCTAGACAGGCCGGGTAAGCGCGGCTGTTATCTCATATGCTGAGATGTCAAAGCTCAGAGGGCGGCATGGATTGTATGCTTTGTCCCTGACATATAATGTCGAAGCGTTGCCTCTTTCGGCGGGTTATTGTGAGAACCTGGTCAGGCGGGGAACCGAGCAGCCATAATCATGTTTATTCGTGCTTTAGAGTAGCGGCGCGGAGTTATTTGTCAGTAAGACTTTTCATTTTTGAAATGTCCACCTCTGAGTGTGCCCTTTATGTTCTCAAATCACATAAAACTTTAATACTGTAACCCGTTTTTTTAAATATGTCTTACAAAGTTATGCGTGGCGAAATTTTTCCTTATATTAAAATGGGCGATTATGAAGTTCATATCATGACAAATTTTGATCTTCCAACTTCAGAAATGGATTTTTCAATTACAACAGGAAAAATTTGCACATATCGTCGTACAGACATTCCTAAAAACGATTTAGCTAATTTAATTCGAGACGGAGAGATTTTTTCACACCTAACTAGCGCTGATTTATCTGCAATAATTGAAAAAAATCAAAACAAACTTTTACATTTTGTGGAAAACCATGATGATTATATGCAAGGTCCACCATATCCAAATTATGAAAGTATCGAAAACTGATTTGATAAACTTCGGAAATTCGAAGTATTTAATTTACGCATCAATATTTATTTCAATTATTTGGGTTTATTTTTTCTAGTAGAATTAAGTAATGACGCCAGGGGTGGGATTTGAACCCACGCTCCCGTTAGGGACAGGATTAGCAATCCTGCGCAATAACCAGACTATGCGACCCTGGCAGCGCCTCTTCTCCTCGGGGTTTGAGGGCCGAAAAACGGCGAAGAAGAGACAAATGGGACTGGCAGGATTTGAACCAGCGACACCTCGATCTTCAGTCGAGCGCTCTTCCAGACTGAGCTACAGTCCCATGGAAACTTTTGATATGACATTTATAAAATTTTGGATTTAGGTCATAATCGTTATATAAGTTCATTGGATACGAAGTTTATGTATTGGCACACTAAGAGCGTTGATTCAATTTATTCTGAACTGAATTCATCAAAAACAGGACTTACCGATCATGAATCCACTAAACGGTTGGATAAATATGGAAAAAATAAACTGGCCAAAAAACGAGAGTTCAGAGCCCTCAAAATTTTCATAAATCAATTCAAATCATTCTTAGTAGCATTGCTGGTATTGGCAGTAGGAGTATCTTATTATCTTGGCGAGATTGTTGATGCGTATGTTATTGGAGTAATTATACTTCTGAATGCACTACTCGGATTTATTCAAGAATTTAAGGCTGAACGAGCAGTCGAGTCTTTGAAAAAGCTCTCATCAACCAAGGCCAAAGTTTTACGAGACGGTAAGGAAGAAATAATTGACGCAGAAAATTTAGTTCCGGGCGATATAATTCTTATTGAAGAAGGAGACAAAGTTCCCGCAGATGCGAGATTAATTGAAGTAATTAACTTGGAAATGGATGAATCGGCATTAACTGGAGAATCAACGCCAGTATCAAAAGAGTTAGTTGTTCTGAAGAAAGAAAAAGTAGTTGTGTCCGAACTTAGAAACATGATTTTTATGAATACTTCCGTTTCGAGAGGTCGAGCAACAGCAGTTATAATTGGAACAGGAATGTCAACAGAAATTGGTAAAATTGCGAAGTCAATTACTGAACAAAAGACCCCTGAAACACCATTACAAAAGAAATTAGAAGTAGTTGCTAAAAATTTGGGAATCGCAGCAGTAATAATTTCAATTGCCGTTTTCGGAATTGGATTATTGAAAGGCGAACCTATAGTAGAAATGTTCACTGCCGCAGTTTCTCTAGCAGTTGCAGCAGTTCCAGAAGGTCTACCTACAGTTGTAACAATTACTTTGGCCCTGGGATTGAGTAAAATGGCAAAAGTAAATTCAATAATTCGACGTTTACCTGTTGTAGAAACGTTAGGTAGTGCAACAGTAATCTGCTCAGACAAAACAGGAACCTTAACTAAAAACGAAATGACTGTAACAGATATTTATACGAATCACAAATCATTCAAAGTTTCTGGTTCGGGATATGATCCCGAAGGAAATTTTAATTTGGACGGTAAAAAAGTTGATCCAAATAAATCTAAAAATTTAGACTTAATCCTAAGAAGCGGAGTACTATGTACGACAGCTAAATTAAATCATCATAAAAAAGGTTGGAGAATTATCGGTGACCCAACTGAAGGCGCGTTATTAGTTTCTTCTAAAAAGGCAGGAAAAGGAAAGGACGAATTGCTTAACGAGTTCAAGTTCAAAAACGAAATACCATTTGATTCAAATCGAAAGATGATGAGCGTAATTTATGAAAACAATGGAAAACATATTGCTTACATTAAAGGAGCACCAGAAATTTTCTTACAAAACTGTTCCCATATTTATATGAATGGTACAATTAAGCGAATGAATAAATCTGACCGCGAAAAAATCAAAACTCAGATTGACGGAATGACAAAAGACGCATTACGAGTACTTGCAATGGGTTACAAATATGTAAATATGAAAAAGAAAATATCTCCTCAAAATATTGAAAGAGATATCGTTTTTGTCGGATTGCAGGGAATGATTGATCCTCCGCGAACTGAAGTAAAATCTGCTCTCGAAACGTGTACGAAAGCAGGAATCACCACAATTATGATAACTGGAGATCATGCCGAAACTGCCCGAGCAATAGCAATTGAATTAGGAATCATTGACAATAAAGCACCAACTGTAATTGGAGATGAATTAGAGAAATTGTCTCACGAAGCATTAATGAAGAAATTGGAAACAGTTAGAGTTTTTGCTCGAGTTTCACCAGAGCATAAGTTGAAAATAGTTAATGCCTTGAAATCGAGAGGAGAAGTTGTTGCTATGACTGGAGACGGAGTCAACGATGCTCCCGCGTTGAAGGCAGCAGACATTGGTGTCGCAATGGGTATAAAAGGCACAGATGTTTCTAAAGACTCCGCAGATATGATTTTGATGGATGACAACTTTGCATCGATAGTAAAGGCTGTAGAAGAAGGGCGCGGGGTATTCGACAATATTAGAAATTTCATAAGATATTTGATTTCAAGTAATGTAGGAGAGGTTCTCGCAATATTTGTTGCAATGCTAATTGGCCTACCTTTACCTCTTATCGCAGTTCAAATTCTTTGGATGAATTTATTAACTGATGGTTTACCTGCTTTGGCATTGGGAGTAGATCCTCCTGAACCCGATATAATGAGCAGAAAACCTCGTAGACTAAAAGAGGGCGCAATTTCAAAAAATACATGGGTATTTTCGATTATCGTTGGTTTAATTATGATGATAGGAACCATTCTATTGTTTTATTGGAAATTAGATTCAGGAATAGAACATGCACGATCCATAGCGTTTTCAACAATAGTTATGTTCCAAATGTTCAATATATTTAATTCTCGAACGGATAAATCTATTTTGAAAAATCCGAAAGAGATGTTCAACAACAAAGCACTATTATTAGCGATTGCCGCATCAGTCGTACTTCAAGTATTGGTAGTATCTCATCCATTCTTCCAAAATTACTTTGAAACTGCAGCATTAACTGCATATGAATGGTTTTTAGTTACAGCAATGGGTTCTACAGTAATAATCGCCATTGAAATAATTAAGAACAACTTCAAAACTATTTTAAACCTTAGTCAAAATTAAGTTTCATGACAAAAATCAAAAAAGGAGACTTAATTGAATTAGATTTCATTGGAACTTTCAAAGAAACCAATGAAATTTTCGACTTAACAATTGAGAGCGAAGCCAAGAAAAACAACATTTTTGATCCAAATTTCAAATATAAGCCTATGAAAGCATTTGTAGGTTCAGGTCAATTACTTAAGGGAATTGATAAGAAATTGGTTGGCGCAGAAGTTGGAAAGAAAATGGAATTCGATTTAGAACCTAAAGATGCATTTGGAACTCGAAGTTCAAAGTTAATACAATTAATTTCATTGAGCAAATTAAGATCAAAGAAAGTAAACCCTGTTGTTGGGATGAGACTAGATGTTGATGGAAAACAAGCAACCATTCGTTCAGTCAACGGAGGACGAGTATTATTGGATTTCAACCACCCTTTCGCAGGAAAAGATGTTCATTACATGCTTAAACCAATTAAAGTATTATCTGAGATTAAAGACAAAGTCGCATTTTCAACAGAACTGCTTGGATTTCAAGCGCAAGGTCTAAAGGTCGAAGGAAAGAAAGTCATGTTCAAATTACCAAACAAAGAAAAATTAGGCAAACCGTTCTTGGATTTGATTGTGTCTCAAGTCAAAAAACTGGTACCGGAAGTAACTGACGTTACCATTGCGTAGTATCTTTTTAACCGTAATAATGTTTATAAAAACTTGAAGAGACCTAGTCTCATGGATCCTTATGATGAATTATCAGATAATCTGGACTTTAACACAGGCGCAGATACTGAACAAAAAGACGATCATTCTACCGACAACAATTACAATTCATCATTTACACAAGAAACAACATCTACTTCTGAGCAATCTTTCACAGATACTTACGATACACAATCTGTATCAAAACTAAGTAAAGAAGACGAAGAATTGGAAAGTATTCTATCAAATCGAAGAGCACGAATAAAAGTTATTGGTTGCGGAGGAGCAGGAAATAATACAATTTCTAGAATTTCAGATATCGGAGTAACGGGCGCCGAAATTATTGCAGTAAATACCGATGCTCAGGATTTATTAAACGCAAACGCTGACAAAAAACTTCTGATGGGTAAAGATTTAACACAAGGATTGGGAGCTGGTTCTGACCCTAGAATAGGAAAAGATGCAGCAAAAGAGTCCCAAAAAGAAATAAAAGATGCATTATCGGATGCACACTTAGTTTTCATAACTGGCGGTTTAGGAGGAGGAACAGGTACGGGAAGTATGCCTGTAATCGCAGACATCGCAAAAAAACAAGGAGTACTAACGGTTGCAGTTGTTACATTACCTTTTGAAATGGAGGGAGTTCTCCGTCATGAAAATGCAATGATCGGGTTAGAAGAATTAGAAGGTCTTGTTGACACTTTAATTTTAATTCCAAACGATAAATTAATCGAATTGGCACCGGATTTACCATTACATACCGCATTCAAAGTTGCAGATGAAATTTTAACAAATGCAGTAAAAGGAATTGCAGAATTAATAACAAAACCTGGATTAATAAACCTGGATTTTGCAGATATCAAAGCAGTTATGTCTTCAGGAGGAATAGCCATGATTGGTCTCGGAGAATCCGACACTGAAAACCGAGCAGTAGAATCTGTCGAAAAGGCATTAAACAACCCACTTTTAGATGTTGAAGTTACTGGCGCAACAGGAGCATTAATCAACGTAATCGGTGGCCCAGACATGACTCTAGACGAGGCAAAGAAAGTAGTTGAAGCAGTAACAGATAAATTAGATGAAGGGGCAAAGATTATCTGGGGAGCTCAATTAAGTCCGGAACTTCAAAATTCTATTCGAACCATGTTGGTAATTGTAGGTGTAAAGTCACCTCAAATTTTCGGTCCAAAACGGACTTTCTCTAAGAAAAAACAAGAAGACATGGAAGACAATTTCGGAATTAAATTTATTGATTAGGCTTCAAAAGCTTTATAAATGAACTATCGCAGAATTTACCATGGCGTCACTTATTGAAATTAATCCTGACGATTTCAGACTACCTGGACCAAAAGAATGGCCGGGAATCATTTCAAAGAAGTTGAGAGAATACAAGCGTGTTCTTTCGATTACGCGGAAGCCTAAGATGAATGAATTCCAAGCAGTTGTTAAAGTAACTGGTCTGGGAATGGCAATCATCGGATTGATTGGATTTACGATTTTCGTAACGGTCCAATTACTAAAAAACCTAGCATAATGGCAATATTTACAGTACGAACTGGAGTTGGAAGAGAAGAACAAGTAATGGATTCACTATCTACAAATGCACAAAAAGCAGAAGGAATACATTCTTTATTGTCTCCACACGGCGTAGTTGGATATATCTTCATAGAGGCAGATTCGGTAACTGAAGTTCAACAAATTACATATCGAGTTCCATATGTTAGAGGAGTACTTACAAAGAAAGTCGAATTATCTGCATTAGATCATTTAATTGAATTTAATCCGGAAAATATCGATATTCAATTAGGAGATATTGTCGAAATTGTCGGCGGACCATTCAAGGGCGAACGAGGTAAAGTAACTCGACTAAACAAACAAAAATCAGAAGTTATTGTTGAATTACTTGATGCTGCAGTTCCAATCCCAATTACACTCAATTTAGATTCCATCAAAGTTGTTGGAAAAGAAAATAGAGGAGACAAATAATAATGACAAAAACATCAGATTTAATTAGGGCAGAATTGAACTTGGAAAAGGGTTCAGGAGCTCCTGGAAAAGAATTTGTAGCAGATATGACTTTGCCACAAGCTTTGAACGTAGCAGATAAGAAAAAACCAGAATTGCTTGCACGTTCAAGAAAAGCAGCTTTACAAGAAATTGTAGGCGTTTGTGTAACAATGGGAATTAAAGTAAATGGTCGAAGACCTGAAACTGCAGCAAGATTGATCTCAGAAGGTAAATGGGACAAAGATATAGCTAATTAAGATTTTATTGAAGAATACCATTCGTCAATTTTTTTCATAGTTTCTTGAATTTTTTCAACTCTTTTCGAGTCTTTTTCCATAAATTGAACAATTGTTCAACTGCTTTTGGAATATTACTTGTATTAAACTTCAAATCGCGAGTAAGTTGAGCCTTAGATTGACCCATTTGAGTTTTCATTTGTATAGTTTCGCTACGGAATTTATCAATATTTTTTGCTAAATGAGTCTTTTGCGTCTTCAAAAGCTCAGCAGCAGCTTCAATTTGGACTAGTGGTGCAACTCCTCGAGTTCTAAATGCGACCATTACAGATTTACCAAGCACTTTTTCTTCCCGTTCCAATTCTTCGGCCACATCTCCTGCAACATAATTTAATCTAATTAAACCGTCTTGAATTTTTTTCGAACCTGTTAATCTAATTTTTTTCAATTCAGAAGTATTTGAAAGGTGAGTACCTCCGCATGCTTGAGCATCAAATCCTTTAATGTGTAATATTCTAATTTCTCCGCCCGGAATAAATCCACCTTGATAAAGCGTAAATCCATATTTTTTCTCTGCTCTATCTTTCGGAAGAACCTCCTTTTCAACAGGGACTCGTTTTTTGATTATTGCGTTTGCAACTTGTTCAATTTTTTTCAATTGAATGGGAGTAATGTTATTGTAATGAGTTATATCAAGTCTACCTCTATCTTGACTAACTTCTGAACCACCCTGCCAGACGTGTTTTCCTAAAACTTTTCGTGCAGCACCACCTACAACATGAGTTCCAGTATGATGTCTCATGGTCCGACTTCTCCGAACATTATTAATTTTACCAATTACTAAGTCTCCTTCCTTGAAATTGATGTTTTCTACTTCATGAAAGATATGAGGACCTCTATTTTCAACATTTAATACATTAGAATTATTCAAAAATCCAGTATCATTTAGCTGACCTCCGCTCGTAGCGTAGAATAAAGTTTTATCTAAAATTACATATCTGTTATTAATAATCTTCAGAACGCGCGCTTCAAATTCCCTCGCCTTTTCATCCATCCAAAATAATTTTATGGTTGGTTCAATTCCAGGAAGTTCCTTATATTCTTCCCGATATTTTGGAGCGTTCTTCTTTTCATGTCTTTCAGATACTTTTGTGTAGAAATCAATCGGAACTTTAATTCGCTTTCCAACTTTTATACCTTCTTCTGCTAAGAGTTCGGGAGATATTCCGTGAGAATCATATAATTCAATTAATTTTTTATCATTGAATTTACCTTTCAAAACCCGCGCCATAATTTTCTTCCCGGTTTCTTTTGTATTGTAATATTTAGTTTCCTCAGATTTTAGAATTTCATTAACGGATTTAACAGATTTAGACAACTCAGGATACTGCGGCTTCAAGTAATTTGCATGCATTTCAATCAATTTTCCATAGTCTAGTTTTACATTATATCTATGAGCTAAGTCCATACTTCTTCGAAATACACTTCTCAAATTATACCCTCCACCCGAATTAGAAGGTAGCGCTCCGTCTGATATCGAAAATAATAGAGTCCTAGCGTGGTCTGCAATTGCATAAAGAGATGAAATGGGATAAATTTCATTTTTTAATTTTTCCTTAGAGTATCCAATTTTTCTTGCGGTGCGAGCCCACATTTTTTCAATATCATCCACCTCATCAATGTTTAGATTTCCTGAGAGAGGAACAAATTTATTCCAAACAGACATATTTGGCTTCCGACCCGATTGCCGATAAAGATATTTGATTGTATTTGGCATAGTTAGTTCATAACTTAGTGATTGCCCCGAAGTTAACCAAGGATACCTTTCTTGACCTGAACCCATATCTAATACGTTTATGTTAAGATCTTTGTAACCGTTTGGAGTGATTTTATATTTCATATAAACTTGGTTTCCCAATTCAACTCCACGAGAGAAGTATTCTAACGAAGTACCTAGATTTCCTCCGCCTCCCCACTGATCTTCATGAAATTGAATTTCATTTAAGGGAAGCTTAACGCCTTTTGTCAACCACGAAACAATGTCCGATAAATATTTCTCTTGATCATATCGTTCTTTCGGAACAAAAGCATGTTGACCTAAGTGGAAGTGAGTGGAATAGTGTCTACCAGTTACACCTACATTATCAATATCATTAAATCTCAGGCTTGGTTGAGACATAACTAAAGGATTTGCAGGAGGTTTCACTTGACCGCTAACTACAAATGGTTGAAAACAATATATTGAACCTTGTGTAAACCAAGTGTCATCTCTCCACCTCGCAACAACAGGATAACGCTTTATCGGAGTGTACCCCAATTTTTTGAAGTGTTTTGAGTATTTGTCCCACGTTTGTAAATATCCTAGCTTAGATTTTGTTGGAGCCTTATTTATGAATGAATAACCACCATTACAATCAGGTTCACCACACGAAGTTCTTTTGACTGTACTCCAAAACCGAGTAGAACACTTACGGCAAGTATATCTATTAAATCCTAAATTGTTCAAAACCGAAATTGGATAATATTGTTCAGGATTTTTATCTGTTTTTTTCTTTAAATCTCTCTTTAGTGATTTAAGGTCCATTAAAAGATTACTCAAGGGGAATTATTAAAGTTATTTCTTCATGAGTTTCTTTTGTAATTTTAAAATATCGTCCTTTGTTAATTTTTCACCGGACTTAATTTGTATTTTTTTATTTTCTTTGTTCAGTGTAAACATATCTAATGCAGACTTAGCAGCAGCACCCGGAAACTTAGACATTTCAGATAGGACACCGCCTAGTTTTGCATTCATAACATTAATTTGATCTTTCATTCCCGAAAGAATGACTTTAATCAGATTTCGTTGCTTCTTAATTTCAGAAATTTTATTAGAGATTTCAGTTAATCTATCAAAAATTTTACTAATTTCTTTGGCTTCGCTCTGAATTTGAGCATGAATTTTATCCGAAGCAACCTTAAGTTTCTTTGTATCTCGTCGAACTTTGTTATAATCTCGCTTAGTAGTTGTAGACGTTTTTTCCAACTTGGATTTCAACTCCTTAATTTTCTTCATTAATGCTTTTTCTTTCTTCTGAGAAAGAGTACCAGTTTCAAGATTAAAATTAAGCGTCTCTAATTCCTTCCGTAGTTTCTTTGTATCTATTTTAGGTTTCTTAGATTCTTTAAGATATTGAGCACGTAAATCTTTCAGTTTTTTTAAACCTTCTTGAACCGCTTTGTTTTCTATGTTTCGCTCTTTTTTCAAGTTTGCAATTCTCTTTTGATATTCCTTTTTTTGCGCCTTCAATTCAACCGCTTCTTTGATTAATTTGTTTAGCGCACTATCTAACTTAGTTTTTTCCCGGTATTTTTTTTCCTTCTTCGAACCGAGATCACGTAAGTTATTACTAATATCTCGTGCTTGTTTT
>CAZUFS010000005.1:0-18260 GCA_964619795.1 Candidatus Woesearchaeota archaeon | reverse complement strand
TGTTTTGTATGACGTCTGGTATACGCGCAATTGATATTATGAGCCATAAGGTTGTGACCGCTAATCAAAACATGACTATTTTTGAAGCAGCTAAATTGATGAATAAACATCGGATTGGCGGCCTACCTGTTTGCGAAGGTGAAAAATTAATCGGTCTTTTAACTGAACGAGATATCATGATGAAAGTTATTGCGGTAGATAAACACCCTTCAAAAATTACTGTTCGTCAAGTTATGAATTCTCCTTTGAAAGCGCACGGAGAAAAATTTGAAGATATAACTTCTTTGGCACATAAATTGAATGAACACGATATTTCCAGAGTTCCAATTTTACATGATGGAAAGTTGGTTGGAATGGTTACAAATAAAGATATATTGGAACATGCACCACATTTACTTGAAAACTTTTTAGAACGAGAGCGTATGGCTGCAAAAGGACGTCCTGAGCACCCTGCAGCATTTGGAATTTGTGAGAGATGTGCTCTGTCAGGACATTTACATTATACTCTAGACGGGTTTATGTGCGATGACTGCTCATAAAACCGTAATTAAATTTCTTAATCCCTGAGCAAGTCCAAGTACGAATATTGCGATTAAAATTAATTTTGATAAATTAGTTCTATCTTTATTTAAGTAGTATATTATCGGAATAACTACGAGTAATTTTGCAGGAATAAATGCGAGAGGAGTACCAAACATTTCAATTATCGCTCGAGGAATAACGTGTTTTTCGAATCCGCCAAAAAATAGTAAAACAAAGCTAGTATTTATCGCATCAAAGAGTTGAGCGGTTAAAGCATAATTTGAAATTTTATCAAATTTTAAATTTTGAGTCAGATAAAGTAATAACTTTGTCGATAAAATCATTAATATAATTATAAAAAATAGATAAGAATTTATTGCAAAATTAATTCCGTAAATTATCAAGAAAGAAAGTAAAGATAAGATCCCCAACTCTTTTGTTTTTCCAAATAATATTCCGATCAGAAATAAAGATGATATTGTCAGATATAATCCAGGACTAACGGTAAAGAATCCCTTGGCAATGATTCCCTTGTCCACATAACTTCTCATTAATGCACCGAATAAAATATATGGAACTAAATTTCTAATAAAATAGATGTCCAACGTGATTTTTTTATGTTGAATAAAATAATTTATCAAATAAATTCCCAGAAAAGCAAGCAAGGCATAAGTAATTGAGTTTACTAAATTATACTCATAAACTGAGTTAAATGGAGCGATAAAGTAGATATTTATGAATTCTAGAAGTGCCATCCTTCATCCTCATCCGACTGAGTGGTTGTAGCATGAGTTGGTTGTTGTGCCTGCTGAGGTTGTTGCGGAGTCTGATAAGGATTAAATTGAGGTTGCGGCGTCTCAGGTTTAGGTTGAGACGTAGCGCCCGAAGTGTTTTTTTGTTCCAATGAATTTAATCGTTGAGAAAGACTATCCAGGCTTGATTTCATAGATTCAACCTTGGAAACTAAAAGATTCAGAGTAGATTGAATTGAATTTAATTGTTGACCGCCCGCAGGCGCAGGAGTACTTGTTGCTGGCAGTGTAGGTTCAGGATTTTGATCTGGACCTTTATCAAAAGACGGTCCTGGGACAGAAGAAGTTCTTGCTCCCAATGATTCTCCAAATTCGGGAAAATCGTCCTTCTTTTTCAAAGGATTTAATTTGTCAAAAATAGCCATTATATAATTGACCTTCACGAGCTTATATATTTTTTGTAAGAAGAAAGATATTAATAATATTGAGTGGATTTATGAGTATGAAGAAGACTAAGCCTAAACTCGCAGATAAACCTATAGTAAAAAACGAGATTCATTATGAAAATTTTCAAGAAGGCATAGAGAAGTTTTATTTTACAATTGTGGATATAATTGAGGATATGGGATATACAATAAATAAGACTGAAGATCAATTTTTGACTTCTCCAGGATCTGCCCAATGGCAAGTTTTTGAACAGAGAAAGGCAGTACAACAAGAAAAAGCTTCGCAATATTTAGCAAATATTGGTAGAATGACTAAAGATATGATGGTTCTATATCGAGAGCTAAAGATACAAGATGAGCGATTAGGATTTTACAAAGAATCAGATAAAGGAAGCGATTCTGCAGAATTGTCATTAAAGTCACTTTGGATTGATTTGGTTGAGGGCGGTTCAAAGAATCCGAGCTCTGTTTTAGGATTGGCACATCAAGTGGGTTTTATAACTCTTCCAGATTTATTTTTCAGATTAAATCCAAAAACATCAGATGAAGTAGATAAACAAGTAAACAAGGTGGAGACCAATACACAAGTAAAGAATGTATTGAAGAGAAAACTTACTCAATATGTTCATTGGAAAGAACGAACATATCAAGAATTAACTACTCGTCGTCATTTTAATATAAAGTATCTTGCTCAACATTTCGATGTAATTAAGATGTATCTAGAATGGGTAAAGCCCTACTTAAAGAACGTAAAACATCTGACTCAACAATCTGAAAAAGGAAAGGCCTATCAATTATTACAGACTTCAGAAAGCTCAATCTCAGACATAGAAATTGTTGCTAAAGCTAAGGATATTGATGCAGTTACGGAGTATAAGCACGTTTTTCCAATAATTATGATAAAATTTCATCATCGCACCAGACCTGTAATGGCTTATCAAGGACATGAATATAGCAAGGGCGCAATTCAATTAGGACGCATTGAGTGCGAAATCGAAGGTTATGCGGTAACTCAAACTGAATATGAAGATTATCTTAAAGCAAAGGAAGGGGAAGTTTTAGAGATACTATCTTCAGTAGACAAATCAATGAGCGTATTTCTTAGTGATAAAAATTCCAAAGAAGATTTCGAAGCTTATCTTGCTGAAGCTAGGAATAAAAATGAGGAATCTAAAACTGATGAAAAAAAGAAATCTGGACTACTGGAAATGTTTAAAATAAAGCGTCGAAGCAAAAATAAATCTGATGCTGGAAGTAAGGATAACGAAGAAGAAAAAATTTCTGAATTTATTATAGATTATCGAAAGGCAGACTCTAAATCAAAAAAAGACATATCAAAATCAACTCTTTCAAAACTTAGAAAGAAGCATAAATTGTCTGTATCTGTCGCAAATAAAGAATCGGCACAATATGAAAAAGATCGAGATTTAGCAAAAGATCAAGCTGAGAACGGTGTTAACGAATTAATCACAGTATTGAAGATAAAATACGGAATGATTAGAAATGAATAATTTTCTTGAATTGAAAAAACAGTTGATGTTATTAGAACCATTTATTCGACTTAAAAGATTAAAAGAAATATTAGTACATGTAAAGGCTACACGTTATCGTAAGGAATTAATTGAACTTGCGCGGATAACAATTAACCAATTAAACCAAGTTCGAGAAGGCGAAATTCGAGCAACGCTCGACAATAAATTGGCCAACAATATCGAAGAAGTTTCGGATGAAAATATTGAACGAACAATCGAAGAAATTGCTGAGGACGAGAGCACTCTTACAAAAAAGGAGGAAGAAAGTATAGTCTCAGACGAAAAAGACAAAGAACTTTCAGAGGGATTTTATGGAAAAATTGATTCAGAATCATCCGCAGATTTTTACAAATCTGATGAATTAAACATGTTTTATGAAGCTCCCGAAGAGGATAAAAAGGAGAAACGCTTTTATTTCTAAATGGGTGCTAATTGTCACGATCACGAACATTCAGAAATTCCGAGTTACTGGCATTCGATGGACAGTAGCCCACAACATTATACCGGAAATAAATTTTCTGCAGGAAACTTATCGGTTTCAACACCTCCATTCAAAAATCAATTAGATAGTATTCGTGCAAGGATAATGCAGGGTGCAACAAATGTAGAATTAGGGTTTACTGGAACTGGAAAAGGTGGTGCTCAGAACCTGACTCCTGGAACACTTGGTGCTCCTGAGCGAACTGCCATAAAGAAAATTGCTAAAATCAACGATGTTGGCATTAATTCAGTCCATACTGCCATGAGTGTTCAAGGATTAGCCGGACTAACGCAGGGAAAATTTAGTGAAGATAAAAGAGTTCAAGATATGGAAGAAGTAAAACGGACAATTGACTTCGCAGGAGATGTTACCGACGGTGGAGCGATTGTTGTACACACTGGAGAATTTCCATATAGTATTACTCAAAAGCACGGAGATAAACCATTTATAACTAAATCGGGAAAAGAAATCAAATTAAAAGACCTCGGAGATCGGGAAAAGAAAGCACCTTATTATTTCGTAGATAAATATAATGGAGATATCTCCATCGCAATTTCACCTGAATTTAAGACACCGGTAATAACGGAAGATAATAAAATTAAACAAGTTGAAATGGACTATTTTGAAAAGATAGCCAAAACTAATTTAGCGAATAAAAAGGCAGAACTCATTGAACAATATAACGAATATGCAGGTAGGGATCCAACAGATATAGAATATCGTCATACTTTTGGAAATAAGGCGTGGTTGGCTAATCAACATAGAATAAATTTGAATGTTATTGAAGATCGAGCAAGACGTAAAGAGTATCAATTACGTGTTGAAGAACTAGCGTCAGATGTTAATAAATTAAAAAGTAAAATTGAGCTTACTGAAAAATTGTTAAAAAGTCCACATAAACCTGACGCTGAACCTTTAGAAGGTCATACTAAAAAAGATTTGAACAATTATAAGAAATTACTTGAAAAAACAATTATGAGGCGGGATCTCGAACAAGAGCATGTAAATGCATATGGTTTGAGAATAAGGGACCAAATGAAAACAGCATTTGATTCAATTCCAATAGCCGAATATGGAAAGATTAAGACTTCCGAATCCATATCTGAATTGGCAATGCATGCAAAGAAAATGACTGAAAAAAATAAATTAAGTAAACCTCTATTCGTTGCACCAGAAAATTTATGGGACGGAAATTACGGGTCTCATCCCGAAGATTTGAAACAAATTATCAAAGACGCTCGATCTAAATTTGTTAAAGATGCAGTAAAAAAGAAGAAAATGTCTCAAAATGAGGCTGAAAGAGCAGCAAAGAACCACATCAAAGCTACATTTGATATTGGTCATGCAAATATATGGAGAAAATATTTTGGAGGATCCGACAATGAATTTAAACAGTGGTTGGGCAGCGAAGTAAATAAATTAACTAAGGAAGGAATAATTGGTCACGTACATGTATCAGATAATTTTGGATATAATGATGAACACTTACCTCCAGGTTATGGTAATGCACCAATTAAAGAATTTATGACTCATTTAGAGAAGGGAGGATATAAAGGAGAAATAATTATCGAACCCGGGCATCACGATATAGGTGCATATACTCTAGGAATGCAACACTTAGAAACGCCAATATATAGATTACATAATCAAACAAGTACTTGGACGGACGTGCAAGGATCATATTTTGGAAGGACATACATCCCTAGTTTTATTACGCCAACTTATTTGCCAAACATAGATACTAAACAGTCATTTACATGGTCAGAGCTTCCATTAGAGTGAGCCAAAACTATTTATATTCTGAAGTGAACTATTGATTATGCGGTTCAGAGTCAATAAACGTAAGACAAACTTCGAATCAAAATATCCGAAACAAGATAGAGATTTAGCTAAGAAATTTAGTAAACTTATATATAACGAATTAGGAGATTTTATTAGTGCAGTTGTATTGTTTGGATCTGCCGCAAAGGGAACATCGACCAAAGATAGCGACGTAGATATATTGATTATCATCGATGATGTACATATTGATTTGTCTAAGGAAATTGTTGAAACTTATCGAATATTGATTCAAAAAGCAGTTGCAAAAGTCAATGCTAAAAGATTACATGTACAATCTCTGAAATTATCTGCATTTTGGGAATATACTCGGGCAGGAGATCCCGTTGCAATAAATATACTCAGAGACGGAATTGCATTTATTGATCGAGGATTTTTTGAACCTCTTCAGATTTTACTATTGAATGGGCGTATAAGACCTTCTCGAGAAGCAGTACAAACTTACGTAAATATGGCTTATTCTAGTCTAAATCGGAGCAAATCAAATGTGGATACTGCAATTGTAGATTTATATTGGGCATGTATTGATTCTGCTCATGCTGCATTAATGAGTAGAGGAGAGGTTCCAGTTTCTCCGTCTCAAGTAGCAGATGAATTAAATAAAAAACTTGTAAAAAACAAGTTATTGGAAAAAAGATACGTAGATATAATGAGTCATATGTATGAATTATCTAAAAAAATATTAAAACGAGAAGTATCAAATCTTTCTGGAAAAGAATATGATAAATATTTTAAATATACTGACGATTTTGTAAATCGGATGACAAAAATTGTTAAAACTATCTAATCTGAGAAGTATCTATTCTTCCACCGTCGGTTGGATCAATTCCATTTTCTAAGCAAATTCTAATCAATGAACTATAACTTTGATTTATCTTTATTTTTTCTTCTAAAGTGGTGTTAGGATCAGTATATGCATCAACATATTCTTCTATATTCATATGATAAGAATCACTGTCTACAATTTCATCGTAATACATATTTGCAAGAGATTTTATTGAAGAAGAATTTGATCCCTCAATTAATGAATATAAAGTATCTATTGATGGGTTTCTTTCAAAACTTTCTCGGTCAGGTAACCAAATCGGATTAATAACATTATTATACAATTCTTCTCGTTCCGCCATATCCAATACTCCCATATCAACACCGTAATGATTAGTAAGAATTCTATTGCTCTCCAATTTTAATCTATTTTTGGCACCCTCAGAAGTTGTATTGTTAGTATATAATTCGGTATCTGGATCAAAACTTGAATTATCAGATATGTATCGAATCAAACTCAATCCAATACTTTCCACTCGCTCTTTTCTTTCCTGAGTTTTAGAATAAATTGTTTCCAATAAACTCGGTAATACCATACACCGGATTACGGATATAAATTTAAAAAGCGTTCTACTTATGCTAAGAAACCTTTAAATTAATAGAATAACGACATACAATATGACTGTTAAAAAAATTTCATTTGCTTCGCCTCGTTTACCTGACGATAACGAAAAACTGAAGGAAATGTTCGGTAAATTCAAAAAGGAAGATAAGTCGAAGACAATCGATGAGATAAATAAAAAATTGGATTCTGTTCAAAAAAAGGCTGAAAGAGTTAGAGATTCATTAATTAAACGACATAAAGATGAGATTTTAGGAGTAATTTTAATGTATAAGAAACAAAAGGGACCCTCGGAATCTGAAATGAAATACCTACAATCGGAGCATCCTGATCCTAAAGATCCTATCTACGCATTTAAGAAAAAGAAATGGGCTACACCTGATGTTGAGTTAATTGTTATTTCAGATATAAAGAAAAAGTCCAATAAGGTTAAAATTGAACACATTTTGAAGATTGAAAAGGAAGGAAATGACTTAGCGAAGAACGACTTCAAAGTTTCCTGTTATCTTTTGGAAGAGATTTGGGAATCTGCAACTCGAGGACAATACGGATTGCTTCAAAGTATAGTTTCAGGTAGAATTTTACATGATAAAGGAGACTGGATTAAGTCACTAAAAGCAGTTGAAATACATAAATTTAGAATGCTCAGAAAGTTTGAAAAGTATGTTATTTCATATGTTATCGCAGGGTCATTAATTCGGGGCGAAGCAAATGAAAATTCAGATATTGATGTTTCACTAATTATTGATGATACGGATGTAACGCGTACAACCTCTTCCGAATTGAAGGCAAGATTAAGAGATATTGCCTTAAAGGAAGCCAGAGATGCTGAACGGGAAGCGGGAATTAAAGGTAAATTGAACGTCCAAGTATGGATTTTGACTGATTATTGGATGGGTTTGAGACGAGCAGAACCAATCTTCTATACAACTCTCAGAGACGGTATTTCGCTCTATGATCGAGGAATGTTTGCTCCCTGGAAACTAATGTTAAAGAAAGGTATGTTGATTCCAAGTCCAGAATCTATCCGAAGATATATTGATGACGGTAAAAAACATGTTGAGCGATTTAATTATAAATTCAAATCAATGGCCATGGAAGATTTCTTCTGGGCGTGCATTTATCCTGCACAAGGATTATTGATGCTTCAAGGAGTTCCGCCTGGCGCTCCAAGTCAAGTTGGTCCTCAACTAAAGGAAAACTTAGTCAAAAAGGGAATTTTAGATGCCAAATATGTAAAAATATTTGAGAAACTTCATAAAACTCGAAAAGATTTAGAGTATGGTAAGATTAAGTCTGTTTCTCCCGAAGAAGTAGTCAATATGGCAAAATCTGCACAAGAGTTTGTTGGAGCAGTTGAAAAGGCGTATAATTCTCTTGAAAAACGTAAAATAAAGACAAAAATTTATGAATTAAAGAATAGAACAAAAGAAGATGTAAAACTTGTTTTGAAAGTAGCAGGTGTTAAATCAAACAAAAAGAATATTTCTTCTGCACTCGAAAGTGAACTAATAAATAAGGGCTTAGCCCGGTCCAAGTATAGTGAATTAATTAACCAATTGGATGGAATGAATAATGAACTCACTTCATTATCTATGATGGATAGTCTCGAATATAACCTAGACACTATTCGTGATGAAACAATTAATATAATTAATTCAGAGAAGGGTTTAAACAAAGATAAACACAGATTAACACTCAAATACGGTGCTGGAGAAAAACAAAGAGTTGCATCGCTTTGGTTACTGAAAGATATGGCATTTATGATAAAAGACTTATCAAATCAACAAGCTCCAGTTTATAAGTATTATTTTGACGGCACCGGAAAATTTTCGAATGAGCAAAAATCTACGCTAAAAGTTTTAGAAAACAAATTAACGACATATTCTGGAGAAAAAGCAAGAATTACTGCAAAAACAATTACTCAATTGAAAGAGATGTTGGACAATAATTTACAACTATTACTTGGCTAAAGTAATTTAATATCTCTAATATTCTGGTGATAAATATTGATTACTTCTTTAAGTTGCCTCAAAGTTGTTTGACCGTTACCTAATAGTTTTCGTCTATCTTTCGGATTCATCAACAACATTGATAATACTCTTCGATGAACTTTGGACGAATTTAATTTGACTGGGTAGATAAAATTTGAAATTGTTTCGTCAAGATTTTCCCCTTTTTCGAATATCTTAATTTCTTTTTTGAATTGATTTCTCAGATATTTCACATTTACTGCATCTCTACCAATTGCTTTTCGAACCAAACCGCTATCAACTAGAAATATAATTGAATCTTTAGTAACTATACAATTTAGAGGCGATACTCCTGTCTTTTCTTTAAAAAATGACATCGTTCTGATGGCATAATTATCAATTTTTATTGCCATTATTTTTTAATACCAATTACGGAAATTAAAAATGGTTTTCTAAGTAAAGTCCCTAATTCTTCACTATTTTCCTTTACCTGTACCACATCCACCTTACTTATTTTTTTTGAAAGTTCGGATTTCATTTCTTCAGGATAATTTGAAGAAACAAATACTTGAACCAAGGTTTTGGCGCCTTTAATGACGTTCTCAGTTCCATAAATGATTTTACTCTTCTTCTTTAATGCATCAGCTAATTTCATTTCTTCTTAAGTTCCTTACCCATTTTTATAAATAGTTCGGGTAGACCTGTTCCGATCGGAACTGGTTGATTAATCATTACGTTTTCGACAACAGAAGTTAAGTTGTCAGTTTCTCCTCGAACACTTGCCTCAACTAAATGAGTAATTGGTACTTCAAATGCAGCTCTGGCAAGAACAGATTCTTTTTCTTTAGTGATACCGTGTCTAGTTACTCCTTTGATGGTACCGTCTCGAGTCATAATATCTGCCATTAATGCGATATGTCTTCGGTCTACCAACATACCTTCTTTATCTAATATTTCCATTGTTTCATCAACAATGGCTCGTCTGGCTGCTTCAATTCCCAAAGCGTCTTCAATTTCATAGAAATTATTTGTTTTAGTTCGAGTAAAATCAACTTCAGGAATATCTAAAACTGCTCTTAAGTTTGAACCAAAAGTTTGTATAATAAATTCCTCTCCGCTCTTATATGCCATTACGTCATCAATTCCATTAATTCCTGAAACAAAAGTATCCTTTAATTTTTCTTTTAATTTGTAAAGTTTCTTAATATCTTTTTCTTTTTCGATAATAGAAACACTTGCAGATTTCTTTACGACTTCGAAAGTTTTCAATGTTTTCTTTAATTGAGCATGAACTATATCAATATCTACAGACCTTCGTTTCATTTCATCTTTCTCTAAAAGAACATTTACTTCACCTTTGGCTAAATCCATAGTAAATTCTTTTGCAATGTCTTTAAGCACTGTTTGTTTCAATTTTTGTGCAATTTGGTCAGATTTTATTCTGCTCTTATTGTGCGGTGCTTTCAAATAAATATGCATTGTAGGCGTAGATGGTATCTTTCTAGCGTCCAAAATCTCGATAATTCGAGGAAGTCCTAAGGTAACAGATAGTTCTGCTCCAACAAAGTGGAACGATCTCATTGTAAGTTGTGTTCCGGGTTCTCCTAAAGATTGAGCAGATATGACTCCGATTGCTTCACCCGGATCTACCTGCATGTCTGAATATCTAGTTTTAGCTAGTTTATCATCCTTAAATTTGATGCCCTTAGGCAAATCTTGTTTAATCCACTTACGTTCAGCCATTATTCGTTTATGATTTTCCCTCCATCTGATTTAGCAACGTCAATACCGTCTCCACCGAATGCAAATTGAATAATCTTTCTACTTCCGTCTCTAACGGTTCCATCATATGTAACTCTTAAGTCTTGTAAAGCATTAGTTAATCTTCGATATAAATAACCTGATTTAGGTGTTCTCATTGCTGTGTCCATGAAGTTGTCTCTTCCAGTAATCGCTTCAAAGAATACTTCTTTTGCGTTTAAACCTTCAGAATAATTACTTGATATGAATCCGTGTGCGTCTGGGCCCAAATCTCCTTTTTCAAAGTGAGCAATAGTTCTGTCTCCGTAACCAAAGTTGATTCGCTCTCCTCGAAGGTCTGTTTGTCCCTTAAACCCACTCATAAGAACGATATTTCTTACTTTATCTCCTGCTCCGGCCTTAGAAGAGTTAACTAGATGTGTCGTTTCATCTACTGCATTATCAATCATTTCGCCTAATTCAGATCTAGGATTGGATAATAAATGTTGCATCTTTGTTTCGAAAGTTTCCTTTACAGTCTTACCTGGATATGGTTGAACTTTTCCGGCCTTATACTCTTTAATTAATTTGTCTGCCTTTGTATTAGTGTCCACCAATAACTTATTGATCGTTTTCTTTAATGAATCTGAAATGTCAAAGTCATTGAAACTCATTGTAAATCCGACATTCTTTGCTACAGCTAATCCTAAGTGAATTACGTGGTTTACAAATTTTGCTGCTACATCTGAACCGTAATCCAAATATAGTTTATGAATAAGAAGTCCGCCCTCTGACCCAATTAATGAATTATCAATTAATCCTTGGACCAGCTCTCCGTTCTTGATTATGAACTTACCTTTTACTGTCTTTCCGCCCTTCAATTCTTTACCTTTTGTTTCAAAGTTCAAGTCATTAGGTAATAACATGGAAAATATTTGTTTACCATTCCATAATTCGATTGATCCTTCTTTCTTTTCTGCTTTAGGTAATACTTCATCCATACCCATTCCAGTAACTAATGCAGATGCTTCTGCCTTTGTGAAATATTTGTCTTTAGTTAAATAATAACAGCCCAATACGCTGTCTTCGTGTGCTCCAATAATACTTAATCCATATCTCGGAGTTACGATTTGATTTTGAAGCAATAATAAGGTTTCAGCTTCAGCTCTAGCTTCTTCAGTTTGAGGAACGTGTAAATTCATTTCGTCTCCGTCAAAGTCTGCATTATATGGAATTGTTACTGCAGGATTAATTCTCAATGTCTCTCCCGGAACTACCTTTACTCTATGTCCCATCATAGACATTCGGTGTAAAGATGGTTGTCTATTGAACAATACAATATCTCCATCAACTAAAGTTCGGTCTGCAACATATCCCGGTTCTAATTCTTCCAAAATAGTTTCAACAGATTCAGCAGTTATTTTCTTTCTACCGCCCGTATTGGTTGTTACATATCTAACTGCCGGGTATCCTCCTTCGTTTTTAACTAATTCCTTTATCCATTTTATATTCCATTCAGTTACTCTTTCAGGAACTGTAATCTCCTTTGCAATTCGAGATGGAACTCCAACTTCATTAATATCAATGTGTGAATCGGGAGAAATAACCGATCTAGCACAGAAATTAACTCGTTTACCCGCTAGATTTTGTCTAAAGATACCTTGTTTTCCTTTTAATCTTTGAGATAATGTTTTTAATTGTCTTCGAGTCCTATGTCTTGCTGGAGGAATTCCTGCAATATTGTTATTGAAATACGTAGTTACGTGATACTGTAATAAGTCCCATAAGTCTTCAATGATAATCTCTGGAGCCCCTGCGTTAATATTCTCAAGCAATCTTTGATTAACTCTGACCACGTCAGATAATTTGTGAGTTAAATCATCCTCAGATCTTTCACCTGTTTCCAAAGTGATAGACGGTCTTACTCGGATTGGAGGTACCAATAAGTCAGTTAAAATCATCCATTCTGGCCGAGAATGTTCTGGATCAACTCCAAACATTCTTACATCATCATCTGGAATTTTTTCTAGTCTTTCTCTAATTTCTGTTGGCCAAAGTCTTCGGCTTTCGCTCTTTTTTTCTCCCTCAGTATACGTTTGAGGTTTTACAAAATTTAATTTAATTCTCGGATGAGAACAGTGTGGACAAACCTTTGGTGTAGCTGCTGCTTTAACAACTTCTCTTGTTAAGATGATACTTGATGTTGGGTTCTTTTCCTTTCGTACAGCCTTTAATTTATCTTTGAATTTGATCATTTTCTTTTCATTCAAAGCAATTCTACCGCATTCTCCACAAGTTCCTCTTAAAAAATTATACACATGATTACGATATAGAACATGCACTACCGGTCTAGATAATCTAATACATCCGAATCCTCCTGCACCTAATTTGAATCTTTTAATACCCATTCCTGGATCTAGAACTCCCATTTCTGGGTCCATCAATCCTCCTCGAACAGGATAACCATCTGAGTCATAGATTTCAGGAGTCTTAACAATAACTTTACTTAATTTCTTAATTTCACCGGGATTCATTACTCCGAATTTGATGCTTCCGACTTCCTTAGTTACGAAATTTGACATTATTTGACCTCCTTGAACTTACTTTTTAATTTTACTTGTGGTCTGATTCCCATGGACTTTAATTGCTCTAACAATAATTTAAATCCGTACGCAATTCGGACCCTAGATACGTTTTCTTGCGGTTCAAGTACGCTTTCAAACTTATCGCTAACCGGATTATATTCTGCAATATCTCCCGTCTTTTCACCAACATATACTGAATCGATGTCTGAATCAAATCGTTCTTTCAATAATAATGATGCTCCGTGAGCGATTAATGTGTCTTTTTCCATGTCTCCAAATCGAAGGCCTCCTTCCATGGCCTTACCTGCAGTAGGTTGCCGAGTTAATAATGCAACACGACCTCTTGCTCTAGACTGTACTTTGTCTGCAACTTGGTGCTTCAATCTTAAATAGTAAATATTACCGACGAAAATCTTTGCTTCATATTCTCTTCCTGTACGTCCATCATAAAGTGTTTCTGTACCATTTTCTCTGAATCCTGCTTCTTCTAATTCTTTACGGATATCCTCTGTTCGTTCACCTGAAAAAGGTGTTCCGTCAACATATCGACCATTTAACGCACCAACTTTTGCGCCCAATGATTCCATCAAGTGAGACACAGTCATACGTCTCATACCAAATGGATTGAAAATTACGTCAGGTACTGTTCCTGAAGAACTGAATGGCATGTCTTCCGGATTAGCTAAATATCCTACAACTCCTTTTTGACCGTGCCGAGAAGATACCTTGTCTCCAATTGAAATTGGTCTTGTATCTCGGACTTCAATATTTATCAAAGGATTACCATTTTGAGATTCTGTTAAAATAACTTTAGAAACTACTCCGTTTTCTCCAAATTTGACTCGAGTAGAGGTGTCTTTTCTAATATTTGCTGCCGTACTGAAAGATTCTAATTTGGATAAGAATCTAGGAGGTGAAGTCTTACCAACTAATACTTCTCCGCCCGCAACAGCAGTTTCAGGATTAATTAATCCATCGCTGTCCAAATATTTATAATCGCTCTCCAAAGTATATCCTTGAACCTCTTTGTCCGGAATTGTAATTTTGTCAACTTGACCTGCAGAATATCGTAATCTTTCTGAAGAGTAAGGTCTAAAGTGGGAAACTCTACATAATCCTCGATCAACGGACGCGCGATTAAATACAATACCATCAGACATATTATAACCATCATAGTTCAATATTGCGATTACAACGTTTTGACCGCCAGTAATATGGTCTCCAAATAAATCTTGAGTATAACTCTTGACAACTGGTTTTTGAGTGTAATGAAGTACATTTACATTTGTGTCTAACCTATTTAGATAATTAGTTGTATAAAGAGAAGTTCCTTGCATTTGGTTCTTTTGACCTCTCAAAAGTCGAGTAGATGGGTCATGATTAGCAAATGGAATCATAGTTGTATTCATACCAAAAATCACCAATGGATCTACTTCTAAATGAGTGTGCTTCTTTGTTAAACTGTCTTCATCTATAGCAATCAAAACAGATTCTTCTTCTAAAGCATCTAATTCTTCAACAATTCCATCTTCAACAAGCTTTGACCACGAGAGTTTTCCAGAATTAACATCTTCAACATGTTTCTCTGTCAAAATTGGTTTTCCATCTTTAACTACAATTAGAGGTCGTCTTAATCTATTTTTATCAAATTGTACAAAAACAATATCTTCTTTTTCGCTGAATGAAACATTTGCGTTTCGAGTTAGTTTGCCTTCTCTTCGAGCAGAGATTAACTTGTCTACGAACTTCTTTCCGTTCTTAACTGTTCCATACAATGTTCCGTCTACAAAAATATCAGTCATTTGTACTTTTCTGCTCCAAATTTTTCTAATAATTTAAGATTCTTATCATATTCTTTGTTTTCCAATTCAGTTGTGATTGTGGCCATTAGAGCCAATGCCTTTCTTAATCCGATGTTCTTACCTTCAGGAGATTCAATTGCCCCGAGTCTTCCCCAGTGAGTTGGATGAAGTTCTCTTGCTTTGAAACTTTCACGATTTGAATCTAATAAAGATGTAACTCTTCTTAATTGAGAAATTGCTGCAATCGGATTATCTCGCTCTAATCGTTGAGATACTCCTTGTCGATTTCCAGTCCAATTACCTGTCGCCATGGCAGATTTAATTTTATCAGTCATGAACTTGGATCTAACTAATGATGCAATCGGAATTACTTTTCCTCTCCGAACTCCCCTAGTGAAAATATAGATTATATCGTTCTTTAATCCCTTAAAATTAGTTCTGAATAAATCTTCCAAAAGGTCACCAGACATTCTTATCCGCTTATTCATATAATGATCTTTATCATCTAGTGGAATTTTATCATCCTTCATAAGGATAATCTTCTTAACCATTTTAGCCAAAAACCTTGCTTTAGAAATTCTATATTTCTTTGTAGTTCCAAGATGAGGTAGTAAAACTGTGTCCAAAATCGATTCAACTTTTTGTAGCTTTCTTTCTTTTGGAAGTGCTAAAAGCATTGCCTTTGCAACTGCTTCCTTTGCTTCTTCTTCATCTTTCAACTCCATTTGTTCGATTAAATTAATATAAAGTTCTTCAGGTAATTCGTCGAAACCAACGAATTCCGCAATTTCTTGATCTTTCGTTACACCTAACGCCTTCATCAAAACAGCAAATGGAATTTTCTGGATGTTGCTGAAGTTAACTAAAAATAAGCCTTCTTTTGTTCGGTTAACCGAATGAGAAATTTTGTACGTGTCGATTGCAGAAAAAACCTTTGCAGTATGAGTAATTGGACTCTTACCTTCTTCAATTAAAATTCGGTTTGGAGCCAAGTCTTCTAAAAGAACTAATGCTCGTTCTGTTCCGTTAATAATGAAATAACCTCCGGGGTCAAGTGGGTCTTCACCGTGTTCCACCATTTCTTTTTTAGTCAATGAATTTAGATAACATAATTTGGATCCAATCATTACAGGAATTTGAGCAATTTGAACTTCTGCTCTATCTCGTTCTTTTCCGTCAATAACTAATGAGACTTCCAAGAATGCAGGCGCAGAATAAGTTAAGTTTCTCATTCTTGCTTCATTTGGATAAAGGGGTCTTTCAGAACCGTCTGCTTCCAAAATAACTGGTTGCTTAACAGAAATATTTCCGAAAACAAATTTTACTTCTTCGGCATCAACTGGAATGACTGCGGGCATTAATTCCTTTTCAGCATCGATAATATTTTGCATTCGCCAATCAATAAAAGAATTATAAGAATCAATATTGCTTCGAACAAAGCCGTTTTCTTCAATGAATTTTTTGACTAATGCTCGCTTATTCATTCCACAACTCTCCGATAATATTTGTACTCTCCGGCATGAGGAGATACTCTAATAATTTCAATAATTGAATTTGCTTCAGCATCACTCTTTTTCACCATTTGATCTTTTATACTAATGGTAGGTAATTGAGAGCGAGAAATATTATATTTTTTAAGAAGAGATTCAGTTTCTGAATCATTTAGAATCTTATGTTTTGGGACAAAAACATGTTTTGATGTATCGATATTAATTTCCTTTTTCTTAGCCAAATTAGCACCTCGGAGTACGGTATTTCGTGAAAGATTATCCTTATAAACTTATCGAAAACTAGCCACATGCACTCTTGTTTCTTAGAAATTCTGGTTTATTTAAAAAAGTGTCGATTAATTTAATATCTTAATTAAAATAACTCCGAAAATCAGATATTTTATTGGTTTTGTCAAAAGGACAATTGCCCAAAACTTCTTACTTTTTAATAATCTTCTGTTGAAATTATCCAACCGTTGGAACCAATCTTCCATAACAATCATGTTCATTAAAGCATTTGGGACAAAAATTCTGACCGCAAGCACTCATCTCCTTTGAACTTATGCTTGAGTACATCTCGAACAAATCCCCATTACTTCCATGGTTCTTTCTAAAAATTCATCCTTATATTATTACCGAATTCACTTTGTAAACTAGATATCCTACATATGCTCCCAACATCAAAAGAGCGCCCTTCTTGCTCAGTTTGTGGTCTTTCCGGAACATCAACAACAAAACTGCCGAAGTCATAAACCAAAACGGAATATCAAAATTAACAATCGTTTCAGAAATAGGATTATCAACAATAATTGCTCCGATTCCTAATGCCATCATCGGATTAGTTATATTTGAACCAATCAAAACTCCTAGAGAAACTTCTTTTGCCTTTTTCAAAACACCCATGATTGCGGTTGTAAATTCAGGTAATCCCGTAGCTACACCTATAATCAATAATCCAAAAAAGCTCTGTTCAATTCCTAAAACTTCTGAAAACTTCAACGCCTTATCAACAACTATATTTGCACTTAGACTCAATACAAAAATTCCCGATAATAGCAACACTATGTGGTTTCCCATATTCATCATTCGCGTCAAAGGAACATATTTGTGGTCGTGTCGCTTTTCATTTTGATACAGATCCCATAAATAAAATAAATATAATCCAACTAAAATTGCTCCCTCATTCCGACTTATTACTCCATCTTGTCCAAATAAAAATACTAAAACAATCGATCCTAACATCACTAATCCGTCTCTCTTCTGAATATTTTTGGAAGATTTTATCACTGCTAAAAGTCCAATTATACCTATAATGAAAGTAATTTGAAATATATTTGAACCAATATTTGTTCCAATTGCAATATTTGACGCAGAAACACCACTTAGTTCATTCAAACTCGAAACGATATGCGTAAAAATCTCAGGTAAAGATGTTCCAATTGATAAAATCGTCAATCCAATAAACAACTTAGAAATCTTCAGTCTCTCAGCAATAATCAATGCTTGGTCAACTGCAAGATGTGCTCCAAACCAAATCCCAATTAGTCCTAAAAGAAACGCTATGATTTCCACAATGAACTAAATCGTCCATTCAATAAAAAACCTGCTCTAGAAAGGCTTATAAATGAAATAATTTACCAACAGTCTATTGCCCGTGTGGTGTAGTTTGGTCTATCATACAAGCTTGTCACGCTTGTGACCCGTGTTCAAA
>CAZUFS010000004.1:0-19027 GCA_964619795.1 Candidatus Woesearchaeota archaeon | reverse complement strand
AAATGGGTAAGCGATTAAAACAACAAAGAAGAGGAAAAGGATCCATCTATAGAGCGCCAACTCACAGATCGATTGGAAAGGTTGCATATCCATATTTATCTGAAGAAACTCAATCCGGAAAGATTGTAGATTTAGTAAATTCAACATTTCACTCCGCACCATTAATGGTTGTGGAATATGATGCGGGAAATTTAGCATTACTTCCTGCACCGGAAGGAATAAGAGTAGGACAATATGTTTCATTGGGAGCAGATGTTGAAGTAGTTGTTGGAAACACTTTAATGATTAAAGACATTCCTGCAGGAACACTGATTTATAATTTGGAAAAGATTCCGGGAGACGGCGGAAAATTTGTCAGAACTTCAGGATTATCTGCACAAGTTGTAGGAAAGGAAGGAAAGGGAATTGCAGTAAAATTACCTTCAAAGAAAAAAGTCATACTTAACGAGAACTGTTTGGCAACTATTGGAACTGTTGCGGGAGCAGGACGAACAAATAAGCCATTTGTTAAAGCAGGACATAAGTTTCATGCAATGAAAGCAAGAGGTATCAAATATCCAATTGTAAGAGGTAAGGCGATGAATGCAACTGATCACCCACATGGTGGAACACACAATAGAAATAGTAGAGGAGGAGGAAAATATTCAACTACTCGACCTAGAAACTTACCGCCGGGTAAGAAGGTAGGAGCAATCGCAGCTAGAAGAACTGGTAAGAAGAAGTAATGGTAGATAAAGTATTCAAATTTAGAGGAAAAACTTTGGACGAACTTAAAGCAATGTCAATCCAAGACTTTGCCCAATTAGTAAAAGCTAGAAATCGAAGATCCTTGTTAAGAGGAGTCAAGAATGAAACTCCGAAGATATTAACAAAAATCGAATCCGGAAAAAGTAAATTGCGAACACACAGAAGAGATGTAGTGGTCACACCTAAGTTGATAGGAAAAACAATTGAAGTATATAATGGTCAAAAATTCATCCCCGTAAATGTAACTGAAGAAATGTTGGGACATTATTTGGGCGAATTTTCACAAACTCGAAGAGTGGCACAGCATAAAGGAGTAGGAGTTGGAGCAACTAAGAGTTCCAAGAACGTAGGTAAGAAATAATGAAAACTAGCATGCAAAATTATGATTCAAAGAAGATGTCTAAATCTGTAGGAGTAAATTTACCGTTTTCATTCAAGGTTGCGTACGAAGTTGCAAAATACATTCGAGGAATGAAAGTTGATAGAGCAATCCGGGATTTAGAAGAAGTTCAAAAACTTAAACGAGCAATCCCATATACGCGACACAATCTAGATACACCTCACCGAAGAGGAAAAATGGCAGCAGGACGATATCCGGAAAAGGCAGCAAGATATGTGCTTCCACTATTAAAATCACTAAAGACAAACGCAGAAGACAAGGGAATCGAAGGAGAACTAGAAATTGTTCATTCTGCAGCAATGAAACCAAGTATCCGAAGAAGATATGGTCGAGTCAAAGGGACAAAAAGAGTAACTCACTTTGAAATTGTGGCGATTTCGACGGAGGTTAAGAAATGAAAGAAAGAGAATTCATTAAGCAAAATTTGATTCAATTGAATATCAAGGAAAGCATAGAAAGAACTTCAGGAAAAGCTGCAGAAATCGGAGAAATCACTATGGAAAAGACTCCTCTCGGAGAAAAAATCGTAATCAGTACAACTCGACCAGGAATGATAATTGGTAGAGGCGGTTCTGCAATCAAAGCACTAACTAAAAATCTTAAGTCAAAATTCAGATTAGAAAATCCTCAAATCGAAACTGCAGAAATTGCAAATCCTTACACTAGCTCGCAAGTTGTGGCAACACGAATTGCAAAGGAATTAGAACGATTCGGACCAAGCCGATTCAAAGGAATTGGATATCGAGAATTGACAAGAATTATGGAAGCAGGAGCATTGGGAGTAGAAATCGTAATTGATGGACCAATTCCGGGAGCAAGAAGCAGAAAGTGGAGATTCCACGACGGGTATATGAAGAAATGCGGGTTCATTTCAGATAACTTATTGGATAAAGCACATGCAGGTGCAGTTCTGAAGAAGGGAACTGTGGGAATATCTGTAACAATAATGCATGCTCATACGCCACTTCCCGATAAGATTGATATTGTTTCAGCAGAAACTCCTGAACAGGCAATGGAGGAAGTTGTAGAAGAAAAGAAACCAAAAGCTGAAAAATCAAAGAAAGAAGAAAAACCAAAATCTGAACCAAATAAAAAGGCAGAACCAAAAAAGAAAGCAACTGCAAAGCCAAAAGCAAAATCAACAACTAAAAAAGAAACCAAGAAGGAGACTAAGAAATAATGGCAATACTCAGAGCAAAAGAAATTCGAGAAAAGAAAATGAAAGATAGATTATCAAGTTTAGAAGATTTAAGAAGAGAACTAACTAAATTAAACTCACAGAAAGGCAGTGGACGAATGCCGGAAAACCCAGGAAAGATTAAGGCACTTCGACGAACCATTGCAAGAATATTGACTATTAATCAACAGGAGGTAAGTAAAAAGTAATGAGCGATATTGATCCAATTACTGGCCTTCCAAAAGACCTTGGAGTCATTGAGACAATTTCCAAGGAGAAACAACTTATCCGTGTCCGAACCGTTAAGCGACGATACGGGAAGATTATGACTTTGGTTGAGGGTTTCGATTCAAGTGTAGATGTAAAAGCACTTGCGAAGCAACTGAAAGCAAAACTTGCTTGCGGTGGAACCCAAAAGAACGGAGTCATTGAACTTCAAGGTGACCAAAAGTCAAGAGTTGTTGATGTGCTAGTTACTCTTGGATATCCGAGAGAGGGGATTGATGCAAAATGATAACTCCAAATAATCTAATTCGTCACGAATTAATCGGTTTGGATGTTGTTGTATCTGCTTCATTAAATCCGCTTTCAGTAGGTATTCAAGGAAAAGTGATCAATGAAACTCAACAAACACTTACAATTAACACAAAAAAGGGCGACAAAAAAATCCTGAAACGAACGTCAAATTTTGTCTTCAATATTGATGACAAAAAAGTTGAAGTTAAAGGTTCGGTAATCGCAAAACGTCCTTGGGAAAGACTATCAAAATAAAATGGCAACGACAAAAACTAAGAAATCAACAAAATCGATAAAGAAACCAACAGTAAAGAAAGAAGTATCTAAAGCGAAGTCCGTTCCGGAATTCGTTACGAGAGGCAGAACTTTCACTGGAAAAGTGATTTCAAGCAAAATGGCGAAAACTGCAAAGATTCAATGGGATCGAAGATCCTACTTGTACAAATATGAAAGATATCAAAAGAAAAAATCTTCAGTTATGGCTCATGTTCCCGAGGGAATAAACATTGCTATTGGAGATACGGTTCGAATTGCAGAATGTCGACCAATTAGTAAAACAAAAAACTTCATAATCGTAGAGAAGGTAAACGCAGAATGAAATCAATTAAAATTAATCCAGTAAGAGGAATCCCTCTAGGTGCAGAAATTGTTGTAGCAGACAATTCTGGAGCACGAACAATGAAAGTAATTAGTGTCAAAGGATTCAAATCCAGAACTCGAAAACTAGCATCAGCAAGTGTTGGAGACTTAGTAACTGGATCAGTAATAACTGGAGATAGAGATATGAGACACTCTGTTGTCCAAGCAGTAATAATCCGGCAAAAGAAAGAATACGCAAGATCGGGCGGAATGAGAGTTTCGTTTGAAGATAATGCGTGCGTTATCCTAAAAGATGTTAGATTAGGAACACCGAAAGGAACCGTTATAAAGGGTCCAATCGCAAAAGAAGTGGCTTTGAGGTGGTCACAAGTTGGAAAACTTGCAAGCATAGTATTATGAAATCAACATGGAGTAGGAGCTGGATAAGAAGTGTACAACCGCGAAAGCAGAGAAAATATGTATTTAACGCACCAGCACACATCTTAAAGAAATTAATGAGCGCACCGCTAACAAAGGAATTAAGAAAGCAATATGGAAAAAGAAACATGGCAGTTCGAGTCGGAGACACAGTTAAAATCACAACAGGTCAATTCAAAGGAACAATAGGAAAGATTGAACGAGTAAATATTAGAAAACAAAAGGTTTACGTAGCAGGAGCAGAACAAGTAAAATCAAATGGCCAATTGGCACAATATCCCATTCATCCTTCAAACATTACAATTGTAACACCGAAATTAGATGATAAAAAAAGAAAGGGAGCGCTAAATAGGAAATGAGTAGAAAATCAAACCACATGTCCAGACTTGCATCTCCATCTAAGTGGAAAGTTATGCGAAAATCCATTAAATGGATTGCAAAGACTTCACCCGGACCAAGAGGAACATCAGAAGCCATACCGTTAGTTGTACTTTTGAGAGATGTAGAGGGAATTATTGAAAACAAAAGAGAACTGAAAGTATTACTAAATTCAAAGTCAATTTTAATTAATGGAAAGAGATATAATGATACAAATTTCCCGATCGGATTGTTTGACGTAATTTCGTTCCCAACCATCAAGAAGCATTACCGGGCAGTTCTTAATGAAAGAGGGAAGTTAATCATGAAAGAGATTTCCGAAAAAGAATCAAATTTACTATTACTTCAAATAAGAAAGAAGCAAATTATTAAAGGCGGTAAAATTCAAATGACGTTATCTAATGGATGGAATATCCTTGGTCAAAAGAAAGGTACAGTTTTAGATTCAGTACTGTATGATTTATCTTCAAACAAAATCAAAGAAGTAATTACTTACAAATCCGGATCAAAAGTTTATTTTGTAGATGGAAAGAGAGCGGGCACCATTGCGAAATTCAAAGACCAAAAAGAATTGGGTGCTTTGAAGAAAGATAAAGTGGCAGTTCTTGAAATCGGAAAAGAAACAGTTGAATCAAGCATGAATAATTTAATGGCTGTTGGAGACAAGAAGGAGGCAATTACAGTTAAATAATGGCAGAACACAAAATGAAAGAAATCAAAGTTGAGAAGATCACTCTAAATATCGGTTCAGGACCAGATCCTAAAAATGTAGAAAAAGGATACAAGTTACTTGAAACAATCTCAAATATGAAACCAGTAGAATCGTTGGCAAAAGCTAGAATTGCAACTTGGAAAATCCGACCAGGATTGGCAATCGGTTCAAAAGTAACGATCAGAAAAGATCCCGAACTTTTACTTAAGAGATTACTTAAGGCAGTTGATATGAAAATTGCAGAAGGAAAGTTCAATGAAAACGGATTCTCATTTGGAATTCACGAATACATTGAAATTCCTGAGGTAAAATATGATCCAAAAATTGGAATCATTGGGTTAAATGTATCTGTAACATTAACAAGACCAGGATTCCGAATCAAACGAAGAAAATTAATCCAACGAAAAGTTGGTAAAACTCACAGATTAAATAAGGAGGATGCAATCGGATTTGCTAAAAGCAAATTAGGTGTAATCGTAGAATGAAATTACCCGGAATAAAGAAAATAGCAGTATCTAAAACACGAAGAAAAAAGTTCTTAAGAAATAACTCTTCTAAAAAGAGATCTTTCGGAAAGTCCTTGAAAAAGTGTAAGAGATGTGGACGAGGAAAGGGGAGCAATATTTCACGATACGGACTGAACGTCTGTCGAAGATGCTTCAGAGAAGTTGCACAAGCGATTGGATTTACAAAATATAGATAATGGTAATGAATGATACTCTAGCACACGCACTATCTGCAATTAATAATGCTAGCAATAGAGGAAAACAAAATTTGGAAATTTATCCGTCTTCAAAAGTAATTGATACTATTTTAGGCCTGTTAAAGGAAGAAGGATATATTGAAAGTTTCGAAACAAAATCAACAAACCGAGGAAAAATCACAACCGTAAACTTAAACGGTAAAATAAACAAAATTGGAGTAATCAAACCAAGATTTTCGATTAAGATTGATGATTACGAAAAATTTGAAAAGAGATATCTTCCAGCAAAAGATTTCGGAAGAATTTTCGTATCCACAACAAAAGGAATTATGACTCACTTGAAATCAAAGGAATCAAATAACGGAGGAAAGCTATTAGCATACGTTTACTAAAATGTCAACAACAAGGCGAACTAGAGTAAGAGGAACCGGTTTCAGAAAGATGGGTAAGTTTAGACCTGTACTTAGATACAGAGCTAAGAAATTTGTCAAACAAATGCCAATTCCTGAAAAAATTCGTCCAGAATCAATTATAGACGTTCCAGAAGGTGTTTCTTTAAATGTTGGAAAGAACAGTTTCACTTTAACAAAGGGCGAAGCAAGTCTTACACGATATTTCCCTCCCGCAATGATGAATATATCTCAAGACGGAAACCAAATAAAATTAACAGGAATATCACATAATGCAAAAAATCGAGCAGTTGTTGGAACATTTAGTGCACACATAAACAATATGTTGAAAGGATTGGAAGAACCATTCTCTTACAAATTGAGAATCACATCTGTTCACTTCCCTATGACTGCAGCAGTAAATAACGGAATATTTGAATTAAAGAATTTCATTGGAGGAAAAAAAATTAGAAAAGCAGTAATTCCGAAGGATGTTGAAATTAAAGTTAACGGTTCAGAAATTGAATTATCTTCACGAAATATTGAATCCGCAGGTATGACTGCAAATCGATTAGAACAATTAACCAGAATTGTTCGGAGAGACCGAAGAGTATTCCAAGACGGAATATTTATTGTTGAAAAACCGAGAGGTAAGTTACAATGAAAGAATTAATGAAAATTAAGTCAGCAATGAAGAAACGAAGACCTTCATTCAAGAGACAAGAATTTAACAAACGAATCAGATTGAGTAGATCAAGTTGGAGAAAACCAAGAGGAGTAGACTCCAAGATGAGAGAACAAAGAGGGGGAAAAAGAGCAATAGTAAAGATTGGTTATGGAACTCCTAGAAAGTTAAGAGGGAGATTATCAAATGGAATGTTTGAAGTTCCGGTATTAACCATTAAAGAATTAAATTCATTGACCGAAGATCAAATTGCATTAATTCCTAGAACTTTAGGAAATAGAAGAAGATTAGAATTACTGAAAGAAGCATCTAAATCAAAAATTTCACTTTCAAATTTCAAAAACATTGAAGCAAAAATAAAAGAAATCGAAACGGCGTTTGATGCTAGAAAGAAACGAAGACAAGAATTAAAGAAATCAAAATCAGAAAGATTAAAGACTTCAAAGAAACCGTTGAAATCCGATAATAAAAATAAAGAAAAGAAATCAAAAGAAAAACCAAAAGCTGAAAAATCAAAGAAAGAAGAAAAACCAAAAGCTGAAACAAATAAAAAGGCAGAACCAAAAAAGAAGGCACCTGCAAAGCCAAAAGCAAAAGCAAAAACTAAAAAAGAAACCAAGAAGGAGACTAAGAAATGAAATTAGATCTACAAAAAACTCTGGCGTCTAAAGTAACTGGCGCAGGTAAAAGCAGAATTAGAATTGATTTTGAACATAGGGACAAAGTAAAAGAAGCAATTACTAAAGCAGACGTCCGAGATTTAATTGACGAAGGCGTAATTTCGGTAACTCCTGCAAAATCAAATTCAAGAAGTCGAGCAAAGGCAAGACTTGTAGCTAGAAAGAAAGGACGACAAAGAGGTCAAGCAAAACGTTCTGGAACGCAAAATGCAAGACACAATTCAAAACGAGACTGGATTAATCGTATAAGACTTCAAAGAAAGTTATTGAAGTCGTTCAAAGACCGAGGTTTACTAACTTCAAGCGATTGGAAGACTCTTTATCTAAAAGCGAAGGGCGGTTTTTTCAGACACAAGAGACAATTGTTACAATATATTGATCAAAATAAACTATTGAATAAGGAGAATAATAAATAATGGCAACAGGAAAAAGTTATAGTGTAAAGTTCAGAAGAAGACGAGTTGGTAAAACTAATTACAAGAAGAGATTGGCGTTTATGAAGTCAGAAAAACCACGATTGGTTGTCAGAAGATCAAACAAATATTTGGTTGCACAAATAGTAAATTACGATGAGGTCGGAGACAAAGTTCTGGCACAATTCAATTCAATTTCCTTAAAGAAGAAAGGGTGGAAACATTCTTGTTCAAACGTTCCTGCAGCATATTTGGCAGGACTAGAAATTGCTAAATTGGCGAGCAAATCAAAAGTTAAGGATGCAATCTTCGATATGGGGTCATATACACCTACAAAAGGTTGTAGAATCTATGCTGTTTTGAAAGGAGCAGTCGATGGAGGATTAAATATTCCTCATTCTGAAAAAGCATTTCCTTCAGAAGAAAGAATAAATGGAAATCATATCTCTAAAGAGATTTCAGCAGATTTAAAAAAGCTAAGGGGAAGCAAGTAAAATGGTTGAAAGAAAAACACGAAGACCGAGACGAGAAAAAATAAGTCCTGAAGACAGAAGGGCAGCTCTAATCGAAGCTTGGAAACCAAAAACGGAACTTGGAAGAAAAGTAAAGGCTGAAGAAATTACAAGTATTGAAGAAGCCTTGAACATGAATCGAAGAATCCTTGAGTCAGAAATTATTGACACATTAATTCCTAATTTAGAATCAGATTATATCAACATCGGACAAAGAAAAGGTAAATTTGGCGGTGGAAAGCGAACAATTTTCCGAACAACTCAAAAGAAGACAAAGGACGGAAATCGTCCAGTATTTACAGTAATGGCAGTTGTAGGAAATAAAGACGGATATGTTGGAATCGGTTTGGGACGAGCCAAAGAAACTGTTCCTGCGCGAGAAAAAGCAGTCCGAAACGCAAAATTAAATTTAATGCAAATTGGTAGAGGAAATGGTTCTTGGGAAAGTGAAGTTTCTGAACCAAATTCAATTCCATTCGAAGTTCGAGGAAAGAGCGGATCAGTCGAAGTAAGATTTATTCCTGCACCGCCAGGTACTGGATTAGTAATTGAAAATGAATTAAAGAAAATCTTTAAACTTGCAGGAATTCAAGATGTTTGGTCAAAATCCAAAGGTCAAGCAAGACAGAAAATCAACTTAGTAAATGCAACAATGCAAGCATTATCTCAAACAACCGAACTAAAACTTAGAGATACTCAAAAACCGTTAGTTAGATACGGTTCAATAACACGATGAAAGAATTAAACGGAAACCTGATTGCAGTAGTTAGAATTAGAGGAGAAGTAGGAATCAATCCAAATATTCGAGATTGTCTTAAATTGATGAAACTTCACCGAAAGCACAGACTAATTATAGCAAAAAATACACCGTCAATGAGAGGAATGATAAATAAAGTCAAAGACTATTGTACTTTCGGAGAAATTGATTCTGAAACTCTTGTAGAAATTTTAACAAAGCGAGCAAAACTACCGGGAAACAAAGATCTTACTGAATCATATGTAAAGAAAGCAACAAAATACGATATTAAATCATTTTCAAAAGCTATGTCTGAGGGAAAAGCAAATCTGAAAGATTTACCAGGAGTAAAAACATTTTTCAAACTTCATCCGCCAGTTGGAGGATTTGAACGGCTTGGAATTAAAAAGCCATATGCAAGAGGAGGCTCACTAGGATATCGAGGAAAAGATATGAGGAAACTAGTGATGAAGATGATATAATGGTAACTAGACAAGAATCCAAATCAAGAAAACAAAGAGGAAAACGAACACACGGTTGGGGTCACGGCAAGAAGCACCGGGGTGCGGGAAATCGAGGCGGTCGAGGACGAGCAGGACTTGGAAAAAGAGGAGCGCAAAAGAAAACTCTTCCTTTATCTCAGGGAAAAAAACCAGTTGGAAAAATTGCAAATAATAATATTGGAATGAAAGTAGTCCGAAAGAACGCAGTTCAAACAAATACAATCAATTTGTCAAAATTATCAAATAAAATCGAAAGTTGGGTTAAATCTAAAAAGGCAAAAAAAACAACTGATTCATATTCAATAGATTTGTCAAAATTAGGATATGATAAACTTCTTTCTGATGGTGAATTAACTAAAAAAATTAATGTTAGTATTACCGCTTATTCTGAAAAAGCAAAATCAAAACTAGAAGCGGCCGGCGGAAAAATCCAAGAGTAAGAAATATAAGTCTGCAAATCAAATCATACTATGAGTTTAACCACTAAGCTATCTCGTTACATTCCGGAAGTTTCCGGACCTGAGAAAAAACTGTCATTCAATGATAAATTGAAATGGACCGGGTTAATTCTCTTAATGTATTTTGTTTTATTACACATCCCATTGTATGGACTGGGTCAGAATGCATTAAGTCAATTTGAATCTCTTTCCACAATTCTCGGAGCCAGCTTTGGATCGTTAATCTCTCTCGGTATTGGGCCTATTGTTACGGCAAGCATCGTATTACAACTTTTAGTTGGTTCAGGAATCCTAAATATGGATATCACAAAACCTGCAGGTAGAGCAAAATTCCAATCTCTACAGAAAGTATTTATCCTTGCCTTTGTCATATTTGAAGCAATAATTTATGTTATAATGGGTGGGTTATCGCCTGTAGCAACAGCATCCTCTTACGGATTAATGCAAGCAGTATTAATCACGCAGTTAATCGTCGGAGGTTATATGATTGTGCTTATGGACGGAGTTACTCAGAAATGGGGTTTTGGTTCAGGAGTATCATTATTCATCGCAGCAGGAGTATCTCGAGAAATATTCATCGCAGCATTTAGTCCCTTCCCGAGCCCATTAAATCCCGAAGTCCCGGTCGGTAAAATCCCTTATTTGATTAAAGCATTAGGAACAGGAGATGCAACAGGAGTATTATTATCTCTAGTGGCAGTAGCAGCAACAGTATTAGTTTTTGCAATGTCCATTTACGGTTCTGCAATGAAGGTAGAAATCCCATTATCTTTCGGAAGAGTTAGAGGATACGGAATGAGATGGCCTCTAAAGTTCTTATATACTTCCAATATTCCGGTTATTTTAGTGGCTGCATTAATGGCAAATGTCCAATTGTGGGCGAGATTACTCGAAAATTGGGGATATCCATTGTTGGGAACGTTTGCAAATGGTGCTCCAGCAACAGGATTGGTTAAATGGGTAAACACTCCAAATATTGTTCAATCTGCAGTTCTCGGAGGATTCAATAGCGAATTAGCAATTCAAGCAGCAGTTTATACGGCATTATTGATTGCAGGTTCAGCATTCTTCTCCATTCTTTGGGTAAAGACTGCTAATATGAGTGCCGAATCACAAGCAAAACAAATTCTATCTTCAGGATTACAAGTACCAGGATTCAGACGCGACCCACGAGTTCTTGAAAGCATATTGAATAGATATATTCCGGGATTGACAGTAATGGGCGGAGCAACCGTAGGATTATTGGCAGCAATTGCAGACTTAATGGGAGCATTGAGCAGAGGAACAGGTATTTTGCTTGCAGTCATGATTATTTATCAATTCTATGAACGGATTGCGAAAGAACACGCAATGGATATGCATCCTTCTCTTAGAAAAATGATGGGTGGCGAAGAATAATGGGTCCACTAACAACTGTAACTCTTGTTGCAATGATGGTATCTCTTTTGATTACAGTAGTAAATAAATTCGCAGTCGATCAAAATGTGATTCGAGAAATAAAAAAACAAATTAAAAAATATCAGAAGGAAATGAAGGCGAATCGTGACAACATTGACAAAATGAAAGAAATTCAACCCAAAATGATGGAACTTTCAATGAAGCAAATGAAAATGTCTTTCAAACCAATGATTTATTATTTCCTACCTTTAATTTTAGTTTTCTCCTGGTTAAAGAAAACAATGACTGGAATAGTAGTAATTCCTTTGGCGTTCTGGCCAGGACACCTAGGATGGTTAGGATCTTACATCCTGTTATCGATTATATTTTCAACAGTATTTAGAAAATTGTTTAAAGTTCAATAGTATGGATATAATTGTAAGAGCTCCTCAAGTAAAGATTAATAAACGAACTCCAAAAAAATCAATTAATTATCTTAGGGAGTATTCTCTTTTAATTTTGGATAAACCAAAAGGACCTAAGTCGCGCGAATCAACAGAATTTTTGAGAGAAGTGTTTGGTTTCAAAAAAGCAGGTCACGCGGGAACACTTGACCCAATAACTACCGGAGTACTACCTGTTTTTCTAAATCGCGGAAATAAAGTTTCATCAGTGCTTTCTTTATCACGAAAAAGATATTTAGCAACTATGAACATACACAAAGATATCACTAAATCAGAACTCCAAAAATCTTTGAAGAAATTTACTGGAAAGATAATGCAGCGCGTACCAAAAATATCCGCAGTAAAAAGACAGACTCGGGAAAGAGAAATATATTCAATAAAATTAGTTGAGTTGAAAGATAGAATCGCAAAAATAGATGTTGAATGTCAGGCCGGAACATACGTCCGAAAATTAATTCACGATATTGGAGAAGATTTGGGAACAGGTGCACACATGTTCGAACTCCGAAGAACAAAAAGCGGACCTTTCACTGAGAAGGATGCAATCTCTGAAAAAAGAATCAGAAATTATTTGTCGGGAGATGAGTCCAAACTTCGAAAAGTGTTAATCCCTCTGGAAAAAACTGTTTCTGAAATCAATAAAGTCTGGGTTGATGATGGGGTACTAAAACCTTGGTCATATGGTTCTCCAGTTTATTTCAACGGACTTTTACAATTTTCTAAAGGAATAACTGAGAAAGAAAAAATCGCTGTATTTAATAGGAAGAACGAACTAATCGGAATAGGAATTGCGCGAGCAGATTCAAAAACTATGAAAACTGCTAAAACAGGAGTTGCAGTACGCAATTTCTTAAACTTGATACCAAATGGATAAAGAATTACTAGAAGTATTATGTTGCCCGGATGACAAATCAGATTTAACTTTTGATAAAAAGAAAAATCGATTGATTTGTAAGAAATGTAAAAGAAATTTTGAAATTGAGTCAGGAATTCCTATTCTTCTTCCAAAGACTTTCTAAGAGTCATACCTTTTTCAATAGCCTTTTTTACCGTAATTGGGTTTTTTATGAAGTGAAAAGTTAAATCTGCGTGACCTCCAGATTGAGTATAAACATGAATATGTCCATAATTCATAATGGCGCCCATAGCACTTTGATGAACGCGAACAGTAGTAATATTATCAAATTTAACTCCTTTAGAATGTTCTCCAATAATTCCGTGTCGAGCAATAACACGATCATTAGTTATCGCTAAATGGGTAGAATATTTTCTTAAGACTGCATGAATCAAAGGTAAAACTAGCGGACTCAAAGCAATTTCTTTATGATATTTCATCCAAGAAGGAATCTCTACATGTAGCAGTTCTTCACCTTCATGAAGATGTTTTTTTATCTTTCTACGCATATTTTCACTAAGTTCAGGAATTATTTAAAGCTATAGATAGTTTAGACAAGCTTATAAACGTACATCGATGCCATTTTTCATTGCCGAGGTCGCATAGCCAGGTATTGCGCAGGATTGGAAATCCTGTCCCGTATCGGGATCGTGGGTTCAAATCCCACCCTCGGCGTGTCACTTTTCAAAAAAGTGACGTCAAAAAGCATAAAATTATCCTTTTGAAAACTTCAATTCCGTCTTCAGATTTTTTATCAAAAGCTTTAAAAATGACACTAAAAATAGAAAGTTATGGCTGACGAAAGCTTCAGAGAGATTATAAGACTTGGAGATAAAGATATCCCTGGAAAAGTTCCAATGGGACACGCACTTACCTTACCTAAAGGTATGTCTTTCATGTTAGCTAATGCTGTCTGCAAAGTTCTTAATTTAGACATAAAAAAGCGATGTGGAGATTATTCAGTTAAAGAAGTTGAAAAAATCGAAGACTGTATTCGAAATCCTGCAAAGTATAACATTCCCTCATGGTTATTTAATCGAAGAAAAGATCGAGAATCTGGAGAAGATAGACATTTATTGTCTGCTGACCTTGATTTGAGAAAGCAATTCGACGTCAGATTAATGCGAAAAATTAAATCTTACAAAGGAGTACGACACGCAGTTGGTGCAAAGAAAGTCCGAGGTCAAAGTACTAAATCGACTGGAAGAACGGGCGGAGTTGCTTCACGTAAGAAGGAAAAGAAATAAATGGGATTAGCAAGAAAAACTCGAAGAAAGTATGAAACGCCAAATCATCCTTGGCAAGCAGAACGAATCGACGAAGAAAGAAAGTTAATTTCAGAATATGGATTAACAAATAAAAAGCAAATCTGGAAGATGAGCTCTCTTTTAAGAAATTTCAGAAAGCAAGCAAGAGAGATTATTGGTCTGAGAGGTGAACGAAAAGACGCCTCAATAAAAATTTTAATTTCAAAATTAAACCGATTAGGTTTACTTAACAAGGATTCAACAACTGGAGATGTTCTTAATTTGTCATTACGAGATATTCTTGAACGAAGATTACAAACCGTTGTTTACAAAATGGGACTTGCAAATTCAGTAAAGCAAGCAAGACAGTTCATTTTACACAGAAAAGTTATGATTAACGGAAAAGTTGTTTCTTCACCATCTTATTTAATCAACACCGGTGACAAAGTTGCACTAAAGTCCGGATTTACACCAAATTTAGTTAAAGTAGTTGAAGAACCAAAAGTTGAAGTTAAAGAAGTAGAAGTACCGATTGAAGAGGTGACTGCATAATGGCAACAAAAACAGATTTAGTTGGAATCGCAAATATTTATTCTTCATATAATAATACAATTATTCATGTTACAGATATGACTGGTGCCGAAACATTATCTTTGGTTTCTGGCGGTCAAATCACAAAACAACAAAGATTAGAAGCACACGCAAACACTGCAGTAGTTGCAGCAAAGAGAGTTGCAGAGTCTATTAAAGAAAAGGGTATGAGAAAAGTACATGTTCGAGTCAGAGCACAGGGAGGACACAATGGTTCAAGACATCCAGGACCGGGTGCACAACCTACAATCCGAACTTTGACAAAGAACGGAATCAAAATAATGTCCATTGAAGACGTAACACCAATTCCGCACGGCGGATGTAGAAAGAAAGGTGGACGAAGAGGTAGACGAGTATGAAATTACAAGAAATTTATTCAGATGAAAATGAATTACATGTCATTATTGAAGACGTTGGCGAAGCATTTATGAATCTAGTGAGAAGAAATTGTGCTTTCGGAATCAAAACGTTCGCAATTGAAGATGTAACTTTCACTCAAAATAATTCCGCACTTTATGACGAAATCTTAGCACACCGATTAGGATTACTCCCAATTAAAGTAAATAAAGATATATTCGAATTAAAGAATCCAGAAGTACACTTCTCGCTGAAAGCGGAAGGTCCAAAAGTTGTTCGAGCAGAAGATTTAGTTACAAAGGGTAAAGGTGTCGAAATATTAAATCCACACACGCCAATTGTGGTTTTATCTAAAGATCAAAAATTAGAATTCACTGCAACTGCAACAATTGGAACTGGGGCAGAACACACAAAATGGAGCGCAGGAAATGTTTATTACTTTCGTTATCCGAGCGCAGCAAAAGGTAAAGAAAGCTTGGAAGAATTGCGAAAAATGATAGACTCAGAGGCAATAGGAAAGCTTAAAAACCAACCAAATAAATTCATACTCGTAATAGAGAGCTGGGGTCAGCTGACTCCTAAAGAAATGCTAACAAATGCCTTTGAAGAGGCTGAAGCAAGTCTTAAGGAAGTAAAACTCAAATAATTGCAAGGGTGCCGGAGTGGTCAAACGGGGTGGGTTTAGGTCCCATTGGCTTAGTGCCTACGCAGGTTCGAGTCCTGTCCCTTGCATTCGAGGTAAAGAAAAATGATATACGGAGCAACAAACGTGAATTTGAAGATTCTGATAGCAAGCCTTAGAAAGAAGTCCAAATTTTGGGGAAGAGTTTCAGATATGCTTTCTGTTCCGGCACGAAAAAGAATCACTGTTAATTTAGGAAGTCTGAATGAATATAAAGATGGAGAAACAGTTGTTATTCCTGGAAAGCTAGTTGCAGGTGGACAACTTCAAAAGAAATTAACAATTTCATGTTGGAGATTCTCTGAAGCTGTACTTTCAAAGTTAAAAGAGTCTGGATCAAATATTATTTCATTACATGATTTATCTTTGAAGGAATTAGAAGGCAGTAAGTTGAGGTTAGTTTCATGATAATTTATGACGCATCCGATTTAATTGTTGGAAGATTATCTAGCAAAGTTGCAAAAGATGTTTTATTGGGAAAAGAAATTGCAGTTGTAAATTGCGAAAAATCGGTTTTAAGCGGTTCCAAAGAAGTTCTAATGGACAAATTTGGAAATTTCAAGAATATTGGTAAACCATTCCATGGACCATTTACTCCAAGAATGCCTGACAGAATTGTCAGACGTTCAATCAAGAGAATGCTTCCACACAAAGTAACTCGAGGAAGAGAAGCACTTAAGCGAGTAATGTGTTACATCGGATTACCGAAAGAATTTGAAGGCAAAGAATTACAAACAATTGAAAACGCAAACGTTAGTAGATTAAAATCTTCAAAATATATGAAACTGGGAGACGTATCAAACTTAATTGGTAAATATGGCAAATAAAATTATAATTTCGAGCGGTAAGCGAAAGCAAGCAGTTGCTAGAGCTAATCTACGGGCAGGTAAAGGAAAAGTTAGCATTAACGGAGCTCCATTATCTGAGTATTTACCTATTATGTTCAGACAAAAAATCCAAGAACCAATTTTAATCGCAGGTGATTTATCAAAATCAGTCGATATTGATGTAAATATTAAGGGAGGAGGACAATCTGGTCAAACAGAAGCAGCTCGATTGGCAATTGCGAAAGGACTAGTAGAATTTTCTGGTTCAGACGAATTAAAGAAAGCATATCTTGGATATGATAGACATCTATTAGTTGCAGATGTTCGAAGAAACGAACCACACAAACCGAATAAATCTTCGCCGAGAGCCAAAAGACAAAAGTCCTACAGATAAAATGATAATCCCTATTCGATGCTTTTCTTGCGGAAAACCTGTCGCCCACAAATGGGAGACTTTCAAAGAGAACGTAAGCAAAGGCGGAGACATCAAGAAAGAACTGGACGATGCATTTCTTAAGAGACAATGCTGCAGAGCATTATTTATGGGACACATCGACACAATTGATATAATTTCTAAGTACAAACGAGGATAGTTTTATTAATAATATCCTGTTTTTACTTACATGAATATTAACACAATATCAGTTATTGCGTTCTATACTTTATTAGCAATTTTAATTTACAAAAACAGAAAGAAGGTTCAAAGACACGCCGGAATAATTTTTATGTATGAGACCACCCGTGGAATCAAATTGATGGACAAATTCGCAAAGTACGGGAGGTTCTGGAAAGCATGGTCATATTTAGGAATACCTGTCGGATATTTAGGAATGGGATTCATTTTTTATTTCATAGTTAACGCATTTTTCTTTCCATCTCCTGAGGCGACAGTATCTCCAATTCTTCCCGGAATAAAAGTTCCAGGTTCAGATTTCTTCCTACCGTTCTGGCACGGAATAATCGCCCTATTTTTATTATTGGTTATCCACGAAGGAGCCCACGGAATAATCTCTCGAGTCCACAAGGTCAAAGTAGAATCTACCGGCGTTGGTTTATTGGCAATTTTACCTTTTGCATTTGTCAAACCAAATGAAAACCAAGTCAAAAAACTGAGCGCTTCGAAACGAATTGCGATGTATGCTGCAGGACCGTTTGCAAACATAACAACCGCTGCACTTGCACTAGGATTACTCTTGTTCGGAGTAATGCCATTATTAATTGGCGCCTACGATGTTTCAGGATTGAACGTACTGGGAGTAACCGAAGGATTCCCTGCAGAAAATGCGGGATTGGAATCTGGAGATACAATAACGTTCATTGATAATATCCCAATCTCGGAAACAGACCTCGCTTACGAAGCACTATTATCAAAAACTCCCGGCAATGAAATGATTCTAACGTTAGATTCAGGAGAGGATCTAAATATGCTTGCAGCTGAAAATCCGGACGACCCAACTGACGGACATTACGGATTTAATTTCGAAGGCATTCTGGAAAAGAAGGAACATGCTTGGTACGCAGAAATATTATCCATTTTCAAAGATTTCCTTTACTTCTTCATAACTCTTAGCTTAGGAGTTGGATTGTTTAATTTACTTCCGCTAGGACCGCTTGATGGAGGTAAAATGATGAAAGACGGTTTAGTTGCACTAACAAAGCGAGAAAAATGGTCAAACAGAGTCTTTATTTATCTTTCCCTACTTACCTTTTTGATGTTATTGGTTAGTATATTCCGACCAATGATTGGTTAACGCAAACCTTTATTTAATATATTTGCGTATAAGATAGTTACCTCAAAATGCTTAATGCTAAAGAAATATTCGAGATTGTCGAGGACATGAACATTGAACTCGATGAACAGACTGTTGAAGTTTTAGGAATGTTAGCTAATGTTGACATTTTATCTGAAAACGAGATCGCCGAAAAACTCGATGTCAAGATTAATGGTGCTAGAAAATCACTTTACAAACTTCATAATATAGGTTTTGTCGAATACACAAAGGAGAGAGACGAAGAGAAGAAGTGGTGGTATATTTATTTCTGGCATGTCAATCGCAAGCGTCTCTTAAATGTCTACAGAAAATTCAAAGAGAACCTCATCAAAAAAATTAAAAACCAAATACAAGCCGAGTCTGAATACGCCTTCGAATCCAAAAGCGGTGAAAAGTTCAAATATGAGGACGCCTTGAACAACGGATTTATTTCTCCCACTGATGGAAAACCACTTTCTGAAATTAACAATTTTGAGCTTATCCAGAGTCTGGAAGCGCAGATGCATGCGTTAAATCAAGATATTGAAAAAATAGATGAAATGAAGAAACAACTTGCTGAACTCGAAGCTGAAAGGAAAGCTGCAGAAGAGTTAATTGATGTCGAAGTGAAAGCTGATGAAGAATCATCGACGACTTCAAAAAAGAAAATAGTTGCCAAAGTTAAATCTAAAAAATAGATATCTTTTTCAGAAAAAGCTATGCGAAAAACGTAAATTCTCTTAAATGTTAGATATTAGCCCTACCCGGATTCGAACCGGGGTCTCAGGATCCAAAGTCCCGAATGATTGA
>CAZUFS010000003.1:0-20775 GCA_964619795.1 Candidatus Woesearchaeota archaeon | reverse complement strand
ATGAAAGAAAAATATGGAGTTAGGGAATGAAAGTTAGAAAGGCTATAATTCCTGCGGCAGGTCGTGGCACTCGCCTTTATCCAATCACTAAAACACAGCCAAAAGAAATGTTACCAATATATGATAAGCCAATTATACAATTAGTTGTTGAAGAAGCTGTTAACTCTGGAATTGAACAAATTTTGATTATAACTGGCAAAAATAAAGAAAGTATGGAGCGTCACTTTGATTTATCTGTAAACTCGCATCCCAAATTGAGTGAATTGAATGAGTTATTAAAGAAAGTTGATATTACGTTCAAACGTCAAGTTAAACCGCAAGGTTTGGGTGATGCAATTCTACATGGGAAAAATTTTGCTAACGGTGAGCCTGTTGCAATATTGCTGGGAGATGATTTCTATTTAGGTGCAGACATTCCCGCACTAAAGCAAGTAATGAATATTTACGATAAGGGCGGTGTTAGCGGAGTTATTGGTGTTGAAAAATTGGGTCCCAATAAAATGACTAGCAAAGGTATGGTTGTATCTGACGGCGAAATTATAACAAAATTGGTTGAAAAACCGAAGTTGGAAGAAGTTAATTCTAAATTGGCAATTAGCGGCAGATATGTTGTTAATTCTGAAATATTTGAAGAGTTGGAAACTTTATCTCCGAGTAAGCGCGGTGAAATTGAGTTGACTGATGCTTTGCAAAAACTATTAGAAGGTAAAAAATTGATAAAACATTGCGAAATCCAAGGTACTCGAGTGGATGTTGGTACTCCTGACGAGTATATTTTGGCAAATATGAAATACGTTTATTCGAACCCAGAGTTAAAACTGAAGTTATTTGACTGAAGAATATAATTTAGAATATTCTTTTGATATTTTTTTCCAAGAGTGATTCTTGATGCGTCGTTTAGCAGACTTTCCGAGTTTTTTTCTTAAGTTTGTATCCGTTATCAATAATCTTAATTTTGAAAGATAGTTTTTTGTTAAAATTGCTGAGTTTTTGTCGACTAAATCCTTAGTTCCAGGAATATTTGATGTTAAAATTGGTAGTTCGTAAGACATTGCTTCCATTACTGCGCCCGGCATGCCTTCTCCCCTGCTTGGAAAAAAGAAAATATCTGCTTCGGAATAAAAATTTTGAACATCTTTTCTAGGTCCAGTAAATATAATTCTGTCTTGGAGATTTAATTTTCTAACTTTACTTTTGAATTTTTTAAGTTCTGGTCCGCCGCCAACCAATAATGCGATTATGTTTTCGGGGTCAATCTTAGAAATTGTTGAAATTATTGTATCTACTCCTTTTCTGCTTGAAATTGATCCGACAAATAAAATTAATTTTGTCTTCTTGTTTATTCTGAATTCCCTGCGTACAGATTTGGTTTTTTTTGTTAAAGTTAAGTTGGTTCCGGTTGGAATTATTTTTAACTTTTTGGCGCCAATTTTACGGGCGTACTTGGCTATTGATTCTCCGTAGACTGTAGTGAATTTAGGTGTTTGGAAAATAAATTTCTTGAAGATTGAATGGTATGTCTTAAATGCCGAATCTAAAATTCTGCCCAATGAAAAAGATTCACCTGGAACAGTATCAAATGTTAAAATTAATTTTTGGGGCCACATCTTCGAATATATTAAAGCGATAAAATTTACTAAATACGAATAAGTCCACATATGAATTACATCATTTTTTTTGAATAATCTGACCAATTTTATGAAAAATATGGGGCTTATTGGTATTGGCCAGCCATAAATTAGCGGTAAGTTTAAGGTTGGGTAAGAAATTACTTCTATTTTTTTGGGTAGTTTTGAATAATGTAGAGATTGGTCTCGTTTTTTGAAAATATTTCGAGGAATAAATATTGAAATTTTATTATCTTTGGACAAACATTTTGCCAACTCAGAGATTGGACGTTTCATTAAAATTGTTGGGTTTATGTATGCAATTTTCATAATTTTAATTTATTTATTTATTTTAAAAACCTTAGCAATAGACACACTCTGAATAAGTATGTGCTTTAAACAATGTCTTCTTCACTAACAATTACAAAATCTCCGGTTGAAATAACTGCAGAGAATGGAATTAAATATTTACCGGATTTATCCTTTTCTAGCTCCAAACCCATACAATATGCCGTCGGAGTTTTAACTGCCAAGTAAATCAATTCACCTGTTCGGGATTCAAATACTAAATCTCCAAGAAGTCCAAATTTCTTACCAGATTTAGACACAACAGTCTTACCTAAAAGATCACCTGATTTTGATTTAGTCATACGCTTTTTAATAAAATTCAAATTAAATACTTTTCTATACTCTGCGTATTATTCATAACCGAAGCTCAGAGACTCTCGTTTCTGTTTTTCTACATAATCCATACCTGGTTTAGATAAGAAGTATCGTTTTGGCCTTCCGGGAATAGTTGAAATATAATTTAGGTGCTCCAATTCAGCGAGTTTGTTTCGAATAGTTCGTTCAGATTTCTGAATATTATATGCTGTTTTTAATTGGATTGCAGTTACTGCATAATTGGGTGTAGTTGCTTGGCCATCAAAGAGTAAAACGAGTAGTTGGAAGTCACTTACTGCAAAATTTGAAGCTAGAGGTTTGGAAATTGGAGGTTTTGGTTTGGAATTTCCATTAATTTCGAGCATCCGCTCTAGTAAAAATTGGTACTTATTAGTTAGATTTGATAATTCAGAACGCGTTGTAGTTAATTCGGCTTTAAGTTTCTCGATTTCAGACTTATGCGAATTTAGAATTTCGCGATAATTTAAATTAGACATGAATCTATTCAGACAATTCTCTAATAAAAGAATTCGTTTTTTCTACTAAATTCCAATGTTGACCCCTTTGTTTCCGATGGAATACCTGTAATTAGGCACAATATCCAAGTTTATTTTCCAATATTTTCCGATGTTGACCCCTTTGTTTCCGATGGAACAACCTATATTTCTTTGTCTCTTCCGAAACAAATATCTTTGAAGTCGCAATAATTGCAAATATACGATTCTTCTCGTTCGGGCGGGTTAGAAGTTTTTAACGCATTTGCTAAGATGGATCCTCTGGCCTCCAAATAGTTTAAGGTGTTTATCTTCGGTATCTCATAAGTTTTGATTTTGTTTAGCGAAAAATAAACAATACATAATTTTTTGATTTTGGTTTGTTTTTCCGGATCCAACATAGAATAATAAGATTGGATTTGCATTACGTGTTCAATTTTGGGTTTGTCGGGGATACGTTCGGTTGTTTTGAACTCATACATCACATCATCAGATAATACATCTACATAACCAATTGCGTCAAATAATCCGAAATCTTGTGATAAAAATATTTCATTTTCGTGTTCTTCTAAATGTTCTTGAAAAAAGTTGTGGATTGCGTGTCCTCGAGAAAAAATCCAAAGTTTGTTAAGAGATATGGGTACTTCTTCAACCAAATCATAATAAGATCGTCTAAGGCAAGGTCCAGTTAAACGTGTGACTCCAAATCGAGGTTTCTTATTTGGATCTCGAGTTCTTTTTTTATCTCTTCCCGCAACGAGTGCTCGTATAACCACTGGCGGAAAGTGCTCGTACTCCGCCTCATAGATATCATTAATGTGTCTTTCTTCCCCGTCTGGACAAATTATTTTAACCATCTATGAACCCCTTTAACCCGATCTGTTTTGTTGCCTCTCTCCCGAAAACTGAATCTATACGCTTTTCCAAAAGTTTAATTATATCATATAAGTATGGCGATACTCCCTCAATTTCAATTAAATCAAGTGTTTTACCCAAATATTTTTTTATTGAACCTTCGCTGATGGTGTAAATTATTCTGTTACTGTGACACGAACTACATGTTCCGGAGAGCGGCATTCTTCGATATTTTTCATTGCATTTTACACATCGGAACCTTTGCATTGTAAATTTTCGTAAGTTTCCTTTTGTATCTCGGATGAAATGTCCGTTGATAACCAATTCGGCAACTTTTTCTTTATCGACCGCACGAATTTTATTGGCCAGTTCCATTTGACCACTTAGTTTTTCATTCATTGTAGGTAACGATTTGTAAGCTGATACCAACACTCCTTTACTCATATTGGAAGTTGGGTGCGTCCATCCGTGATTTTCATATTGTTCTTCCGAATCAATTGTATCTTTTATTGATTTTAGTTTTATATCCCAAGGGTTTTTGAATTCCAATGCTCCGCGATATAATTCAATAGGGAGTTTCCAATTTATATTTAAATCATAGACTTCGTCATCCACTTCTTTGGAATTTAGAATTGTAGATACTACGAGTGGAGCGTCCATGCTTCTAGTACCTCTCTGATCGGGTAAGAAATCTCTTGAGAAATTTAGAAATGCCTCGAGAGTTAACATTATGCTAGTCTCCTCCCCATCTAAATCTCTACGTTGGGCAGCGTGCCAATACGGATGTGCAAATAGTGCTGAAACTTTGGAGAATCCAATTATTCTTCCAATTATCCCTGCGGACGTGTGCGGTGCCAACCCAATAACTAATTGTCCGATTAAATCAGATTTTGTTGCAATATTATAGAAGGCGGGTTTGTTGTAGAGTGTTGTTAATTCCTCATCAACAAAATGTGCAGTGTTCATTAACACATTTGTTGCAGATTCAGGTCCTAACTGTTCTGCATCAGGGATAATTATATCTTGAGGAAATATTTCAACAATTTGATTTTCGTTAGTTAATTTAGTTCCGTCTTTATCGAATAAATATCCTAAGTTATGTGCTTTTTCAACCGATAGCCCAATTTCTTTTGGAATAAAGTGTGTTATTCCTAATTCAGTTCCATCGTATCGTATTGTTCCGTCTTTATTTACTCTCAGTCCGTATTTTGCACGAATCAATCCTTTGAATGGATGTTCGACGTATCTGAATTTGTTCCTGGTTGAACGTACTCCTTTTATCAGGTTTGGTAACTCTCCTGACCACTTAGAGTTTATTTTTTGGAACAATTTGGAAACGTCATACTTTCTATATTCATAGTTTCTGTATTTATTGTGTTTTGGTGGTTCGTCCATTTTCTTTTTTGATAAATTACAAATTACTTGTTGTTTAGTATTTAATGAGTCGCAGTGTTCACATTTTTTGAAAATGGTTTGTTTATTACAATCGTTACAGTAAATGATTGGTAATTCTGAGGTTACATATCCTTTTGTTATTACATCTCGGAAATTCCTTAACCGTCCCCCTTCATTTCCAACGGGAAATAAGAAATTTGGTGATCCTTTTATGTCTCTCATTTTTGCTTTTTCCGGACGTCCCATTCTGGCGCCAATTGCTGTTCCATTCTTATCGCGTATTTCAAAATTAGATAGTTCATTTAGAAAATTAAGGGTTTTGGTTGAAGTCGGTAAGTTAGAACTACTTAAGTTTAAGTTTAAATCTAATTTTTTGTAGTCAGTATTATTGATTTGAATTTTGTTATTGACTACCTTGTGATTACATCCAATTATTTCTAAATATTTTTTAGAATCTGATTGTTCTAATTCAGTGTGTGTTGGCGTTTTTGTACCTGAATTTAACCAAATTTTTAATTTTTTAATTTCTTCAGGATTTAATTCTTCCCAAAAGAAAAGCAAATTTGGATGTAGCGGGACTTTTTCGTTTTTTGATATGGAAATTAGTGTATTTTGTGATAATTTTTGAGGTAAAAATGTTTTGAAAAAATTATTTGGTAAATTATATTTTTTAATGAATTCTCCCTTATTTTGTATTTTTTCATTTAATTCGAGTAGCCACCACTCCGGACAATATCCGACCGGAACCAACATATGTCCGTTCTCTATAAATTCTCCTGGGGAAATTAGAATATCTCCGAGAAATAAAATTTCTTTAATTTCAGAAGAATATTCTTTTGCCTCATCCTCTGTATTGGGCGTTACTACTGAGCCGTCATTTAGTTTTAGAATTGGGCCGTCTATTGAATCGCATGAAGTTAATGATGTTGATTTTCCCGGACGCTCTACTCTAAGTTGTGTTCCTACAGCAAGATAATCGCTAAGAACTCGCATAGTTATTGGAGATATTGCCCAAGATCCGTGGCCTGTTAATCTGGATCTACCGTATCTTAATCTGAATCCGCCTTGTCGTAGTGGATGCGTAAATACTGGGCGTCCTGCTACGATTTCAGAAATATATGAGTAATTTGGTTTTAATTTAACATCGTCATTAGCTTCTTCTTTTTTGTCCGAATGAATTTTTGCTTTTAGTTCCAAGAATTCCTCTAGCCAAACCCAGTTTTCTAATCCAAACTCCTTTCTCCAATTTTTGAGTTTTTTCCAAACTTTGGCTCCTTTTAAGGGAATACAATCAGTTAACATTAATGCCATACCTCCGCGAATTCTGTCAGTTTCTACTCGAGGTAGGCCTTTGTGATTTGATACAGTTAGTTCGGAGGTTGGGTCTCCATTTAATTCCATAGTTAAATTTGAAATTATGAATTCTATTTCCTTCGCAGTAGGTTTGTATTGTTTACGTTCAACTCGATCGTAATAATCTACAACTTCAGTATAGTACCTCTTGATTTCTTTTGGAGTTGGATCATATCGTGCAATGTTTTGTTTTATCCTGACATAGTCTGCAATCACAGTTGTTACTGCCGATGCTGTTGCTCCTCCACCTCGAATTGGACCTGCATAATACATTGCAAGATAGTTTTCTCCATCTTTTCGTTTTTTAAATTTAATATTTATTAGCCCTTCTAGCGGCGCTGATACTGTCCCTTGTGTGATGTATGCAAATCCTGTCCGAATACCGATATTTATTCCTTCAATTCTTTCTTCAAATTTGCAAAATTTTTGTTCTGCTATTTCTTCAGCCAAAACTAATGCAACTCTCCAATCTCCGAAACCATATTCTTTCTCTAATTCACCAATTCTTTCTGAAACACCGCTTCCAATTAAATTTGGTGAAATTGAACCCATAATTGCTTCAACACGTTCAGCAACAGATGCTGCAAGAGGTATATCTGATTTTAATTGTGGATCGATTCCTGTCTCTTTTGCTGAGTTGGCCAAGTTATGAATTTCCAAAGTATTTGATTTTAGATTTTGAAAATATTTTTGAATCGTCTTAGATGCAATAATACTCATAGTTATTTGAATTTTAGCAGTTTTTAAATAACATTATGGGAAATTAAACATATGCCTCGAGGAAGACCTGCATTCAGTCCGATCAGAGATAATTTGGTTGAGTTGATTTATTATCACGGTAAGGGATATGGTTATGAATTATATAAGAAATATATTGGAGTGTTCCATAAAACCACAATGCGTTCAATTTATTATCATTTGAATAAAGGTGTTAGTTTAGGAGTTTTTAAGATAGATAAAGTTGAACAAGTTAAAGGTAATTATAGTTGGGGAACTGGTGTTCGGAGAGTTGTTTTCTCCTTAGGTCCCAACGCCAAACCTAAAAAGGATGTTCGAATTCTTAAGCGATTGAAGAAATAACCCCTTACCCCTTCATTTCTAGTGTAACTTAATTTTTGTTTGAGTTTAAAAATTTTTTTCTTTTCTTTTCTATATTGATAATAAATAATATATTATTATTAAAACAAACAAACAACATAAACAATTTCCATAAGAAGCGATAGGGTAGGGGGTAAAACTTCTCATAAAAAGACGTGAAAAAACACAACACTCAAATCCATCAAATGTTAAATTATATTTTTGTGAGGATAAATTATTATAAGGCGTAGTTCTCATGGAAATATATGACGGACGAATTAGATAATTTATTTGATAATTTTCTAGAAAAACAATCTGTTTTCAATAATAAAGAAGTTCTTTTACTTAGACACTTTCCTGAGAACATACCTCATCGCTCAACACAAATAAAGAAAATAGGATTAATTTTGGCACCAGCTCTCCGAAATAACAAACCTTCAAACATCTTCATATATGGTAAAACAGGTACAGGTAAGACTTTATGCACTCAATATACTTTGAATAAATTAAAAGAGAAAGCCAAATTAGCAGGAACTGAATTAAATTGCGCATATTTAAACTGTAAATTAAAGAAAGTTGCAGATACGGAATATCGAGTTATCGCCAGCTTAGCAAAAGCGCTAGGTGAGCACGTACCAATTACAGGGTTACCGACTGACGAAGTTTACAATATTTTCATAAATAAAATTGATGAAAAGGACCAAATTATTATTCTAGTTCTAGATGAAATTGATAGATTAGTTAAAAAAACAGGTGATGAAATTTTATATTCACTAACACGTCTAAATGCCGAATTAAAAAATGCAAAGCTTTGCTTAATCGGAATTTCCAATGACGTCAGATTCATAGAAGATATAGATCCGCGTGTAAAAAGTTCGCTTGGTGAAGAAGAAATTATTTTCCCCCCATACAATGCATTGGAGCTGAAAGATATATTGGAGGCTCGAGCAGAAGAAGCCTTCTCTAAAGAAACAATTGATTCAGCAGTTCTAGCTAAGTGCGCAGCATATGCTGCCAAAGAGCACGGCGACGCGCGACGCGCGCTAGATTTATTGAGAGTCGCAGGAGAGGTGGCAGAAAGAGAAGATAGCGAAATTGTATTGATGGAACATATAAAATTGGCCGAAGAAAAGATTGAAATTAATCGAATTTCTGAACTAGTAAAAACTTTACCAACACAATCTAAATTATTAATGTACTCAATATTCCAATTAATCGAAAAAACAACATCTAAATTGGAAACTGGTGAAATTTATGAAAAATACAAAGATTTGTGTAACATAAATAATACCTCTATTTTAACACAACGCAGAATTTCAGACTTAATTTCCGAACTAGATATGCTCGGATTAATAAATGCCCGCCTAATTAGCAAAGGTAGGCACGGCAGGACCAGAGAAATTTATTCAACAATACCTAACGACTTAGCAGATAAATTGAAGGAAGAAATTAGATATGAGTTAATGCTATGAATCCAAATAAAGTAAATAAATTAATAAAAAAAGGAATTTTACCCACCACTAAGGCTCTAAATAAAGAAGTGGTAGTTGTAAAACCTAAAAATCAAGATCTAAAATCCAATTTAAAAGTTGTAAAAGAATTTGATTATAAACCCAAAAAAGTGGAACCAAAAGATTTTACTGAACACTATCGAGAGCGCTACAAATTTATGCGGAATATTCTATTTTCTCGACCTGAAGCGGCAAATTCAGTTTCAATTGAAAGAATTAAATCGGGATATTCTCAAGAAGAGCAAAGCATTATAGGGATGGTTTCGGACGTAGTAAGATTACCTACGGGAACTTTAAAGCTGACTGTGGAAGATTTGACAGGAAACATTAATTTAATAATATCTTCAAAACATGAAGAATTAATTGAAAAAGCACAATTTTTAACTTTAGACGAAACTCTAATTTTCAAAGGACGTCCATCTAAAGACATAATGTTTGTTTCAGAAATAATTTGGCCAGATATCCCATCTACTCCACCAACTTATTCCCCTGAAGAAGTTTACGCCGTATTTTCGGGAGACATACATGTCGGTTCAAACAATTTCCTACCAAAACAATTCAAAACCTTCATCGATTGGTTCAATGGAAAGGTGGGAAATGAGCGGCAAAAGGAAATCGCAAGTAAAACAAAATATTTTTTCATCCCCGGAGATTTAGTAGACGGAATTGGAATTTATCCATCTCAAGAAAAGGAATTAAACATCAAAGATTTACGTGAACAATATAACGAACTAGCAAAATACATACAACAAATTCCAGATGATAAGGAAATAATAATCTGTCCAGGAAATCACGACACTTGCGTCAGATTGGAGGAACCACAACCTAAAATGTATGAATATGCTGAAGCATTAAGTGAATTACCGAACGTTACAATGGTTACGAATCCATCATATACAAATATACATTCCCAAGACAATTATCGAGGGCAAGATGTATTGATGTATCACGGATATTCTTTCGACCAATTAATAGATCAAGTTGAGGGTCTGAGAGTCGCAGGCGGTTATGAAAAAGCAGAAGAAATTCACAAATTTTTATTGAAACGTAGGCATCTTTCACCAACTCACAATTTAAACTTAACACTTCCAATGAAAAAAGACTCGCATATAATTGAAAAAATTCCAGATATAATGGTTTCAGGACATATTCATAAGGCGAGAATTGGTAATTATAAAAATACAATAAGTATTTCAGGAAGCTGTTGGCAATCCACAACTGCCTTCCAAGAAAAAGTAGGTCATAAACCAGATCCAGGGATGATACCAATTCTAAATCTAAAAACTCGAAAAGCAAACATGCTTAGTTTCAAATAAATTTTATATATGAATTAACCTTAACTAATCTATGTTATTTGGCCTTTTTTTACACATAATATTTTTTTCAATTTTACAATTTACTGCAATTTGGTTAGCAATAAAAAAGTTAAACACTGAGTTAATTATATCCCAAATCTCAACTAATGGATTCTTACTATCGCTCATTCTTGCAGCATTATTTTTATTTTTATTTTTCAGATTATCTAAAAAAGTAAATTTAATTAAATATTTATTTTACTTTATTTTGTTAATCGGATCTAAATCAGTATTTGAACTATTTTACTCAAATTTAGTTGCATCAATAATGTCATTATTAATCTTAATTTTATATATTTCTAGAAAAACACTGGTTTTACACAATCTTATATTGGGGCTAGCAATTTTAGGAATTTCAACAAATTTGAGCACATTGTTGAAACCAATTACTGTAATATTATTAATGTCAATCTTTGCAATATATGATATTTTGGCAGTTTATACATCCAAATATATGATTAAATTATTCAAAAATTTCGCCCACCGAGGAGCCACATTGGCATTCATTTACCCGAAGCGTCGAGGCAATATAACTTCAGATAATTTATTTGTGCTGGGAACTGGCGATGTCGCATTCCCAATGTTATTTATTGGAACATTAACTAAATATTCGGTAGATTTAGCAACTTTGGCAGCAATTGGATCAATTGTCGGTGCAACGATCGTATTTTGCTTATTAATTATTCAAAAAAATAATCGTCCAATGCCTGCACTACCGCCGATCGCATTTTTCACAATTGCACCAGTAATCATAAAATTAATGTTCGCCCTCTAAATCCAAAACATCCCTAATTAGTTTATATTTTTTTGGACCCAATTTTTCAATATTTAACATATCTTCTTCACTCGCACTCAAAATACTTGATGGCGATCCAAATTCTTTAAGCAAAGATTTTGCCAATTTCGGTCCAACTAACGGCAAACCCTCAATTAAAAATTGCTGCTTCTCCTCCAAAGTCCATACTCGCTTAGAACCCCGAAGTCCAATACTCTTACTACCATCTCTCTGTTCTCTTTTAACCAATGATGATAAAATATTGGCCGTTTCAATTTCCGAGTTAGAGAACAGGAAAGGAATTTGATAATCTAATAAGAGCGATATCATTGCGGCACGAATCGCATTTGGATGAACATTGCGAATCTCAAACAAATCATTCAGATCACCTTCAATAATGTATATTGGTTTAACAAAGTTTTCCTTCAACTCCTTGGCTTGAGAAAATAACCGACCGTCTACTAAAGAATTAACAAAATCTGAAACCTTCTTTAATTCAACAACCACGTCTTCAGAAATAATAAAATCACCAATTTCTAAAGTCTGAGTATCAACCTCAAGACCTAGATCGTAGAGTTTTCTAGGTAAAGTTCCACGAGCCTCACGATGATCAATAATTATTTTCATTTTGCAACAAATCTTTCATCCGTTTTTCTTTATGATAAGAAACCCAGTAGTATTTCTCATCAATTGTATTTTTAGTGATTAATAAATAAATTTTTCCAATATTGATTCTACCAATTCTACCCCTTCGCTGTATTGTTCTAAGTGCTGACGGAACAGGTTCATAAAAAATACCAATATCTGCATTTTCAATATGTATTCCTTCTTCAGAAACGCTAGTCGCAACTAATACATTAAATTCTCCCGACTTATATTCTTCCAATACCTCGATTTGCTTTTTCTGAGAAAGTCCTCCTTTCTGACCAACAAAGGCCTTTGCCTTGGCACCAGATTTCAAATTAATTAATTCCACCAATTCATCAACGGTGTTTCGATATTGCGAAAAGATAATCACTTTAGATGATCCATCTATTAAATCAAGAACCTTTTTCATCTTTTCATGGTGCTCACCATCCATTTTTTCAGATAATAATTTTATCCGAGAATATCTCCAATCTTCTACAATCTTCTTGGACGCCTTAACTTTTGAAGCCTGCGTCTTAATTTTTATCATTGCTTCATTAAAAGATTTAACAGATTGTGTTTCTAACATTTCAATTAGATGTAATAATTTTATACAAGCAGTTATTGTGGAAATTAAAAAATAAGTTTCAATCTCCTTATTTTCTTGCGCAAATAACTGTTTTTGCATAATCAGTAATTGCGCTTTCCTAATTTTAGTTTCATCACTTGATTTAACTAACCCACTCGAATAAAGAATTTGAACACTATCCTTTAATATACTCTTTAATAATTTAGATATTTCTTTTTGCGTAGCATTCAACTCAACAAATATTTTTTCCTGAGTTTTATCTTTAACAAAATCCTTCATTGACGATCCATCTTTAAACTCAAAATGTTTAATATAAAGATTGTCTCGTATTTTGTCCAGCCGTTCTTTGGTCGATGCCGGACTGGCACTCATTGCCAAAATTTGTGAAGAAGTGCAAAACTTTTTTGCCAACCAAGTATATGCATAGTCACCAACAGCCCGGTGAGCCTCATCAAAAATCACTAAGGAAAAATCTTCAGGATTGAAATACCTCTTAATTAAATCGGCCTCAACCGTTTGAGGCGTGGCACAAACTATTTTGGAACTGGTCCATAGTTCTTTACGAGATGAAGGTTTCACTGCTCCAGTTAAAACAACAATTTCTTCAGATTTATCAAAATAATCAGTAAAACTTGATTTATGCTGAACAACAAGAGGTTTAGTCGGAGCCAATATCAAAATCTTTCCAGTCTTTATCTTCAATCCCGCAAGAGCAATAGCTACAATCGTTTTACCTGCTCCAGTAGGTAGAACTAAAAATGAATTTTTATCATAAATTTTACCCAAAACTGCTTCCTGATAAGTTCTCAGAACTAACTTTTCTTTTAGAAATCGCATTATAATTTCGAAACAAATTTCTTTAAACTACTTTTGTGTCCTGCACCAACGATAATCAATATTTTGGCCTCAGGAAACTTATCTGCAATCATTTTTACTTGTTTTTGCATGTATCTATCTCTATCTGAAACCAATGCTTTGTAAAAACTAGGAAATTTATGTTTCATTTCACTAACTAATGTTTTAACGACAGAATCTTTTGGAACACTTTTCAAATTAAATTTAATCCTTTTTTTACTAATGAATCCACCAAACAATACGTATGCGAACAACTTTAATTTTTCAGGAAATGGAACGCGTTTAGACATATTTCGCAAAGTAATTGAGATATCTTGGTCAATTAAAGCAACTTTCGCCCCGACCCGCTTAGCCTCAATAATTGCCGAGCGCATATCAACACCAGGCTTTGATCCCACCTTCCGACTCAAAACTTTCTGAGAAATGGAACCAATCAAATAAAATAGAAATCCAAACAAACCCAATTTGGAAATGTGCGATAATTTTAAGTTACCGCGACGTTTCTGAAATAATGACTTATATCGATTAACATCTAGCTCTACGCAAACTATATCTGGTTTAAATTCATCAATCGTTTTTTTAATTTCTTTGACACTATCTTTCGAAATGTGGGAGGTCCCAATAATTTTTATTTCCATATGCTAATGACTAGAAACCTTTAAATTTATAAAAGCTATTTCAAGACTATGTTAATAACTAAAAATCTAAATAGCGTAAATGGAATTGATGTTTACACAGACTCTGGGGAATATTTCGGAAAGATTGAAGAGGCAATTTTACACACAAATAAAATTGATTCCTGGCGAGTTAGAGCAACTTCTAAATCTTATCTATCGAAAGCAATGCCCGGTGCCAAAGGAGTTATATTACCGCACCACCACGTAAAAGCAATAGGAGACATTATGTTAGTATCACGTGCAGCCGCACCAGCATATCAAGAATAACTATGTCGATTTGATAACTTTAAAAATTTTTACCAACGCAGTTCTAAATGAGTTTTAAAGATACTTCAGCAGTAAGTGTACCTCAAGATCTCGTAAACAAAATAATCGGTCAGACTCAGGCAGTATCTCTAATCAAAAAGGCAGCAAAACAACGCAGGCACATTTTATTAATTGGTGAACCTGGAACCGGAAAATCGATGATGGGGCAAGCGTTATCTTATCTGGTTCCAAAAGAATCTCTAAAAGATATTTTAATTTTACCAAATTCTTCTGACGAAAACACTCCGTTGGTGCGACCAATTCTTTCCGGAAGAGGTAAGGAACTATTATCTCGCGCCCGAGAAAACCTTTCCGTTTCTACAAAACGGCAATCAATCATATTCACACTTTTAGCACTATTTGCATTAATGCTACCTTGGTGGTTAAGGGGAATTTACGGAGATATAATGGCTGCAGCATCTTTAATTTCAGGAATGATGTTCTTAATGATTTATGCAGTTTCGATAAATATGGTTTCTAAAAAGAAAAAAACCAATGAGCCAAAATTATTAATTGATTCAAGCAAAAACCAAAAGGCACCGTTTATTGACGCCACTGGAGCGCATGCAGGAGCACTATTCGGAGATGTAAGACACGACCCATTTCAATCAGGAGGTCTGGGAACTCCCGCCCATCTTAGGGTCGAGCCCGGGATGATTCATAGGGCTAATAAAGGAGTTCTATTCATTGATGAGGTCGCAACATTAAATCCGATTACTCAACAAGATTTATTGACTGCAATGCAGGAAAAGAAATATTCAATCACGGGCAAATCTGAAAGATCTGCGGGAGCCATGGTCAGAACTGAACCAGTGCCGTGCGATTTTATTTTAGTTGCAGCAGGAAATATAGATACAATAAAAAACATGCATCCCGCCCTACGTTCTAGAATACGAGGATATGGTTATGAGATCGTCATGGAAAATGATATTGCAGATACTAAGAAAAATCGAGAATTTTATTATCAATTTATTGCACAGGAAGTCTCAAAAGACGGTAAGATACCACACTTTTCTCGACCAGCATGTAATGAAATTATCCGTATGGCTCGAAAGATGTCAGGTAAAAAGAAAAAATTAACATTAAAATTTAGAGAATTAGGTGGACTCGTTAGAGCTGCCGGAGATTTGGCGAAGGAAGAGAACTCTAAATTAGTCGAATTAAAGCACGTTAAGGCAGCAGAATTAATTTCCAAAACATTAGAACAGCAACTTGCAGATAAACACATAACTCATGTCAGCGATTACAGAGTGGTTAGAAATGATGGCGAAGAAATTGGTCGAGTAAATGGTCTGGCAGTTATTGGACAGTCCGGAATAGTATTGCCTATCGAAGCCGAAGTAACTTCCGGAGGAAAGAAAAAAGAAATAATTGCAACTGGGCAACTGGGCAAGATTGCGAAAGAGGCGATTGAAAATGTCTCTGCAATTGTTATGAAGTCATTTGGCAAAGACATCAAAGAGAAATATGATATTTATGTACAATTTATACAAACTTATGAGGGAGTGGAGGGCGACTCTGCTTCGGTATCTGTCGCAACAGCAATTATCTCAGCGTTAAGCAAAATTCCAGTTAGACAGGATGTCGCAATGACTGGAAGTTTATCAATTCGAGGAGAAGTATTGCCAGTGGGAGGAATTACTGCTAAAATTGAGGCGGCAATTAATTCAGGAATCGAAGAGATAATTATACCTGAAGCAAATTCTGAAGATATTGTATTGGATTCAAAACAACTTTCTAAAATTAAAATTCATAAAGCGTCTCGAATCGAAGATGTATTGAGAGTATCATTAAACAAAAGAAAAAGTAAAAAGATATTATCTAAATTCTAAGTATGGTAAATATTGATGAGCAAAAAATTGAGCGAATTAAGAAAATATTGAGTAAATCTGACTTCAACGATGTCGATTCGTTCGCAAATCACGCAATAGAATTATTGCTTTTTGCAGAAGAGAATAAAGATAAATTCAACAAATTAATGCGTTAGTAATCCTTAAAAGTATTCAACTTGAAAATTCTAGATGCTTGACATAAAATTATTTCGAGATAATCCGTCTTTGATCAAGGAATCTGAAAAGAGACGATTTAAGGATCCTAAGCTGGTTGACGAAGTTCTGAAATATGATAAATTATGGCGAAATGAAATAGCAAAATTATCTAAATTAAGATCTATGCGGAACACCGTTTCTAAAGAAATCAATCAATTAAAGAAATCGGGCAAATCTGCAAATACCAAAATAAAAGCAATGAGGGATACTTCTGAAAAAATTTCAAAAATTGATGTTAAGGCAAAGAAGTATCTTCGAACTCGAGATGAATTAAGGTATAAGGTGGGAAACATTCTTGATGAAACAGTACCAATTGCGAGAGACGAGTCGGGAAATGTTATTATCAGAAAATGGGGGAAACCAACCAAATTTAGATTCAAACCGAAGCACCAAGCAGATTTAATCAATATAATTGATGGCGCAGATTTAGATCGAGCATCAAAGTACTCTGGGTCAAGGTTCTATTATTTGAAAAACGAACTTGCCATGTTAAACTTAGCACTAATGAAATATGGGATGGATAAGTTGTCAAAAGCAGGATTCACCCCAATGACAACACCTGTGATGTTGCGACATGCTCCGATGAAGGCAGCAGCAGAACTTTGCGATTTCGAAGAACAACTTTACAAAATCGAAGGTGAAGACGCGTTCCTTATCGCCACTAGCGAACAAACTTTGGCAGTTTATCACATGAATGAAGTGTTGACATACAAAGATTTACCTAAAGCATACTCAGCATATTCTCTTTGCTTCAGAAAGGAAGCAGGAAGTCATGGCAAAGATACAAAAGGAATATTCAGAGTTCATCAGTTCGATAAGATTGAACAATATGTATTCTGTCACCCAAAAGATTCAAAAAAATGGCATGAAAAAATGATTAAATTAACTGAGGACTTGTTTAAAGGATTGGAGATTCCATACCAAGTCGTAAACATTGCTTCCGGAGATATGAATGATAATGGATCAAAAAAGTACGATATTGAAGGATGGTTTCCTGCTCAAAATACTTACCGAGAATTATGTTCTGGAACCAACTGTATAGATTACCAGGCGCGAAAACTGAATGTCAAATTTGATGATAAGGACGGTTCTAGAAAAATTGTGCATACTTTGAACTGTACTGCTCTGGCAACGGAGCGCACCATTGCATGTTTAATTGAAAACCACCAAAATAAAGATGGTTCAATAAACATTCCAAAGGCTCTTCGGAAATATACTGGTTTCAAAACAATAAAACCAAAATGAAAATTTTAGCATTTACAGACACACACTCCGACAAAAAACATGTTGACGCACTTAAGAGTAATTATGAATCCAATAAACCCGATATATTGGTATTGGCCGGAGATTTCACAAAAATGGGTAAAAATATATCGAAGAATCTACGAGATTTACATTTTGGTAAAAAATTACTCTTTATTCCGGGGAACCACGAAGAACACAAGCGTTTTGACCCAAAATTAAAGAATATAATTTCAATTCATAAAGATAAATTCGTATTTGAAAATATTTTATTCATTGGTTGTGGGGGCGGATTCAGAGGATTAGTTGAAGAGAATCTCAAAAACTCAAAAAACAAGTTAGAAAAATTAATCACAGAATTCAGAAATAAACACGATAATGGAAAAGTAGTTTTAGTTACACACAGACCACCACATGGAACAAACTGCGATTACATGCCAGATATCGAGGAACATGTCGGTGCCAAAAATATCAAAAAATTTTTGGCTAAAAATAAAATCGATTTAAGTTTATGCGGTCATATTCACGAGTGCTTCGGAAACTCGGATCAATTGGGAAAAACATTAGTGATAAATCCGGGACCAACTGGTGCAATCATTGAATTATAATGGAATTAATTGTTACTGAAAAACCGAGCGCAGCGTCAAAAGTTGCCCAAAGCATCGGTAAGTTCAAAGTTAAAACTCGAAAACGGGTAAAATATTACGAATCTCATGACGGCCAAATAATTATTGCTCCGGCCGTAGGACATTTATTCGGTCTAACTAAGAATGAACGATTCTATCCAGTATTTGATGTGAAATGGGCACCATCCTTCGAAAATTCCAAAACTTCAGCATTCTCAAAACCTTACTTCGAGTTGTTAAAATCGCTAAGTAAAAAGGCAAAAATAGTTACTGTGGCCACAGACTATGATTTAGAGGGCGAAGTTATCGGATTGAATATTGTTAGAGAATTATTGAAACGTAATGATGCAAATCGTATGAAGTTCTCAACATTAACTTCTGACGAATTAAATAAAGCATATTCAAATAAATCCAAAACATTAAATTGGAGTCAGGCAAATGCAGGGATTGTCAGACACACCCTCGATTGGTATTATGGGATAAACCTATCCCAAATAATTTCATCTTCAGTTTCTAAAGCATTAAATCGATATCAGCCAATGAGTATTGGAAGAGTGCAGGGGCCAACTCTCGCAATTTTAGCAGAACGCGAATTAGAAATCAAAAAATTCAAACCAATTCCATTTTGGCAAATATTTGCAAAATTATGGCTAAATAAACAAGCAATTAAAGCAGTTCATGAAAAAGACAAGTTATTTGATGAGACTGCAGCAAATAAAATATTCCAAAAAATAGAGGGTAAGGATGGAACAATCTCCGACATTCGTAAATCCAAACAAAAAGTCTCTCCGCCAGTCCCATTTGATTTAACTAGCCTACAATTGGAAGCATACAGATTATTCAAATACTCCCCGTCAATGACGTTAAAGATTGCCCAAACACTTTACTCGAACGCATATATATCATATCCTCGAACTTCATCTCAAAAATTACCAAAATCTATCAACTTTCCCAAAATACTTAAGAAATTAGCTAAGAATTCAAAATATAAGGAAATTGTGGACCAAGTTCTCCAAACCAATTTGAAACCAAATGAGGGACGAAAATCAGATCCAGCTCATCCTGCAATACACCCAACAGGAGAGCGCCCAGGAAAACTTTCGCCGTATGAACTAAAAATATATGATTTGATTGTGCGCAGATTCTTTGCAGTATTCGGAGAGCAAGGAGAGCGAGAATCGACCCGCGTGAAATTAAATATATCCGGAGAAAATTTCAAGTTCGGAGGCGTAGTAACTACAAAAAAAGGATGGATGAGTTGGTATGGACCACATGCTGTAAGAAAAGAAGTAGAACTACCAAGTCTAAAAATAGGACAGATACTAAAACAAAACTCTGAACTCGAAGAAAAAGAAACCCAACCGCCTGCAAGATTTACTACGGCGTCATTAATCAAGCTACTGGAAAAAGAAGGTCTTGGAACCAAGTCAACCAGGTCGTCGATAATTGAAACGTTAGAGAAACGAAATTATATTCAAGGAAACCCAATCGAAGTAACTGATTTTGGAATGAATGTTTATTACACTTTCAAGAAGTTCTCACCCGAAATACTCTCCGTTACATTGACTCGAAAATTTGACAAGGCAATGGAAGATGTTCGTTCAGGTAAACTTTCGTCTAACGAAGTAATTAATGCTGCTCAAAAATCGGTAACCAAATACTATGCTAATTTAAAAGAAAATACTGCAAAAATCGGTAAAGTGCTGTCAAAGTCATTTGTTAATACTAAGAAGAAAAATGTCGAACTATTTCCACACACTTGCGGAAAAATGTTAGTTGTCAGACGTTCTCGTGCAAGTAAAAAGAGATTCATTGCGTGCAGCGGATACCCTAAATGCAAATTTACTTGGCCATTACCTCAGAAAGGGGTTCTAACCGTGACAAAGAATAAATGTGAAGAATGTAATACTACTATCTTACAAACTCGAAGCGGACGAAGACCTTGGAAATTCTGTCCGAATCCAGATTGTAAATCCAAAGATGAAAAATCCAAATAGTGTTGAGGAAGACCTCAAGAATGTTAATGAGTCCGAATTAAAGACAGCAAAAAATAAATTCAAATGGTTGTGGGTAGTTGCATTATTTTTGGCGTTTATTGTAGTAATTTATTATGCGTTTTAGAACAAACTAAATTTCTTTGAACCCGTTGCCTCGATTATATCTTCAGAAGTTATCTCGAATCTAACTCGTTTGATCGGTATGGACCGATGTTTTACTAAATTCAAATATCGTCCTGTCGGAGTCAACTCAAGTTTGACAATACATTTTGAGGTATATTTCATCAAATCTCCACCGACCATCTTGATGTCATCCTTTTTATCAAAATCTGCGTACACTTGATTTGTTAATAAAATGGGAATAATTTTTTCGTGAGATATCTTTCTCAATATTCCTAATTGACGAGCCATATCTTTATTGACCGCGCTGGCTTCTCGTTCACCCATCTCCAATCGATACAACATTGAAATCGAATCCACCACAATTAATGAAGGGTTATATTTTTCTACCGACTTTTCCAACTCTGCAAAAACCTCATTCTGCTCTTGAAAAGAAGTTGGCTTCTTAATTATCAGATTATTCAGACGTTTCGCGTGAGATTTAGGGAACATTTGTTTTATTCTATCGACTGAAAGCCCACCTTCAGTATCAATAAAAATAACTTTTCCATTTTCGGCAGAAGAAAGTGCGATCAAAGTTGCTAAATTAGTTTTACCACTACC
>CAZUFS010000002.1:5301-27479 GCA_964619795.1 Candidatus Woesearchaeota archaeon | reverse complement strand
TACTTCAACAAGGCTAAACCAAGTAGAAGTCCAATTCCAACTCCCAATGTACCTTCAAGTCCAAAGAGTGCCATGTAGCTAGAATTGGTTGATTTTATTTAAAGATTACGCAGAACTAATTCCCGTATGTTCCGTCAGGTAAAACAGTAGGTAATCCGTACGTAGAGTCAGTCAATAACGCATAGATTCCTGGGTCTTGAGACATAACTTTTTCTTTAGTGCAGAGCTTCCATTCATCTCCAATCTCTCCGCACCGATTTTCTTGTGCACCTAAAATAGATGTCATTGCCCAATAGATATATTCTGTATTCATACAATCATATGTACAGGTTTCGTCATCATAAGTATACCATGCTCCTGCAGGATAGGAGGCTGGGACTGCAATTTGAAAAGTTTCACCATCTTCCCTCATTGTTCCTTCGTTTTCGAAGTGTCCTCCCCGTGCATTATCCATCAAATCTGCCAATTGAGATCCTGAAAATTCACCGAAAATCGAAGGGTACACTCCTTCATATCCAATGTCGGTAATTAAATGGAAAATTTCTTCCAAACTCGCGTCAAATCTGGATCCCGAAATAATTGTTTCTTCCGCATATAATTCTTGTAATCTGTCAAGTGGTAAATCTGTATCCCAAATTCTTGAATTTTCAGCCTCGTTCTCATCGGAAAACATAATCATTCCTGCGCCTCGATTAACAAGTTCATCAACAACAGCCGGATTGTCAGGAATTCCGTCCTCATCATTATCTAGATATTGCGCCATTATATTCATTGCATGTAATAATTTTGAGTCTGAAACTCTATTACTGGCGAAGAACGGTATCTCGAAAACCTCTCCATATTTCGGAAGATATTCTGTCATCTCTGAATATTTTAAGGGCATAACCTTAATTGTTAAATCTAGTTCATATTGTTTGGTTACGGGAAGTTCTTGAACAATTTCTTCAGTTGGTTCATCGGCAACTTCAATCGAAATTTCTTCGATTGGTTCAGATTTAATACATCCGCTAAATAAAATAATAAAAATAAATAATAAAATGTAGATTTTGCGCATAGCATAATATCTGTTCAGATATTATTAATCTTTCTTATTATATGCGAAAGCGTGTCCGACAGCAACCATCATATCGTACTCCTTCGGCAGATTTGTTGGAACGTCGCATGCTCCAAAATTTGAACCTGCCCAAACCGTCACTGAACATCCGGTAAGCTCTTCGACTTGTTTTGATAATTTAACTGCATCTGATTTCAAACCGTCAGGTAGTTGTAAAACGATTGTTTTAGCATCTATTTTCTTGGCTTCTTCAGCAATTCTATTTAATTCGATGTCGTACTTTTCGAGCATAGTTCTGCCAATTTTGATTAATTAAAAACGTTGTTAATTTACACAATCAACAATCAATGGGTCTGATGTTCCCAATTCGTGTCCATCCAAACATCCGTCTCCGTCTGTGTCTGCAATTACTGGATTTGTACCGACAATTTTTTCACAAACATCCGGAAGTCCGTCGCCGTCGCTGTCCGAATCTAATGAAAAAGTTCCTGGATTTGAACAGTCCAACTCATTAAATGCGCCCGTAAATTTTCCTGTAGAACTAAATCCGTATAAAAATACTACTGCAACTATAACCAAAACTAATGTTACGCTTAAATTTGATTTCAAAATTTTTGGTTTGGACATTATTAATAATGTGTTCCGAGATATATAAAACTTACATTTTTATAGTTTGAATAAAATTCTTAATTATGGTTTTAGAGAGAATCATTTCTGTCGAAAAGGTGGAGTCAAAACCATATTATGCTGCATGTTTTGGGGCCATCATTACTCTGATTGCAATCTTAGTTGGTTATCGCGTATTTCAAGTTAATGCAGGAATGGCAACTTTGGCATTTATCGTTATAGGTTCGCTTCCATTTTTGAGAAAACTAATTTCTATTGAGGAAGATGCTGAGGCAACTGCAAACACTTTCAAAAAAGCACTTTCGAGAAATAGACAAGTCATTGAAGTATTTTTCTACTTCTTTCTCGGCGTGTCTGCAGTTTATTTTATTCTATCGACACTTTTTCCGTCTCTCGGAGATTTACTATTTACTGAACAACATAAAGTATTCTCTGGTTCAATAAATTACTCTTTAGAAAATACGGATTTGCTTCCGATAATTAAAAACAATCTAAGTATTATACTGCTTTCCCTTATTTTATCACTACTTTACGGAGCGGGTTCCGTTTTCATAATTTCCTGGAACGCCTCTGTGTTGGGAACTTTCTTGGCATATAAGGGATTCCCGACTCTGCTATATTACTTACCTCATGCATCCATGGAATTTGTGGCATTCTTTATGGCTGCAATTGCGGGAAGTATAATTTCTGAGGCGATTGAAAAGAAAGATTATGCCGGAGATCGATTTAGAAACATTTTAAGAGATGGCGGACTATTGATTGTTTTATCAGCTTTATTAATTGTCGTTGCGGCAATTGTTGAAGTTCAAGTAATATGAAATTAATAACTGAAACGAAATTGAATAAATATCTTGATTTGACCACTCGGGCTTTGAAAAAGGTGAAACTTGAAAAAGGTCTTTCTAAAACAGATAAAAAACGTGCTAAAACCTATTTAGAAATGTCTAAGAGTTATTTGTCAGATGCCAAACATTTCAAGAAAAAAGGGAATTGGGTAAACGCCTTTGCGGCAGTAAATTATTCTCATGCATGGTTAGATGCGGGAGCAATTATTGGCTTATTTGACGTAGAAAAAGATAACGTTATGTTTACTGTTGATTCGGATTAATCTTATTTCTGACTTCACGAATTTGCCATTCTAAATCTGAAATTATTTTTGCCTTGTCATTATCTACATCTTTTCCAGACTGACGTTCTGCAGCATATTTCATATTCAATTCAATTAATTCATTTTCAAGTTCTGATAAAAGAGATTTTATCCGTTCTAAATCATCTTCTGTAAATTCTGGTTCTTCTGTTTGTTTGTTTTTTTGTTCGAGTTCGACAGAATTGATTTGGTTAACTCTGGTTTTGACCATGCTTGGTTTGTCAAAATCTCGAGCAACTGTTGTTCCGAAAGAAGTTAAATCTTCATTTTCAAAAATAATTCCCGAACTTCGGATTAATGAATTTATTGAATTACCGTTAAAATTATTTGTATAAACTAGTTCCCCTTGTTCAGGATTATCATTTATGTTTTTGATTTTTGAATTTAGAACTGTTCCGGAGTTAGAAACTAGACCCTTCAAACTTGATTTCATTTGTTCATTGTCAAAATTAATTACTGGTCGAGACTTGAAGAAATGAGAAAGTGGGGAAACTTGTAATAATTTAAATTTTCTTTTTTCAATTGCCCATTCAATGTGTACGGGGAAGCCCACTCTCGATTCAATGTCTCCAACGATTTTTGAAAGTAAATTTACTTCTCTTTCACTAATTAATGGAACTTTCTTGAATTCTTCTTCTAAAGTTCTCAGTGCTGTGACTCCCGATTGTGGATCATTTGTGTAATAGCTATCGGGAATGTTTTCATGAGATTCAATTATTCTAGAACCTTCTTTTGAACAGATGTATATGCTTGCTCCCGGAGAATTTCTAAGCGATAGCCCCCATCTTGCTTGAATAATAAATTGGGCATTATCTCCACTCAAAGGATTTAATGAAAATGCATCTCCTGACTTTGCTGCAGAAACCATTTCTTGAACTATGACTGCGGAATGAGGAAATGGTGCATTCTTTAACTTACGATATAAAATTGAATAAGGAGAATAAATTGAAGCCCAAGCTTTCTTGATTGCGGGCTCGATATTCACAATTCGTTTAACATTCAAATACGTTGAGAAATGTTTCGGTGTTGAAGAATTAGTTGATACTCTAACTGAAACAAAGGGTTTGTCTCTTCCCGCCTTTATAAAATTGAAGGCACCCATATCCACGTTGCCATATGTTGATTTATCAATATGTAATTTAGAGTAAAATTCTTCTAATTCTTTTTTGAAACTATCGGAAAATTTATAATTTTGAAATAACTCTCCAATTCGTTTTGATGCAGAAGTGATTGTTGAAATATTATTTACGTCAACTGCAGATAATGCAGCATTAATTTCGGGTTCAAGTCGCTGATATACTTCATTATACTCAGAAAAAGGAACTACGAATCCTCTTGGAACGGGAAAACCAAATTTTGATAATTCTCCTAAAAGTGATGCTTTCTCTCCAACTCTAGATATATCATCTTTTGATAACTCGGAAAGCCATTCGATCATAAAGACTTATGGCGCTATTATTATTAAAAGCATTTATAGAATTGAGAATTATTCTGCAGCCGCGGCTACTGGTTGTTCTTCGCCAGATGTTTCTTTACCTTCTTCAGAATCTTCTTCTGTTGATGTTTCAACTTCCGGTTCCGGTTCATCTTCTACAACGAAATCTCTAATATCTACATTTGGATCGAAAATCTTATTTTTTTCAGTAACTGTTTTACATGCGATTGGGAACTTGCTTGCTGCTTTCTTCAAAGCATCTTTTGAATTTTGAATATTTCCTTCCGTAACATAAATTTGCATAATTGCTTGTCCAGATTTTACTCTTGCTGAACGTGAAACTGATTTACCAAATGATGCTCGCATACCTTGAGACATTCGGTCTGCTCCTGCACCCATTGCAATCGGGTTTTCTCGAATAATTTGATGAGGGAATACTCTCAATTTCATTCCATATGCACCTTTTCCTGCAGTCTTTCCCATATATCGATTTGCAGTAACTCTTGCTGCTTCAATAGCATTATGTCTCAAATTGATATCTTTTTTAGCATATAGAACTACAATATATTCAAATCCTTCGTATCTCTTATTTCCGGCGTCAAAGTGAATGATTTTATGTGGTGGCGCAGCCTTAATATACGACTTTCTACGATACTTAGATGTACGAGTAAATGCTCTTTTTAATCGTCTGTGACATCGTGCTCCTCTTAGCTTTGCCATGGGTTTCAATTAATGGGTGTGCTTTTTAAATATTTCGTACTCACTATTCGCTTTCTTCAGTGTCTTCTTCAGGAGCAGAGCTTGGTTTAGTTATTTCAAAGTGTGGATAGATTTTTGTCTCAAAATTCCCAGAATAAACATAATAATAGTCTGGAATCTCTTTTTCATTGAATATTATCTCATCATTTTCATCAATATAATAATCATATTCAATAAATAACTCGGGCATTCCTATAATTTTGACAGTTTCCTCATTAAATTCAAAATGATATCCCATAAAAATTTTATCTTTGAATGAGTATCGAATTTCAGATTCATCAAAAATTGGATATTCAGACATTATTTCTTCGAAATTAAATATAAATTCTCTTTTGAATTCTTCTCTATTATCTAGATGTTCTACGGATCTATAGTACGAAACTTCTGCCGCGTCTTTAGCATATGAATTATAGTTCTGGATTGCTTCAGTTGTCCTGACAATTTCTGCGTGAGTCTGGCCAACTTCGACTGTAAAGGATTTTGGTTCAACAGTAGCTAATAAAATTACTGCGAAAACTGCTAAAAGTGCAACAGAATAAAGTATAATTATTATTCCGCGTTTATTCATTCAAACACCTCCATTTTCAAAAAGATTGTGCACGGCGTGTCAGGCAAACACTCTTCTCTAATGACTGGGAATGCACATTCTTGTTCTACTGTACTCGTCAAATTATTAAATGCCGCAATACTCTCTTCGTCCGGACAACCTTCTTTAAAATTTGAACATTCTGTTAAAATCGATAGTTTGAAATCAGATAACTCTTTTAGATTTTCGCGTATTCTATCTAAATCTTCTTGAAGAGTTGCGCTTTTTCCCAAGTGAATAGATGTCTTTTCATCAAAAATTGATTCTGTTTTAAGAATATTGTTAAGATTATTATAACACTCTAATCCTGTGTTCACCGACAGTACATCTGCATCCGCATTTATTTCTGATCTTTCTGCAAAATAAAAACTAGATATCATGATAAATAAAATTATGATTACTCCAAAATATATTTCAAAAAGGCTGGAAATTTGACCTTTACGCATCTGAACACACCTCAACTAATCCGAGATCCTCATTAAACCTTACTAATAATTCCATATCTGGTTCGCATTCAGCATCTCCCCATGAATAAAATTCCGTTTTCGGATTCAAAGTGTGGAATTTGACTTTATAATCTTCTTTAGGGAAACCTGCAAGACATGAATCTATATTTGAAGATATTTTTGATTTTATCAGGTTACCTTGATCATAATATGGAATTGAATATTTGTTCTCGGAGACAGATTCAATTTCATTCAATTCAATGAAACATTTATCTGAACCAATAATTCTTTTTCCTAGAATCGCTAAATCCATATTGTCTAACTCATAATCTATATCTACTTCCATACTTGCTAAGTAGCTCTGAACTGAAAATATTCCTGCCATTAGAATTATAATTGCGAAAATTACGTAAATTATTGTCTGAAGTTGCATCAATCCTTTTTTCATAGTTCTTTACTTATCTCCGTTACATACTCTCCGTCTCGGTAGTCTTTTGAGATTGAGATCATATATGGATTTTCCATATAATAATATTTATCAGTATCAATCATTCCTGAAGACTTAGAAACAAATGGAAAGAAGTTTGTTGAATCAATACCGATTACTGTTGGTGCGTTCATGACCATGGGAACATACGCATTAGGCGGAGTCGGAGGGATAGGTGTTGCTAATAATGTTCCGGCGGTATTTACCCACGCAATAAGATTTGCCTTTTCAGCTAGATCTCGCGGTGTTGCCCACAATGATACATAAGTTAATGCATAAGCTCCAGTACATGCTGGGCCCCAACTTGGCCAAATAAATGATGCTACTCCGCAACTAGCAAAAGGTACCGTTAAAATTAGTTTTTTAGGATTTGTTACCCATTCTTTGATCATACCGGACTCTGGATCTGTATCCCATAAAATTCCTGCATCTTTGGCCAATAATGCATTATGATAATCTATACATACTTCGCCTTCAGATTCAATTCCCTCATATTCCTTAATTTCTACAACTGGTGCGCTTTTTGGCATTGCCAGTATAGATTCTAATGAAGTTAACGGATTTATTAAGTCTATAAATTCGTTTAATAACTTACTATCGGTCTCTGTCCAACTAGTGAAATCGGGATAAACGGCAAATGGTTCTGACTTACAGTTCGGTTTGGTTATAACAACCTTTTCAGGTTTTGAAATACAGGATGCAGATACCCATTCCTTATTAATCGCCGCAGTTGCATCTTGAGATCTATCTATGAAATGTGAGATTGGAATGTAAGTAAAATAATACTCAACGCCATAACTAGCTACGGCGAGAACAGTTGCGATGATTCTACCAAGTGGAAATGGTCCAAATGGTGTTGGAATATATATATTTTCAGTTGCACTCAATACTTTTGAAAGTCCTAATCCTCTGACAATTGGATTAATTATTTTATTTTTGAATCCTTTGCCTGCTTTAACTATTAATGGATTAATTATTTTTGTGACCGGACTTAGAATCATTCTGAATGGTTTTGTTACTACTCGAATTCCTCCTTTAATTATTGCTTCCGGACGAGTTACCGTCCATTTGGCAGCAGATTTGAATGATTGTAATGAAAATAGCCCCGGTGATTTTTTTACTGCCTTATTTGCAATTCCTTGGTCTACTGCGGACCAAAATGATGCAACTGATCCATCATAACTACTTAGATCCATTGCTTCAGCTGCGGCATGTGCGGCTACTGCATTACGCACCGCTCTGTGACTGCTTAAATCAAGTGCCTCTCCAGTCATCTGTCGATGATGTGCACTTACTGCAGTTAAATCTATACCTTCTTCAATTAATTGTTCTCTAAGCAATTTACTTCTTATTATATTGTTTATTCGTGAAGAATCATCTGCAACATGTGCTCCTGCCCTCAACAAATTGGCTTCAAATTGTTTATTATATTTAGCTAGAGCGTATACAGATAATAATTCTTCTATTGTGACTCCAGTCCACGCATGATTTAAAATTACGTCCGACATATAATCTTGCGAGTATTTATTTACCTTAAATTCGCATTCTTCAGGATTATACAACACGGTTCCGTAACCAGGGTTTCCTGCTAAGTCTTGCGGGATTTCATGATATATCTTCATTGGAACTGGTGCAGAATCAATAAAGTCAACATATGACGTCATAGTTCTGGTCGCTAAATACGGGTCACCATAAACTGCAACTTCTACCGAATCATAAAACAAATTTACAGACATCAAAGTCGTAAATGCAGCAATTGCTAATAGACCAATTTGAAGTACCATATCTCCTGACATTCCTTTTTTTGTCATTTTAAAATCTAGATGTCAACTGATCATTTAATCTAACTGAGATCCATGTTTCACAGTGTTCCACTATCCCTAGCACTGTTGGTTGAGGGAACATTATGAGGTTGCTTCCTTTTTTACACATACATACTTCCTCATCAACAGTGTCCTGAAAATCTTCATTTATAGGGAATGAATTCCCGGGATTGTTCAAATCGTTGTCTCCGTCATATTTACTTGGGAGCGATAATGAATATTTCATATCTATGGATTTTACTGTTCCTTTTCCAACAGTATCGATCATGATTTCTTTTTCCTCCACATTTATTCTAAATCCAGACGGAACTTTTATTCTAAAATCAGAACAATCTCCTGAATCCGCCTTATCAATTTTCTTAGCATGAGATGCAATGTCTCGCATTGCCATAATTGAATATTCTTCTCCGGACGGAATAAAAATTGTACTGAGTAAATATGCTCCCGCTACAACAAACATCGCTGCCATTACTAATGAAATGATTCCTTGGATTTCTAAAGCTACCGCCATTATAATATACTCGTTGATTCGTTTAGAGAACTTCCTACTTGGCTTTCGAGTCCGCCAAAAATTGATGTTAAATTTGCCCACTTTCCCGTGATAAACATTACCATAAGCAAAAGAACTATAACTGCAATTATTAATATAATGACAGTTTCAATTGGAAGTGAAGCTCCCTTTTTCATAAAAACTATTTGGTCTCATTATATAAAAAGTTAGAGTTAGATAGTGACTTGCTCGCAGATGCTTGTCATTGTGCTCGTAACGTCGTTATCCGGAAGTATAGAATTTACTGTCGAGAATATTGGGCAACTTGAAGCAATATTTTCTCGAGCAAGGCGAGAACCGCCCGCGTCTAAATCATTGGACAGCAATATTTTTTTATCTGCACCACAAGCATAGCTAGGTATTATTCCCGACCAAAGAGGTAATAATCCATCACAATAAGTTACTTGGAAGGCTGCACTTTCTCGAATCGGTTCATTGTTTCTTAATTCAATATCTGAATCGAAGTAATCTTCATATGTTAAATCTGAATTAGGTAATTTTGCGACCGACATTACATTTTTTATCTCGTCCCAATTAATATGGCTAGCTAAACCTTTGTTTAATTTAGCAGTTATGTCTATAGTAGTGTTCTGAGATAAGCAATTTGCAGGATCGTGTCTCGAATTACAGAATTTAGCAATTAATGATTCTCGATATTGTTCTTGTTCGGAAATCGCGTCAGTCGTGTTTGTTAAAATTGAATCGAGATTGAAATAAAAATCTGATTTATAACAGCTATTTGATTTGTCGCCCGAATAATTCATTTTAGAATCAATTAAGTGTTTAGGTAAATTTCCATTATATTCCTCCACTATTTCTCGATACCATTCAGTAAAAATTGGTTCTCGTATATTTACATCTCCTCCGTATCCCTCAATTGTTAGATTTTGATCTTTGTGTTTTGCATTCTCGTTCATACATGAAAGTAGTATTCCCTTTGTAGAGTCTTCCATATTTATTAAATAAGCATTATAAACAGATATGACTTGGGCATCAGATAGAGCATTCGCTTTTATTGAATTGCAAGTTGGGGCAGCCTCCTCTGAACCACATTGGAATATTGAATTTAATCGCTCTCTCAGTCTTATGTTTGGATCAATATGTTCAGATTCGCCAATCATTACGTTGAAACACGCCCAATTATATCCATCTATTGTTCCCGCCATATTCATATCCCAGCAACGTCGAGATAATTCCAATATTTCATATATTACACAATTCTCAGTAGTTTGAATGGTGTTGCTCGTCATTGATTTTACTTCGATAGGACAACGAGTTAATTTATTGGGATCAATTACTTCTTCTCGAGTCTGACATTTACGAGAAAATTCCAAGAGAACCCAATCGGGCATTAATGCATTTTTTATCTGATCTGCATCTTTACCCAGAGACTGTGTACTTAATGCATTGATTTTGTTTTTACAATAGCTATCTGAAACATCGTCAATCGCAGCCACGTTGGTAAATTTGTCAAAAGTTACTACCATTATTACTAAAAATGCTATAGATAGTATCGCACCCACCAATACCATATTCATCTGTCCTCGCCTCATAGTGTAGTAGGAACTCCTCCAATCAGTGACAAAAACAACAACACTAATATTACCATTAAAATTACATTTAGTATTATCATAGTGATTGTCGTCAGATTTAATATTTGGGCAGATTGTTTACTGGTTGTAAAAAATAAGATTATTGCAAAAATAGCGGACGGAATTAATATAACTGCTGCTAACCCGAGCGTATTCATTGACATCATTAAGAATATCGATAAGTGAAAAAGAGGGTGTAGAATTGTGTAGAATTGTGTAGCATAAATGGTTGTCTTAAACGTTGCCGTGCTCTTGAATAATTTAGCAACTAATTGATATATACTTGCAATAATAATTAAGAAAATTATTGAAAATATGTATGTTCCGAATAAAACGGGGAGATATGAATTGAACATAGTAAAATTCGATATAGTAAGGTATTGCGATAAAACTTCTTGCGATCCGTCTAACTTTATTAAATCAACAATTAATTTTGAAGTTCCTAGTGCAAAAAGAGACGATAATATCAAATTAACGAAATGAAAACCAATTATTCGTTTCGGAGTGATGTTGGAAAGTAAATTTGTTGCTGCATCTCGACTCCCGAATAAGTATTTAATTAGTGTTCCAACTGGATAAATCATAACTTAACTTCATTCCCGAGATATAAAACTTTATTGAAGGCTTTCGTTGGCAGCTTTTAATAAATCCAATGCGGGTCCAGTTACACTGCCTTCCGATCCAACTTTATCTAATAAGAAAACGATAATTAACATTGCAAGAATTAATCCAATTATCAACATTACTATTTGTCTAATTCCTAATTCCATTATATTCTAAGATTTTGAACAAGTTGGTCAGTTATGTCGGTCATGCCCGTCTTACTTGATGCAATAAATACCAACATCAATGTAAGAAATATTACTGCAACCAATAGTGCAATTATTTGCCAACTCATTTGTCCTCGCTTCATAAATTTAACATACTCCTCTTTTATTTAAAGAAACTGCTGCGCCATTCCATTCCCACCGCTGTAGTATTATATTGTCGGCTTCATAATATTCAATATTCCATTCTTCGTTAGTATTAATTTTTGATTCAGACTCAAATATAAATGATCCATCAACTCCGGATCGTTCCGGGTCTTCTTCAATTAATGATGCAATTTCATATAAAGTTGATTCACTTGCAGTTGCAGGAATTCGTTGTACAATTGAATATACTGCTCTGCTTCCTAACGGTTTTTCATATTCGATCTTAATTTTGTCACCCATATCGCGCTTGGTTAATTTGATGGCTTTTCCATATTGACTTCTCACTTGATTATATGGTATTAATCCTCCAAGTAGTCTCAAGTCAAGCTTTTCGGAATTGAATGTTCCGGGGAAGAAATATAATTCTGAACCTTTGATGTCTGGAATTATTTTTACTCCCGTTCTACCTTCTAAAACATATCCTGAGAATCCGTCTGCAAAACACACTCTGTCACACTGTCCGTCAAATCTGGCTTTTCCAAATAAATATGTTGACCAACACTCTTCCACTTCATCAATCACTTGATAAGCAACACATCTTTCAACGGTTTTTTCAGGATTGTTGTATGCATGTTCGATAGATGCTTCATAATTGTTTTTGTCAAACATTATTGCCTCACAATCTTTAAACATGGCATTATTAGAAAAATCCGGTGCGCGTACAGTTAATAATTCTGCATCACAAAACCCGTCTCCAGAATGGAGTTTAACTTCTCCGACCATCATCATATTTTTGAATGAATTAGAAAATAGACAACCATAATCTGCATTTTTTACTGCCTCTTCGGAAATTGATGAAAAAATAAGTAATGCCACTGCTCCGGTGGCAATGGCAACTATCATCAAAATAACTTGGAAACTGATTCCTTTTTTATTGGAACGCATTTTTAACAACCATGAACATTATGCTTATTGCGATTAAAGATAATACAAGCACAATTATATATGAAATAGGGGAGTTCTGACCTCGCATAGGAAAATATGATATTGTTTTATTAAAAACTATTCATATAGTTTGTCACAAGTGTAGCCTTCTGCCATACATCCTTCTGATTCAGCATCCCATAATTTTGGGTCTCCGGTTGATTTTGCTAAATCGCAAGCTAGTTTACATTCTGCGCTTGTTGCAAGTGAATCGGGTTGAACTGTGTCTATATCTTCGCCTAAGTCTGCAAATTTACCTGTAAAGAATAAAATTACTGCCACTAGAACAGTTAGAGCTATAATTATTCCAACAATAGTTTGAATGCTGATTTGTCCTTTTTTCATATTAACAATCATCTAGCGGATTAAGCGTTATACTTATTCCTGTTGCTGTTGTTCCTGTTGCTTGACAGTTAACTTTTATTGGGTCTCCCCAACATGGAAGATTCTCATCATCAGAAATAGATCCATCTCCATCAACATCTATATTGAAAGTTCGGCTACAATATTGTGATGTTCCAAATGCATCTGTACCTGACGCAACTACTGCGGTTTTTGCGGTATTACACATTGTAGTGCACTTTGTTTTAACGGATTCTAATGCATCAGGAGTTACATCTTTGAACTGTCCTGCTAAATTTCCAAAACTTCCAGTTGTAACACTTACAATAAGAACTAGGACAAGCAAAGCTATTGCAACGTAAACAATGGTGTTCATGCTGATTTGTCCTTTTCGCATAATCATAATTGGTCCCGGTTTTTTATATAGTTTTTGAGTTTAGGCGAGCACGCCTGTGACTATGAAGGCTAATTGTGAGAATAGGAATGTTCCAATGATGGCCAGTGCACAATATAGTAAAGTTCCGGATAAGACGTTTTTAGCGAAAGTCCATTCTGAATCAACCTTGCTGGCTCCGTTAAGTATACCTGATACTAAATATGAGAGAACGTAAATTACTTGAATGATATACAGTCCGATAATTATCTGAAGCAAGAAGGGAGAAATTGCGACATCTACTTGGAAAATTCTGGTTATTCCCGTACCAATTCCTGATTGGGCTGCACCTGAAGTATCTAATGTTTCAAGTTGGCCAGATAGATTCACCAATACTTTTGTAATTAAAACAGATAAACTTACAACTAGTGCGGACATTAGTGGTGCCAAGAAAGATACTTGCATTTTCATAGAAGATAAACTGTCTGAAAGCAAATCATACATTCTCTCTTTGACTTGATGCATTTTTTGGAGATATATTGATAGTGTAGTCATAGAATCTGCTGCGACTGCCGGACTCTTCTTAGAACTTTCAATAAGTAGTTTCATTACAGATTCAATTAGGGGTGAGGGGAAGTTATTTACTGCACCATATTTTGGGTCGAAAATTGCTGATTCAAGAGTCATACCTCTTTGAGTTATATTTGCATTAATTAAGGAAAACAATTCGTTGACTTGTGTGCCCTTTGTAGACTCCGCCAATTTTGCAAATGCTGCCTCGGTTGGTATATTCTCGCCGATTCGGTTTCCTAATTGAAAAATTGCTGAAGAAAACTCGTCTTCGATTCGAGATAACTTTTGTCTAAGTTGTATCAAATTCTTGTTTTTGTAATGGAAATAAATATATGATGAAATTCCTGCTGCAAAAATAAAGATTATGGATAAATAAAATACTGGATTTTGAAATCGTTGATATGCCCAGTCTCCCGATAGAGCCAAGCTTAATAATACTGCAAATGTCGGTACGCTTAGCAATAGGAATAACCCCCAACTTGCAAATTTCAATAGTCCCGTCTTAGAGCTTGCTAATTGTTTTAGTTGCTCGTCTCCAGTTATTGTTGCTCCGCCCGGACGAGTCATCAATATCTTTCGTCCAAGAAAAAATACAGAAATTGGGAGGACAATATTATAAATCATAATTAGATGCCCGGCCTTGACTGCATCTGCTAAAAATGAAGAAACCATAGGTAGCATAACTAACATCAGAAGAGGAAGTACAACTCCTAGCATGTGGACTGTTTGAATTGGACTTTTTAGGTTATGGGCAAAGTGAGTCATATTATCTTGTACACCTGTAGTTATGACTTCAGTCGCCTTCTCCAAGATTTTCTTTGCCTTGGTTGAATCAGGTTCAGTCAGACTCGATTCGACCAAATGAATTGAATCTACGAATGCAGGTTCTGAATCCTTCCAAGTATTCATATAATTATCCAAAGATTGAGTAATTGTCTGAAACTTTCCGGTTTCAACATCCCACAATATTTTCATAAAATCTAAAGATAATGGAGGAGGTAGTTGATTGGCGACGAATAAAATTGCTCTTTCGAGGTTGGAATCTTTCTTCATATAAATTACAATATATAAGACTGCCAACAGTAGTTGGTCCGATGCCTTTGCTCGCCACGAATCAAAGATATATTTTGGCATGTTCGCGAAGTAAATTAACGAAAATATTGCGGCTCCAAAGAATACGAACATGAAAAAATATGAATTAATGAAAAATGACGCAAAAGCCAGTAAAATAAACGGTATGGCTGTCATAATAGCTAAAGCATTTACGCTGCTCGGATCAACACGAATATGGGAAAGAGAGATGTATTTCTCAAGATTTGACAAATCTTTTTCACTTGGTTTTAATTTGAATATCTTGCCTGCAAAATTTGTGGCCTTTTCGTATCTAGTTGATAGAAAAACCTTGTTATCGCTACGGAATTTATCATATGCTGCAGAGTAAGATTCTGCTGTTTTTGATTGAGGATTATCATATTTCTCCAGTCTAGCTTCAAATTCATTCGCCATTTCTTAATTCGGAATCTAACCACGCTTCCCACTCAGAATATATCTTGTCTGGATCAGTTTTGCCCTCTCGTTCGAATACAGATTGACTAATCTTATGGAAGTTATCATTACATTTTATTGTGAATTCTGCCTCTAACCGTTCTGGATTTTCTTTTGAAACTTCAACTATCTTATTTTTTATTTTGGTACGTAACTGAATATTTTCCCAGACTGCATCCCAGTCGCCCGCCCATTCAGGGATTTTTGAAGCTATTGATTTTAAGACTACACTTTCGCCCTGTAAAAGTGCGTCAGTTGCCTCTAATTCGTCAGTTTCCGGATTGTAAAGCATTAAATCGATAAATGCGTGTTCAGTTAGTGGGTCATCCGTCCATTCTTTTCTAACTTCTGATATTTGGACCACTCTCTTTTTCTTATCTAGCCCCGATGAAGATTTTACTGGATTTGCAACAACAATTATATCTGTTGCTTTGAACGATGTCTTTGGTACTCCTAAATCATTTACTACTCGGTCATATATAGAATATGGAGAATCGCCATGGATTGTTCCCATAACTACATTTGCCAATGCTCCCACTCTCATTGCCTCGTAAAGTGCTGTTGCTTCTTTACTTCGGACTTCTCCGACAATTAATGCTGAATCTCCTAATCGGAGTGCTGCTCGGATTCCGTCTGAAGCAGTTAATTCGGACTCACTTTGAGTGATTACTGCTTGAACTTTCATTGATTGGATATCATATTTTAGCTTTTGATATGTTGAAATTGGTAACTCCAAAGTATCTTCAATTGTGATTATTCGCGTAGATCTCATTAGCTCAACAAGAGATGCTGAAAGAAATGACGTCTTTCCTGAGGATCTTGTTCCGGCAATAAGAATTGTTCTGCCTCCGTCAATTAGGAAGCTCATTAATGCCGCGCCCATTGAATTAATCATTTTATTTTGGATAAATAATGGATATGTCCAAGGTTTTTCTCTATGTCTCCTAAATGAAAACCCGATTCCTTTCGGACTCAGTGGTGGCTGAATTGCTGCGACTCTAGCTGTTGATCCAGGTAGCTCTAAATTCGTATCTAGAACTGGGTTTGCCTCATCAAGTGGCCTACCTGACATAAGTCTTAATTTTGTAGCCATGGATTCAGTATCTTTGGAAGTTAAAGTTATGTTTGTTCTACATTCGCCGTATTTTTGATGAACAATTGAAACTTCATTTAGATTCGATGGTGCATTTATCGAAATGTCTTGAATGTTTTCATCAGATAATATTACTTCAACTATTCCGAATCCTAAGGTATACCTAACCAATATTTGAGCTAGAGTTTCATAATCTGAAGGAGTTAAATTAATTTTCTTGGTTGTACTCAAATCTTTAAGTAAATCTTTTTCAACAGATAAAAATAATTCTCGAGTTTTTTGTGGATCTATGAATTCCGAACGTTGTGGCTTATGTTCGGAAACTATTCTCTTTGCATCTCCTAATAACATATATTTCGCTTCGCTTAAATTTAATTCGGGTGGAACTATGTGGTAAATCGGTCTAACTTTTCCAGGCAAATCTAGAATTGAAACTTTTGTTCCATCTTTCAGAGTATAACCTTCTAATTCTCTGGCGCCAGTAGGTAGTTTAGTTACCAATTTGGCATACAGGAAATTTGGTTTTATGATTGGATTAAATATACGTTGGTAAATTGACCTGCTTCCCGGTTTGTGTTCAGAAAAATATGGTTTTGATAATCTAAATATTCCGAGTTTTTCGAATCTGTCTTTTAATGAACTAAGAGTAGTTATGAAAACTTGTCTAGATTGAGCACTTTCTCGGGAAACATTTTCGCTGGTTTTTTGTTCTCGTTCGATTCTAGCTAAAATTCTCAAATAAGATGCAATTGGGTCTTCCTTCAAACCATAATTAACTACAGATTTTAAGAATTCTAGTCTTCCGGGATAATCTTCGGGATCCTCAATTGTTTTTACATATGCTTCCGCAAGAACTTTGGCATTTTCCACTAAGTCTTGGATCATTGCTGCCAATTCATATAATATTTCAGTTTGAGATGACGGATAAACTATGTCTTCTTGTTGTTTGAATTCTATTTGAGTTACACGTCCGGAGCGAATCAATTTGTTTAACGTATCTGCCATGACTGTTTCACTAGACTCAATTGACGGAGATTTTACACTTTTTGAGTAATCAACTTCAAGAATTCTCTGACTTGGTTCTTCTCTAATTCGATACGGATTTTCAGATGCAGCCATACTATATACTTAAATATATTGGACAATTAAAATACTTATCATGGTAGAGATCGGCGGTCTTCCGGAAAAATTAGAAGATACTGATAAAACTTATTCTGAATTGGCGACTATTAATCGTAGGTTGAATTTATTGGAAAATCGATTGGGTAATTTGGGCGATCAACTTAATCTAATCGAGAATGGGTTGAATGAGAAACATAAATCTGCAAATTCGGGAATTTCTGATTTAGATGGTCAATTTAAGAACCATAATAGCAAATTATTTGAATTGGAGTCTGAAATTCGGCGATTAACTGCAATTGTTGGAAATTTTGCAACTAAGCAAGACATTAAAGTTCTGGAAAGATATATAAATTTCTGGGACCCAATTAAAAATAAATAATGGCGTTATTTGATAAAAAACCAGATGATAAAGCAAAAGTTCCGGCTCTGCCTACACCTCCGGCATATATGCCTTCTCAATCAAATTCGCCTTCATTACCGACACCACCGAGTTTTTCACCGACTTCAAGTACACCAAAACTTCCGGACATAACTCCGCCTCCGTCGGATATTCCTGCACCTTCTGGTCCCGAAAATCATGCAGAATTAATGACTGAAGACATTGAAAAGATTGTAGAATCGGTTTTGGAAGAAAAATCTGGGAAAGTTAAATCTGAATTAGATAATTTGACTTCTTGGAAAGAAGATTTGACTAAGCAAGTAGAAGATTTTAAAAAACAATTAGATGAACTGAATCAAAAAATGAATGATACCCAAAATGCTATGATTGGGAAGGTTGAAGAATACAATAAATCTCTTGGGGATGTCAATGTTGAAATTCAAGCAATGGGAAAAGTCTTTCAAAAACTTATTCCTGAATTCACTGAAAACGTAAAGAAACTTTCTGAAACAGTTAATAAAAAATAATTATCTATTTACGCCTGGTCTTCCGATGAGCAGCGCTGCACCGGCAAACATTAACAACATAACTATAACTGATAAAATAGATGGGTCATAAATCGTTGCTAATCCTCTCTCAACTGTGCTTCCTCCGTTTGAGGATGCACTCAATAATTGACCTTCTTGTAATCCGGATTGACTTATTTCTTCTAAAGTTAGTGCATCTGGCTCGGTTGCTTTTTGAATTTCAGGTATTGCTGAAGATACTGCAATTATCAATAAAATAATCATTGCTGCAAAGATTGCAACATATACTTCGGATTGTTTCGCTGCATGTGCAATATCTTTCATTTCTAAACCCATAAATTGGAATATTAACACTAAAAATAATATTACTGCAAACAACATTACACCGTAAACTAAAACTAGCGAAATTAATTTGACTACAGGTGAAAATGAAATTAAAATTAATGAAATCATTATTGCAATTAGTGCATTAAGACTTTCTCTTTCACCAAAAATCTTAATTTTTTGGAGAACTCCGTACGTCGCTGCAGAAAACAAAACAAATGGGAAAATTATTTCAAAAAATCCTAATTCTTTAAGAACATCTATTCCGGATGTTATTGTAACTGCCATTTTAGTCTGTTTTACTCATCCACCAAATCACTGCAATTGGTATACCTATGACGAATGTTAAACCTAATATTGTTCCGAGTGCCTCTCCTTGTAAAATAAATGGCTGAGATCCAATTAACAATTCGTTTAATTGGTGGATTATAGGTATGCCTCCTTCAACTCCAGCATCAATTATCATTAAGAAAACTAAAATAACTGCTGCAAAGATAGGTCCAGTATATTTCGTAAGTTTTCCATCGTCTGAAAATAATCCTGTCGAGGTTACGCCCACTAATCCTGCCACCATCATAAGTAATAATACAACAACCAATAAGAATGCGGCCTGAGGAATTATTCCTAGCATAGAATTTACAACATCTGTTGAAGTTATTACGAATGCTCCAATCGCAAGCGCCACCACTTGATTAACTGAGTCTGCACCGGATGATGAGGATCCTGATGAAAACATTGCAGTTTTATTCAATAGACCATAAACTAAAGCGTAGACTAGTAAAAACGGTAGTACAACTGAAAAAAACCCGAAATCTTGTAATAATATTATTGCATTCTCTAAAGGATTTACAAATTGAACCATAAATATCTAAATTAATCTTTTAATAAAAAGGTTGCTACTGTCCGCTTATCGTGTTTTGCCCTTTCCCAAAAGTAATTTAAAAAATATGACGGGTAAACCGAAAATTACAAAAATTGCAATAAGCTCTGCCATTAAATCCTGTAAAACAAACAAATTTGCTTTAGGCAATTTTATATTGAAAATTGCTTCAGTAGCATTTCCCGTATAGGGCAAAATAAATAATGCGATAAAGAACGCTAATGCAGTTGCAATTTTGTCTCCAAATAAGTTATTTTTCTTAAGAATTGCATAACTCAGCAAGAATACAATCATGTATGGAACAATTATATAAAAAAACCCAAATGATTGCAACAATTCAACCGTCTCAGTTATTATAAATTCGCCCGCCATTTAATTAGCCGTAAAGTTTTTTCCCAAATCCGTTACTATGAGTATCGCTTAATCGATTTACGATTACAGTCATATCTCTGTCCAGTTCTTTTAGTAAATCCTTTTGTTTATCAGTAAGGCCGGCTTTTTGATATTCCTCGCTCTTCATAAATCTCGTGGTAGCAGTTAATCGAACTATGAATCTGTCTAATCCTTCTTCAAATTTGTTTAGTGTAGCTTCAAATGATTTTACTGCCTGTAAAATTTGGTTCCAACCAGTCTTGAAATCGTTTAGATTTGATTGATGGTTTCCATCATCAATACTTGAGCCATCATACGCATGAGCGTCTCTTATTTCGGTAATGGTGTCATCAATAATATGTCCAATATTTGTTAAATCATTTTCAATAATGCTTCGCAATTTATGGAAATGAATTCGCTCATTTTTTATCAAATTAGTTAAAGTTGTACTGTCTTGGTACATATCGCCGGTTGAAGATTTTAGCCCAGACGAGACATGAGTTGGATCATATCCGTACGCCTTACCGGTTCGGGCTGAATTAAACAGTTTGTCTAATTCTTTTCCGATTTTATCAATTGTGTCTACTTCTTCAGATAATAACTTTCTTAACCGAATTAATATTTTCTTAATATTCGCAATTGCCGAAGAATAATTGTTCTTGAAATCGTTGCTGTTTCGTGCAACAGATAAATTTGGTAACAACTTATTTAATTCGTTCATAGTGCTGTGGATTGATTTTGATTCTGCAGGTAATTTGATACTTGCTAATTTATCGAGATTAACTACAGTAGTATTGTGTGCGCTGTCTTCATCGTCATTCAGTCTGAAGCCATTGATTAAGTCTTTTTCCATAGAATTAGCTTGATCCGATAACTTTTTGATTTCAACATAATCTGGCTCTAAATTATTTAGTGCCGTGTCCAAAGTAGCGAGTATATTTAATATTGAATTATTGCCGTCTCCAGGATTAGTTGAAACAATTATTTTTATGTTTCGGATTGCTGCAGGCAATATTTTATCCTTGGATCCAACTTCAGTGATTATCTGGTTCAAATTTTGGAGCAAATCATTTCTAAGATCTCTGACTCGCGGCATTCCATTAGCACCATCTGTATTCAAGGTGTTTTTAGTAGTTAGTAATGCATCAATTCGAGTATGTAGTTGATTTGCAATTGAATTTAAATTTATACATTCATTCGATAATTGTTTTAGATGTTTATTCGCAGCCAAATTTTGTAAATTTGTTTCTAGCCGAGATAAAATGTCTGCTGTAGAATCTGCTGACCCCCCAGTTACATGTCTTAACTCACCTTCGCCCAAATCATTAATTTTTGTTTCAATTGACTCAACATATTTTCCCAGAGATTTATTAGCACTTGATTTTAGAGTAGTTAATTCTTTTAAGAGATTGTTTTGAAGTTTATTGAAATTTGGTGCGGGTCTATATGCAAATTCATTTGAGAATTCTTCCCATGCCAAATCCAATTGGTCTAATACTGCCGGTAATTTGGATGAAGCCGATCTAATCTTTGTTGTATCTCCTTTGGTGTTGTCGAATTCTTTTGATAGTGAGGTAATTGCTGCAATAGATGCATCAACTGCTGCTTCTTCTCTCGATACTTCTTTCTTAAACAATCTCATTATATATCAACTCCGTCTTTTGCTGATTGATGGAACTTCTGGAATTCAGGAGCTCTCGCAGGATCATGAGCATGTGCTGCTGCACTCGCAGGAGTGTATGCTTTATTCAAATCTGCCTTTAATTTTGACATTCTGGTTCTAACGACTGTTTCTTTAGTAATTACGTCGGCCAATGCATTTGATAACTCTTGTAATGTTCTGATCGCTTGCTCCGCATCTCCGGAGGAAATATGTCCTACTAAATTGGCTTTTTCAGTACTAACATTGGTTTTCGCAGTATCATAGTCCCCTGCAGCAGAAACAAGCGGCGAGGCACCAGTAACTTCAGTATCAAGTTTGACTAAATAATTCAAAAACGGGCCGGCTGCTGCACCTGTGTAAGTGGTAGAAAGCGTGGTACGGTCTCCAGCGGCCGTATATCCTCTACCGTCAAGTGTTAAAGTTGGAATAGTTCTAAAACGAATAATTGCTGCATCGGTTTGAGATTCGGTTGTTCCTGGTGCAATTCCTGAGATTGCGGGTTGAGCATTTACTAATAAGGTCTCTGCATTCTCGTCCCCATAATGAGTTCTAGCTTTTAATATTGATTTTGCGATATTATC
>CAZUFS010000002.1:0-5201 GCA_964619795.1 Candidatus Woesearchaeota archaeon | reverse complement strand
AATAAAGTAAATATCCATGTCGCTGTTCCCAAGAAGTCTAAAATATCAACAGTAATTCCGGTCAACTTCAAAATTGTTGCGGACACAATAAAGGCTAACAGATATACCAGTGATTCGTATTTATCGTCTATATCATATACTTTTTGAATTATTAGGAAAGCTATGATCGACAAAGCGATAATTACTGCCAAACCGTAAAACAAAACATTGCCTGATTCGATGACTGCCGGATCTAATCCAGTTATCCAACCGACTATTAACCGTATATTTTCAGAAATTCCGTCAATAAATGTTGATCTTGCCAGAAAAGGTTCTGCAAAAACTGCAGACATGCTGCCAAATAATGATAAAATGTATAGATACATCCGACTCATGTATTGATTTATTATTCATCCTATATAAACTTTTTTTCTAAAATTAGAGGGATATGCGCCTCAGTTTCCACCACTTTTCTTTGAATTTTCGAAATGATTTTTTGAAGCGATAACGATTCTCCTTTTCGCTCTTTTTTGCAGCACGATACCTAGAATACTGTTCTTTGTGCTCTGCACGTGTTTTTGCGTGTTTTGCTGCCAATCGAGCATCTTCCATTTCTTTTTCATCAGTAAATAATTTTTCAACTGAACGCAATAAACTGTTTAGCGGACCGTGTAGGGCTGAGTCTCGCTCTGCCACGTTGTGGAGTTTATCTCGCATTCTACGGACTTTTTCTAGAGACATGATATAATAACGAAGAATTATAATTAATACTTTGTGATAGTTTCTTCTTCAATAAAATTTAATTTTCCGGGTAAAATTAAACAATATGGGGCTTTTCCGAAATCAACTTTGGAAAGTTCTTCCTGATTCCCATATTTGATTACTGCGTCCTTCATTCCGAGCCGAGCACATCCAATAAACTTGGTTTCTTCAGAAATATTTGATTTTCGGGATTTGGAAATTTCTAAAACTCTAGAAATTGCTTCCTGAATTGAAAGGAATTTATCGTTCTCAGGATCCAAATCAAGTAAAAATAGAGTGTGTGCTCCAATTGATTGATTTTGTGCTAAATAATCAAAAAAGGATTCGGGTTTGTGGTTTTCTGTCCAAAATGGAATTGATGCCGTTTTTCCGAATTTGTAAAGTTGAAGTCCGGTTTCAGCAATTGTTGTCATTATTGAAGGTGCATGAATTATTTCAACTTCGATATTTTTCTTTTCAGCTTCCTGTAATATTTCTAAGTGAGTTGTTGCAGAAAGCGGATCTCCATAAACTAACAGCGCTGCATGTTCTTTTAAGAACGGTTTTTCTTCTTCAACGCCTTTTCTATTCAATATTTGGACTTTTTTCCCAATTAGAGACTCAAGTTCCTCAATATTGAAGTTTGAAAGAGAAGTATAACTCTCTAAGTAAACTTCTTCTGCGTTCTTTAATGCGTCCAGAGAATTTAGAGACAAATCTTTCAGAGTATGTCCTAATCCGATTATGTACATCATAGATTGCCCTTCCAGAGTTATTTTAAAAGATTACGAACAACCAAAATTATGACGCGAGTTTTGAAAGTATTAAAGAAAAACGGTGAACGGGCAAGGAAAGAATTAATCCGGAAAAAGGTGTTGAATGGAGATTATAGACCGGATTCCCATAAAAACCACATTTATTTCCCAGTAACTGTTGAATTCGAAACGAAACTTGGAACTTTTGAGAAACGAAACTTGGAAAAATTCAAGTCTCGACCTACTAGTTTGAGAGAATTATTTATGAAAGTGTTGCCAGTCAAATTAGTAGATGATGTTCGGCGAAGTTATGATTTAATTGGTGACATAGCAGTTATCGAAGTCCCTAAATCTCTAAAAAAATATGAACGAGTAATTGCGCACTCTCTTTTGAAAACAAATCCTAAAATTAAGGTTGTTGCCAAAAAACCAGACAAAATCGAAGGTAAATATCGAATTAGGAAATTGAAACTTTTGGCGGGCGAACGACGGACCACTACCGAATATAGAGAGTCGGATTGTTTGTTCCGATTTGATTTAAACAAAACTTATTTTTCTCAGCGATTGGGAAATGAAAGACTAAGATTAGCAAAGAAAGTTAAAGGTCCAGAAAAAATTTTGGTGATGTTCTCAGGAATTGCCCCGTTTGGAATTGTTATTGCCAAAAAGAATCCTTTTGCAAAAGTTTGGAATATTGAGTTGAATCCTGATGCTGAAAAATATGCTGAAAAAAATATTGAATTGAATCATTTGGAATCGCGAGTTTTTTCAATTAAAGGTGATGTCAAAAAACAACTTCCTAAATTGAAAGAAAAATTTGATAGAATAATTATGGTTCTTCCTCACGACAATGAGAAATTTTTGACTGATGCTCTGAATGTTTCAAAGAAGGGGTCAACCATTCATATGTATGCAATTCATACTGAATCTGAGATTGCGGGTGTTAGAAAACGAATTCGCGAAAATCACCCTCTTAAAATTAATAAAACTGTCAAGGCAGGAGATTATGGACCTAAAATGTGGCGTTACTGTCTAGATATGAAAGTTACTGTCTAACATACCAATCATCTTCTTGTTGCGGTTCAGGGGTTGCAGGAGGTTCCTGGACTTCGGGCGTCGCTTCTTCTGGCGGAGTTGCTGCAGGTATATCTTTAGGATCTATTGGTTGCGGAGTTGCTTCAACAGTAGGCGTTGTTGGTTGTTGTGGTTCAGGAGTTGTTGGCGGGGGCGTTATTGGTGCTGCGCTTGGTTCTGCTCGATGTTTCTTCCATCTGAAGAATAAGAATGTAATTAAAATTAAAATGATTGAAGCTGCAATTGCATACAAGTAGAAATTATTCTTTTCTACTTCGATTGGTGCCGGATCAATTTTAATTGATTTTTCGAAAGATGGTCGTGCAGGGCTAATTAGATTAATAACTTCCTTTTTTGGCTTTTTGGCTTCTTTTTTAGATCCTCTAATCGCGTCTCCAAAACTTCCAGAACCTTTTGGTGTACTTTTACGTGTGGATCCGCCAGAACTACTGCTTCCCGATGAATCTTCTTCCTCCGGGGTTTCGTCTGGTGGCGAAGGAACAGGTGGTTCCTCCACTCCTTCAGGAGGTTCATTTTCAGTTACTTCTCCGCAATCCGGGTTAACACAAATGTTTGTAGATACTTCTTCATCACAATATCCGTTGATAGTTAGTGTGGTTCCAGTGTCTGAAAAATCGGACGGTATCTCAAAGAAGTCCGACCATTGTCCGTTATTTATTGTTCCCGTTGCAGCCCAATAGTCTTCTATATTTGCAGTAGTAGTTATACCTTCTGGACAATCATAAACAATTACAGTTATTGTGTCTCCGACTTCGTAAACATTTTGTGCAGAAAATATATCTGCTGCAGAAACTGCGGTCAATTGAACTAAGAATATTATCAAAATTAGGCTTAATCTGTTTTTCTTAATCATCATTCGTACCTCCAGTAATTTGTTCCATCAATTGGTTTTCCGCCGAAATCTTCCCAAAGGAATACTTCACAATCAAATGCATTTGAATAATCTGAGGGGCTGAGAATTGAGATTATTTGATTTCTACTTGGATCTAAATCAATTATTTCAGCCCGATATGATTTTACGGTTGCGCCGTGCGAAATTTGAACAATTGATAGTGCCTCGCCAGAATATTCATTATTTGAAATAACTGCCGTACATGCTCGCTCGTTGAACATATCTGTAAATCCGCAAATTGCTTCATTCTCTAACTCAGTTCCGATTGAAGTTTCATCATAATTAATGGCAGTTACATCTGGACAACCCCAGTATATACAACTTCCATCATCAGTATTTGCAACATCGTCGTAATTGGTGGCAATTTCTATTCCATTTATAGTGGTGTCATCAGTACATCCTTCATATACGCAACTACAGAAACCATCGTCGTTTCCGAAATCATTATTACATACTAATTCTGTGCCCGTATCCTCAATTGCAGTGTGTTTGTAATTTTCAGCTTCAGGATCCATACATCCGTCCAATAAATTATTGAGGAAATTTTCCGAGTTAGTAATTGCGCCACTCCGTCCTGAAAGACTGTATCCATTTCCGATTGAAGTTCCGCCTACACTCCAAACATCCCAGCGCCAATTAGTTCCTAAATCTGAAACTGAGTATTGATATCCTCGATATAAGTAATTCCATCGATTTGTTTCAGGAGGAATTTCGCCCAGAGTGTTTCTAATATATTCATCAATTTCATCCAATGAATCGCCCATATCCGATTCATAACTTTCGATTAGTGGGTTTCCAGGATTTGCTGCTTGATTTTCATCACTTTGAACAAACCACCACCAACCTGTTTCATCAGGATAATCTGAATTAAATTCGTGATGTGCTTCGGCATCCCGAGTTAACCAAATAATGTCTCGGGATTCCAATAATCGATCTCCATCAATTACATGTCCAGATGACTTTGAGATCAATACGCTATCTCCAAATTCATCAATCTCGTCACTAAGCAAAATTGGAACGTTAGTTAAACATTCGCCCGATTCACAATATCCGGAAGGACAAGAATACTGCGTTCGATCAACAGTATTGTCAGATAGGCAGGAGGCTTCCATTAGACTTGGTCCAGCCCATTTACAGAAACTTCCATCTTCCAGTGCACAACAATCTATGCTCTCCGCGGTTTGAGATCCGATAATTGAAGTAACAGTACCAAAAATTTCGAGTTCTTCTCCGCCATCCGTATCCACACAGCTTCCAGGATATATATCATCTGCCCAATCTGGAGTTCCATCTGAATCGGTATCATCACATCCAAGATCGTCTAATGCACCAAAGTAAAGATATCTGTACGCTTCAAGAAGTGCTTCTGGTTCGGAAGTAGAGGTATCTTCATAAGTCTGAACTATATCTCCGTCCGGATTGATTAGATAACAATTCAGAGTTCCGTCCGGAGTTCCGTCTTGCTCCATATAACATTGAAGCGCATATCCTGAGAACCCATAATTTGTAAAGTCTATCTGGCCCAAGAATTCATCGCACATTCCGTTATTGTTGGAATCTTGTGGGACGTCACTTGAATCGAGAGGATCAGTATCACAATCGGTCTCGGCCGAGTCAGACCATCCGTCGCCGTCAGTGTCAGTGTCATCAACATCATCACAAGAATCACCAATTCCGTCATTATCAAGGTCTATTTGATCCCAATTATAATCATTCGGACAATTATCGCATGCGTCTCC
>CAZUFS010000001.1:0-40710 GCA_964619795.1 Candidatus Woesearchaeota archaeon | reverse complement strand
AGGGCTATTGATAGACTGTCTATTGATTTATTTATAAGATTTATGTTTAGAAATGCTTCTTCATTAACCAGTTCAGTTTTTATTTGTTATTAAATCCGCTTTTAATTTGAACTTTTGAATCACCTTGTTTTATTACGTCGAGGAAAGAGTCACTCACAGATTTAACATCTTTTCGTAACTCTTCTAGTTTTTTAGAATGGCGAATAATCAGTTTCATATTTTTTTCCACATGTAATGGTTCTTTAAGGAGTAATCATGAACCTTTTTATAATATTCTCTTACTCCGACGCCTGAAATGATTAACATTTCTTCCCGACCGTTTTCCTTAGCAATCTCTTCAGCTTTTTTCAGAAGTTTTGCACCCCAACCTTTGTGTTGAGTATCGGTTCCAGATTCCCCGATTTCAGTAACTGAACCGTAAACGTGCAGTTCTCGAATCATTCCCTCTTTTCTTTCACCCAGTCTAAGTCTACAAAATCCGAGTAAAATGTCTTGTTCAACATCTTCAGCACTTATGAAGTACTCTTCGCCACCGCTGGCTTGATATTTTTCAACCAATAATTGAACATTTTTAGGAATAGATTTGTTCCGCTTGTAAACTTGTCCAGATTCTCTAAACCGTATTTCCTTAATTGGAACTTTTTCTTTGACTAATTTGTCTTCAACAATTTCTCGAAGATTCCCCTTTTTAGGCCCAGCACCAATATATTGTGCAGGAATATCTCTTTGAACTCTCATTAATCGCGTCCATTTCGGAGATTTCGTGTAAGCATATTCAATAACTTTTTGATAATATTCTTCATCTTTTGGTTCATATTCGCCAGCTTTCCATTGGTCATATAATTCTGTGTCAGGCATGACTAAAGTCGGATATATCTTAAACATATCCGGTTTGAAATCTTCATCCTCAAAAATCATATCAATTGCTTTCAAATCTCGCTCAAGCGTTGACTTCGGTAACCCTGGCATCATATGATATAAGATTTTGAATCCTCCCTCTTTCAAAATTTTTACGGCCTCTTTAAATTGTTCGACGCTATGTCCTCTATTAACTGCGTCAAGAACATCATCATAAGGTGCCTGAAGACCCATTTCTATTCGAGTACATCCAAGTTCCAAGAATTTATCTGTAAAAATCCAATCAGGTCTTGTTTCAATTGTCAAACCAATACATCTATGTTCTGCAGTTTCATTAATTTCCTTTGCTTCTTCCAGAGTATCGGATAATTTTCCATTAAATCCATCAAATGCCCTTTTAACAAATTCTTTTTGGTAATCCCAAGGATATGCAGGAAAAGTACCACCTTGAATTATTAATTCATTTTTGTCAGTAATGTGACCAGTATTCGCTAATGACGTCAGTCGTTCAGATACCGTTTTGTACGAATCAAAATTATTTCGAATAGAACGCATTGTAGATGGTTCAAATCCTGTGTAACTTTTCGGAGCATTTTTACCCTCCGGACAGAAAGTACATCTTGCAGGACAGCCATTTGGTTTAGGCATAATTGCAATTATAGAAACTCCTGCCAAATTCCGAGTAGGTTTAGTATTTAGAACAAATCTCAGCTTTTCTTTATCTTTATCGGAACAACTATTCCAAATTTCTGAATTCAGTGGCATCTTTGTTTTATTTGCCCGAGCCCACTTTCTCTTAATTAATTCAGTCTTCCGTTTAGTTAAATTATCTTCTTCAAGAAGAACAGTTACTAGTGATTGCATAGCTAGATTCTTAGATTTTTGTTTAAAAATTCTTCGAATAAACTTATTCTTCGAAATCTAAAATCGGAGAATCGTTAGGACTTTGGGCACGAGTATCCCATGATTGATTAAACATTTTTGACATTGCGTTACAAAAGAAAGATGAATTTACCCAAAATCCCATGTCGTAAGATGGATGTATCTTTTTATCGTCCGCAAGCATGAATACGACTTCTTTTTTATCAACAATCATGAATCTTGCCGCCAGTGACGGATCATTCTTTACTTCCAATAACTCTGAATCATTAGAAAAACCCTCGGGCTCACCGTTCGGAACGATTATTCTAATTTTTACTCCCTTAAGCATTGCTTTTTCAAGTAAGGGCTTCAAAGTTCGAGTCTTTCGCAATAAACCATCTTCGCTAGTAACTAATTCAATTGATTCTTTTGCATTTTTTATTAGCATGGATAATTGGTCATAGATATTATGTCTTCCTTTCAAGGCACCTGAAAAGTCAGTAACTTGCATGGGTTCGATACCGTGTTCATAAAGATTCATCAATTCTGAAATCATGTCAGAATTTCTTAAATTATCTACTTTATCTGAATGAGTCTTCAAATCTGTTTCAATTCGTTTCTGAACTCGATCTAGCACCTCAGTCGGAGGCAGAGCCATGTATTTAATCGGTTTCTCTGGTTTAACTACCACGAAACCTTTTCTTTCAAGACTCTCTAGAACGTCATAAGTTCGAGACCGTGGAACATCAGCAATATCACTCAATTCCCCGGCAGTAGAGATACCTCTAGAAAGAATTGCAGCCCATAGTTTAACTTCGTACAAATTTAAACTAAAACTTTGTCTTAGCCGGTTCAGGAAGTCTTCATTAATCAACATTTTTTAACTAACTAATGGTAAATCGATTAGTCTTTGATGAGTAATGCTAATTTTTCTTTATAATCATTTCTTCGATGGATGTTATATCTCGGCAAGAGTTTTACTTTTTACAAATCCCGCATTTTTCAGTTCAATGAATTGAGAATTTGAGAACAATACAATTTTAAGGTCACCATCTATTTTTTCTTTCAAGGCAGAAAGCTCTTTCTTTTCAGTTAAAGAACTAACTACAATTATTTTGTTTTCATTAGCTTTTTCATAATAAATTCGCGGTTCCATACCGTGTATTTTGTGAAGTTCTTCTTTAACAATTTCTCCCGGTTTTTTAATTGAATCCATAAAAATTTCTTGTATTATTGAAAAATTATCAGAATTCCGATTTAATTCATAAAATTCGATTTTTTCCTTACCGTCTTTGTAAACAACACCTATATCTTTCAATTTTTGAACAATTCGATAAGTAGTAGCCAAACTTACTCCTGATTCTCTGGACAAATCTCTTAGATAGAATCGACCACGCTTAGTGATTAAAATTTTGATTACTTCGACAGTTTTTATATCAAATATTTTACTCAATAACTCAGTCTTCATGTTTTATAAATGAAACAGTGCTATAAAAGAGTTTTGAAAAAGAAACATGATTTTGTTTATGAAACATATAAATGAAACAGAGTTCAAAAAGTAAAACTCTGTTTCAAAAATTATTTACGTCCTCGTTGAACCTTTCTTAGGGAATTTATTTTTTCAAGGTCATCAATATCGGACAAACTCAAGTCAGCTCTCAATTTTAATACGCGAGGGAATCTAAGTGCAAATCCAGAAGAATAGGTGGGAGATTTTTGTATTTCTTCATATTCAATTTCAAGAATAACGGAAGGTTTAATTTTAACTTCTCGACCAGATTCATGTAAGATATTTGGACGAAGTAAGCTCGTTAATTGATTAAAACTCAGTCCTTCTTCATCCTTTTCCTTTAAGCCAGTCCCCATTTTACCAATTTCGACAAAATTATCTCCATCTCGGCAAGCCAGAGTAAAGCTACTTAGCCAATTGGCACGCTTACCCGTTCCCCATTCTGCACCAACAATAGTTAAATCAAGAGATTCCATAACTGGTTTAATTTTCAATCCGAAACCGACTCGAGATCCAGGTTTGTATATTCCATTTAGATTTTTTACCATAACTCCCTCAGCACCATCTTTCAATGAATCTTCATAGAATTTCTTCGCTTCAGCAGAATCTGACGTGACAATTGATTTTGCCAAATCTACTGCCAACTTTTCATATTTTATCACTTTCTTTAATGCAGATCTACGTTTGTTGAAAGTCGATTCCAACAAGCTTTTACCGTCCAGATATAATATGTCAAAAGCCAGAATCATAATGGGAACTTCCTTCATCATTTCTTCAACATTATATTTTCGTTTGATTCGTTGAGAAATTTCCTGAAAAGGTTTCCAAATTTTTGTTTTGAGGTCATATCCAATCGCTTCACAATCAATAACAAATGAAGTTGAGTTAATATCTCGCTTCACAAATTCAACAATATCGGGGAATTGAGCAGTAACATCCTCAAGATTTCGAGTAAATAATTGTATCAACTTACCATTCCTATGTATCTGAAGTCTGAATCCATCATATTTGTATTCTATTGCTGCGGGCGAACCGACCTTAGTAAATGCACTCTCAAAGTTCTCTGACTTCTGAAAGAGCATGACTTTTACGGGATTTCCAGGTTTAATCTTTAGATTGCTTAACCCTACATCGCCTTCAGTTTTAGCAATGAGTGCGACTTGAGCCAAATCAGTAGTTAAATCATAACCGCGCTGTATTTTTGACTTATCTAATTCGAAAGCTTCGCTGATTGCATCTCGAATAACTCCAACACCCGCACCAGTCCTAAGATCTTCCAATAACAATCGAACCAAATATTTTGCGCCTCCTGGAGAAGTAGACGAGATTAACTCCGAGATTATGCTCACTTTTTTTGAAACCGCACCGGACCCTTCAATTTCAGCAAGTTTTTGGTTTCGTTCAACAATTCCAGTTATTGTCAAGCTACCACTAACTAACACTGCCTGCTTTCGCTTCGCCATAATTTCTTCTGTAACCTTTCCTAAGTCTCCCAATTTAGCCCATTGCTTGTTAATTTCTTCGGAAGAACTTCCCGAAGTATTTATTAATGCCTTAATAATCAACTGAGTTCCAACTCCAAGTTTTCGCGGATCACATTCTGAAAAAGTACGACCTTGCAATAAATTAACTGCATTTACTAAATTTTTTTCTTTAACTGATTTCAAAAAATTTGAAATAATGTCTCGTTTTTCCAACAATTTTGATGTGGCAGACAGTTCTTCATAAATTCGAACCATCTTAGAATAATCCATATTTTTTCTTAATATTACCAATTATAAGTATTATCAATCAAGATAGTTTTATTAATTATTTACACTTAAACTAAACATGGAATTGTATGACGCAATATTTGGGATAAGGAATACACATCAGTTTAAGGGTAAGACTATACCTTACAACAAATTATTCGCTATTCTCGAGGCAGGTTATGCCGCGAACGCAATTGGTAAGGTTCCTTCAACCAAGATAGTAATTATTGAAACTGAGAATATCCGAAATAAAATATCTGCAATTTCAGGGCACAATTGGATATCTAGCGCACCAGTCCTATTAGCAGTTTGTTCAGACAACGGGAATCTAAAAAAGCTATACAGTGAAAACGAAGTACTCAAATATTCCATTCAAAATTCTGCGGCAGTCACTCAAAACATTCTATTGGCAGCACAAGAATTCGGAATACAGAGTTCATGGATAAGCGATTTTAGTGAAAAACGAGTAGCATCGTTACTTTCAATTCCCAATAAAATTCAAATACATAATCTGGTGGCTCTCGGTTACTCCAATAAGCATTTTTCTAGAACTGCACATAATATTGCATATGATCGAACTTTCTACGAAGAGTGGAAATCTCGAAAGCGTGCGGACAAAACTTTCCCATTAATTAAGAAAAAACACATAAATTATATTCGGAAGTTCGATAAAAAGTTGACGACAACTCATGAAAAATTGGTTAAAAAGATTGGAAAGACCATAAAGCATTTTAAATGATTAATTGTATAGTGAAAACTATATTTTGAAACATACAGAAAAATACCATGCTCAAAGCATAGCGTTTTTTGTGCTGTTTTGTCTAAACTATATTCCGGACCATATAAATCCTTTTTAAATAATGTTTTATTTTTGAAACAAGTCACTTCGTAAGAAACTGACACTTTAAAGAAAATGGATTTCATCGTACAAAACGCATTAAGTGGTTTGGATAACCAAACCGCAACAGTCGACTCAAATGTTGGACAGGCAAATATAAAAGTCATTGGCTGTGGTGGCGCTGGAAACAATATGGCTGATTGGCTGTATAAGAAAGGCGTAGAAGGTGCAGAGATTGTCGCAGTAAACACTGATAAAATGCACTTAGATCACAGAGAAGCAGACAAGAAAATTCTTGTTGGAAAAGACACAACTCGTGGTCTCGGAGCAGGCGGAATCCCTGAAGTGGGTGCACAATCTGCAAGAGAACAAATTCATGAATTGAAAGGCGCGTTGGCAGAATCTGACATGGTTTTCGTTTGTGCAGGTATGGGCGGAGGAACTGGAACAGGTGTCGCTCCAGTTGTTGCACAAGTCGCAAAAGAATCAAAAGCAATTGTTATTGGTGTTGTAACAATGCCATTCTCCATTGAAAAGGCAAGAATTGACAAAGCCGAATGGGGATTAAAACAATTAAGAGAAGTCTGTAACACTGTAATTGTTATAGACAATAATCGATTATCTTCAATCGCAGGAAACTTACCAATTCAACAGGCATTCGCTGTTGCTAATGAATTGATTTCCACAATGATTAAGAGCATTGTAGAAATTATATCTGTACCATCTTTGATTAACTTAGATTACGCAGACGTTAGAGCAATAATGTCTGCTGGCGGAGTTTCCGTAACTGGAATCGGAGAATCAGATTCCGATAAGAGGGTAGAAGAAGCCACAAAGAGAGCTTTATCCAATCCGTTATTGGAAGTAAGTTATGATGGTGCAAGTGGAGCATTAATCCACATCACCGGAGGACCAGACTTAACTTTGGATGAGGCGGAAAGAGTTGGTGAACTCATCACTGCGGGCCTAGATAGTGACGCAAATGTTATCTGGGGAGCAAGAATTGATGATGAGATGAGAGGCAAACTACGAGTTATGACCATTATTACTGGAGTTAAATCTCCCTACGTACTGGGTCAAAATGCCTACGCTCAAGCATCACGACAAACAATCGAGCTCAATAATGAATTGGGACTTGACATGATTAGTTAAGGACCTATCCTGAGTTGTCTTACGAAGTTCTGGTACCTCATCTGAGGTACCTTAATATTTTTATAACATTAATAGGAAGTTAAATTATGTCTAACACTGGTAACAAAGTTAAAATCAAGTATTTTGGTTCGGAATACGAAGGTATTATTCTAGAATCTTCCGAGAAGGATATACATTTATTAAAATTAACAAACGGATATAATGTTGGCCTTCCAAAAAAAGGATCTCAAGTTGAAATTATTGGTAAAACCAATTTCGGAATAAAATCAGATACAACTCCAATCACTAAAGACAGGACTTTACCGAATGTTTCTTTAATTTCAACAGGAGGAACAATTGCATCTCATGTAGACTACAAAACTGGAGCAGTTCATCCAATGACAAAACCTCGAGAGCTCTTGGGAAAAATCCCTGATCTCAAAAAAATAGCAAATATTTCCGTTTCTGCGCCAATGTCTATTTTCAGTGAAGAAATGAATCCCGAATACTGGTCAAAAATTGCAGGATTTGTTGCACGAGAATTAAATAAGGCCGACGTTAGAGGTGCAGTAGTTACACACGGAACAGACACACTTCATTACACTGCCGCAGCATTATCATTCGCTTTGGAAGGACTTTCCAAACCAGTAGCAATTGTCGGAGGTCAGAGATCTTCCGACCGAGGAAGCTTTGATGGAGGAATGAATCTAATTTGCGGAGTTCATTATGCAACTAGCGATATTGCGGAAGTTGCAACAGTATTGCACGGAACATCTAGCGACAATTATTGTTTAGCAAACCGAGGAACAAAAGTCAAGAAGTTGCACACCTCAAAACGAGACTCATTTAGACCGATAAACACGGTTCCATTGGCTAAAATTTATCCTAATGGAAAAATTGAAAAACATTCTAAATGTGAGTTACGCCACTCTGGAAAAGTTAAAGTAAAATCAAAATTTGAAGAAAAGGTCGCACTTCTGAAATATTATCCTGGAATGACCGCAGATGTTTTGGAATCATACGCTGATTACAAAGGCATAATTATTGAAGGCACCGGACTTGGACACATTGCAACATCAACTTTAATTGACTCAATTACAAAATTAATCAAGAAAGGCGTTTTTATTGGAATGACTTCCCAGGCAAATTATGGCAGAGTTGACCCCTACGTTTATTCAACTGGACGAACTCTCGCAAATCACGGAGTAGTTTATCTTGAAGATATGCTTCCCGAGACAGCATATGTCAAGCTTTCATGGGTTTTAGGTCAAACTTCAAACCCTGAAAAAATTAGACATTTGATGGTATCTAATTTGAGAGGCGAATTCTCAGAAAAATCCCACCCCAATGCCTTTTTGTACTAGTTTGAAAATCTTATAAACTTTTGATAATTAATTAAATCATGAATTACAAGGATATTGGTCTTAAGGCTGGACTCGAAATTCATCAACAGTTGAACACTGGAAAACTTTTTTCTAGATGTGATTCAGACTTAATCAAGGACGCACCCGACTCAATAGTTAAACGGAAACTACGAGCGATGACCGGAGAATCCGGAAAAGTAGATATTGCAGCAGAATTTGAAACTAGTAAAAACTTAACTTATGTTTATGAAGTCCATAATTCAAATACGTCTCTAATTGAGACCGACGAAGAACCGCCGTTGTTGATTGACAAAGAAGCCCTCAAAATAATTTATACGGTTTGCCGAATGTTGAACTGCAACATAATACCCTTTGTTCAAGTTATGAGAAAAACGGTAGTGGATGGTTCAAATACTTCCGGATTCCAGCGAACTTGTTTGGTTGGAACTAACGGATACATGGAAACTTCCAAAGGTAAAGTTTCAGTAGATTCAGTTATTTTAGAAGAAGATTCTGCGCGAAGAGTTTCAGAAGACAAAAATTCAGTAACATATAGATTAGATCGTCTAGGAATACCTTTAATTGAAATAACCACGGGTCCAGATATGAAAGATCCAGACCATATCAGGGAGACTGCAGAAAAAATAGGAATGATTTTACGTTCAACAGGAAAAGTCAAACGAGGCCTAGGAACAATAAGACAAGATGTAAATATTTCAATTTCAGGAGGAGGACGAGTTGAATTAAAAGGAGTTCAGGAAATTAAGGAAATAAAAAAATATGTTGATACTGAAATCGAACGTCAGAAAGACGAATTATTTATGAATCGAAAAGTCGGAGGCGAGGTAAGAAATGTAAAATCTGACGGATCTTCAAAATTCTTAAGACCTATGCCAACTTCTGCCAGAATGTATCCTGAAACAGATTTACCAATTATTCGAACAGATTTTAAAAAAATAAATTCCATTAAACTTCCCGAATTAATTTCATCAAAATTTGAAAGATACAAAAAGAATGGACTTAATGATGAACTTTCATCAATGATGGCAAACTCAATAAGAAGTGATGTATTTGATAAAATTCTGGAAACCAAAATCAATCCAACTTTAATTGCAACAACTCTGTTGAGTACCTCTAAAGAAATAAAAAGAAAACTAAAACTTGAGTCTTGGAGATTCCCAGATGAGTTTTATATGGAAATATTCTCATTGTTATCAAATTCAAAAATCACCAAAGCTTCAATTCCTGAAATTATGGAAAGATTTACTAAGGGCGAAACTTTGGAAGAAATCACAAAAGATTACAAACCAATTTCAGATTCCGAACTCAAAAAAATTGTTTCTGAAATTGTAAAAGAAAATTCCAAAATTCCGCACGGAGCATTAATTGGAAAAGTTATGGGACAACTTGCCGGACGAGCAGATGGTAAGAAAGTTGCAAAGATAATCGGAGATTTGACTAAATAATTCAATTTTTTACTTCCCCGTCAAAAACTATATAAAACTATCATATCTATTGCTTTCATGGCCAAAGATATGACCTCTCAAATATTGGAAGGTATGAAGGTACCTGGAAATATTCGAAATATTGGTATCGCTGCACATATTGATCACGGTAAGACTACGTTCTCTGACAATTTACTTTCAGGAGCAGGTATGATTTCTGAAGAATTGGCCGGTAAACAAAGAGCTCTTGATTTTGACGAAGAAGAAGCTGAGAGAGGAATCACAATTTACAGTGCAAATGTTTCCATGATGCACAGAGTAAATGAAAAAGAATATCTAATTAATTTAATTGACACTCCAGGTCACGTAGATTTTGGAGGGGAAGTTACTCGAGCAATGAGAGCAGTTGACGGCGTAGTCGTATTGGCTTGTGCTGTTGAAGGATGTATGCCTCAAACCGAAACAGTTCTTAGACAAGCTTTGAAAGAAAGAGTAAAACCAATTTTATTCATCAATAAAGTTGACAGATTAATAAAAGAATTACAATTAACTCCTGAACAAATGCAAGAAAGATTTGTTAAAATAATTCAAGGAGTTAACAAATTAATCCGACAATATGCACCAGAAGAATATAAGGAAGAATGGCAAGTTTCTGTTCAAGACGGTAGCGTGGCATTCGGCTCAGCATATCAAAACTGGGCGCTTTCTGTAAATATCATGCAGAAAAATAAATTTAGTTTCAAAGAAGTTTATGATTTCTATGAAAAAGACGATCCCGTCGGATTGAGAAAAGCAGTTCCATTACATGAAGCAGTTCTAGATGCAGTTGTACAACATTTACCTTCACCAACTGATTCTCAAAAATATAGAATTCCAAAACTATGGCAAGGTGATGCTGAATCAGAATCGGGAAAATCCTTGATGACTTGCGATCCAAATGGACCAGTAGTTTTCGTAGTAACTAAAGTTATTATTGATCCGCAAGCAGGCGAAATTGCATACGGCAGAGTATTTTCTGGAACATTGAAGAAAGGATCCGAAGTTCATTTAATAAATGCGGACGTAAAGGCCAGAACTCAACAAATTGTATTGGCAAAGGGCGGACAAAGACTTGTTGTAGATTCAGTTCCAGCAGGAAATATTGCGGGAATCGTTGGATTGAGAGCTGCACAAGCAGGAGAAACAATTACAACTGACTCATCTATAGAAGGTTTTGAAGCAATCTCTCACTTGTTTGATCCAGTAGTTTCTAAGGCAATAGAGGCCAAGAATCCAAAAGACTTACCAAAATTAATCGAAGTTTTGAGAGGTCTCGAGAAAGAAGACCCCACATTGAAAGTTACAATAAACCAAGAAACTGGAGAAAATATTATGGCGGGACTAGGAGAATTACATCTTGAAATCAAAGAGCACTTAATTACTCGAGACAAGGGAATTGATATTGTTACTTCTGATCCAATTGTTGTTTACCGAGAATCAGTAGAAAAAAATTCACCTGTATTAGTTGGAAAATCTCCAAACAAGCACAATCACTTATTTGTTAAGGTCGAACCTATGTCTGAACAACTTTTTGAAGCAATAAATTCAGGAGAAGTTCCTGAAACTAAAGTAAAAAAGAAAAATCTCAAAGAAATGACTGAAGTTTTAGTTAAGGCAGGAATGGATAGAGACACAGCAAAGAAGGTCAAAGAAATCTACAATGGTTGTGTTTTCATTGATGCTACTAGAGGTATAGTTTACATTAACGAAATTATTTCATTGGTGCTAGAAGCATTTAGAGAAGCAGTCAAAGCAGGACCGCTTTCAAGAGAGCCTTGCGGTAAATTAATTATTAAATTAACTGATGCAAAATTACACGAAGATAGCATTCACCGAGGTCCAGCTCAAATTATTCCGGCAATGCGTAACTCAATTTATAACGCAATGCTTACTGCAGGAACAGTATTATTTGAACCTATACAAACAATGAGAATTGATGCACCTATGGATTATTTGGGAAACGTTTCTAAATTAGTACAAAGTATCCGAGGACAATTGGTAGACACAAAACAAGACCAAGGCGCACTAACAATTACTGCAAAAGTTCCGGTAGCAGAAAGCTTCGGATTCACTTCTAATCTTAGAGCAGGAACAAAAGGACGAGGAGCTTGGTTCCTTATGGATCAAAATTTTGAGAGATTACCTTTTGAATTACAAAAGAGTGTTTCATTAAAAATCAGACAAAGAAAGGGATTAAAAGAAGAAGAACCACAACCTCAATTAGATTAATTTTTAAACAAGTACATTCTTACTTCTTCCCGAATGAAAAGAGCAACAACTATTGCGATAGAGGTTCCAGAACCAATAGTAAGTATTTCTGAAATAGGTTTTAGAACTTTCAAAGAAGCAGAACAACAAGGAAGTTTTGTTAGACAGATAGATAATACTATTTCTAAAGCGCTCAAGGCATCATCTGGTTATTCAAAGAAAAAAATACCTGAAGAATTACAAAAAACAGAATTTAACTACGGTGGAGTTGAGGGAGAGATTATTTCAAAACCAACTTCAAGCACATCCTACAAATCAATACACACAGGATTTTCAAATTTTCTAAAGGAGCACAACCTCAATAGAAGAAAATTTATTAATATAGAAGACACAGTTAACCGCCTTGACGATTTAATTGAAGAGTCAACAAAGCAAACATTAGAACAAAAAGTCAAATTATATAATAAGGATCAATTTCTTGATGAGGAAGGCATATTGGATTGGAGAATTCCTCCAAAAACAATTTTTCCATTAAATGAAGATTATGAAATATTAAATCGAGAAGCAATTGTTACTCAAGCAAAAGCAAAACATATTGCAAATTACTTATCAAACCAGATTATTAAGCCGTTCAACGAATTATTAAAAACCCGTGCTGCAGATTATTTAGGCGTTGACTTAGAAAACCTTAGAAAAACCGAGAAAACCACGCTTTATCAAGGAAAGAGAGCGTTTAATGTTCAAGTTATTCCAAAGCGAACTGTTTCATATGCGAAGGCGATGAGAGAAGTTCGTTCAGATTTAGACTCACTTTTAAGCGGAAACAATGAACTTCGAGTAGATTTCAGAGTTCGGCGAATGAGAAATGGTGACCAAATGTCATTGAAACGAATCGCACAAAAATTTGATGAATCAACTTATGCACATACTAAATTAAGTAATCGTCTTGAGTGGGAATACGACCCAATTTTGGAGTTCGCAGCAATCACCCCAACAAAAGAATAACGACACCGTAATCTTTTTAAAGCTCATTAAATAGGTCATATCAGCAATAATTGCTAATACTCAGCAATTTAGGATTAAAAAAATGGCAGATAAACCACACATAAATTTAGTAGTAATTGGACACGTAGATCACGGTAAGTCCACTACAGTCGGAAGAATCTTATTTGATTCTGGAGCTATCGACGAACAAACGATGAAAAAGCTGAAAGAAAAAGCAGCTGAATTAGGTAAGTCAGGATTTGAATTCGCTTACGTTATGGATACAGTTAAAGAAGAACGTGAGAGAGGAGTTACAATTGACCTAACTTACAAGAAATTTGATACTGATAAGTACAATTTTACAATCATTGATGCACCTGGACACAAAGACTTTATCAAGAACATGATTACAGGTACATCTCAAGCTGACGCAGCTGTATTAGTTGTAGCAGCTAACGATTCTGTTAATGAACAAACAAGAGAACACGCTTTCTTAGCTAAGACTCTTGGTGTCGGACAATTAATCGTAGCAGTTAACAAGATGGATATGGTTAACTACGATCAAGCTAAATTCGATGCAGTTACAGCAGACGTTAAGAAATTGTTAACAGGTTACGGATGGAAAGTAGATGATGTTCCAATAGTACCAATCGCATCTCTTCCAGGAGATAACATCCTGAAGAAATCCGAAAACATGAGTTGGTACAAAGGAGAACCTTTGTTAACTTCATTAAATGCTTTGAAAGCACCGGAGTTACCAACAAATCTACCATTAAGAATGCCTGTACAAGATGTCTATACAATTACGGGAATTGGAACAGTTCCTGTAGGTAGAATTGAAACAGGTGTTATGAAACTAGGTTCAAATTTAGTAGTTATGCCATCTGGAAAATCAGGTGAGCTAAAAACAATTGAAATGCACCACGAACAAATGCAACAAGCAAATCCAGGGGACAACGTTGGAATTTCCATTCGAGGTATCGGTAAGACCGATATGAAGAGAGGAGATATGATTGGAGAAGCATCTAATGCACCATCTGTTGCTAAAGAGTTCACTGCCCAAATTATGGTAATGAACCATCCATCTGTATTGACTGTTGGGTACTCTCCAGTATTCCACATCAACACAGCACAAGTTTCATGTAGAGTTACTGAAATCGTTCGAAAGATCGATCCAAGAACTGGTGAAACAATGGAAAAGAACCCAGATATGTTAAGAAACGGTGATTTCGCAGAAATCAAATGTATTCCTAACAGACCGGTTTGTTTAGAAAAAGCAGCTGATTTCCCACAATTGAGTAGAATTGCTATTCGAGACATGGGTAAAACTGTTGCTGCTGGAAAGTGTATTGACGTCGTTAAGGCGTAATCCTAAACGGAGGCCTTCGGGCCTCCCTATACTCCTTTTTCAAGTTTATCTTTGGAAACCTTTTTAAAAACACATACTAAGTGATATTACAATGCCAAAAGCAAGAATAAAACTGTACGGAACAGAATTGAATAAGTTAAACGAAGTTATTTCTCAAATTCAAGACATTGCCAAGAAAACAAAGACAAAAATGGCAGGTCCAATCACATTACCTACTAAGACGTTATTAGTTCCAGTAAGAAAATCTCCACAAGGAGAAGGAAAAGCATCTTGGGAAAAGTATGAAATGCGAATTCACAAGAGACTTATTGATTTGGCAGCCGATGAAAGAGCTTTACATTTAGTTCTTAGAGTTCCAATCCCGCATGATATCAATTTGGAAATTCAAATTCTTGAATAAGGTCCGATGGTCTAGTTCGGTTATGACGTCCCGTTGACTTCGGGAAGATCCCAAGTTCGAATCTTGGTCGGACCATTCTCGTTTTTATTAAAAACGAGGCTAAAACATCTAATCTACAAAAATTTTATTTACTCAATTTGTAATTATTCCAACCTAGATATCCAACGATTAGAATTACTAGCCAGCTAAACCACATTGGAACTGCCCAAGTTGAGATTATTAAATCCCAATTATTGACAACTCTGGATGAATGCACCAAAAATACTAGTGCAAAAAGCGCAGCATTCAATCGCATTAATTTTTTAGCTTTCATAGATTGGAGATAGGATTAAGAAATATAAAGATATTTATTATATCGACAATTAATCAAAGAATGGTAATTCAAAGTCGTCGTCGAGCAGAAGATCAATGTCGAGAGTTTCAAAGAGAATATAATCTCGATATCAATTTATATTCAAATGGCAAAATTACGTCAAAGAGTATTTGCAGTAAATGGTCTAAAAAATTAGAAAGAACTTCTTGTCGAAGTCTAATAAAGCAATTAAAAACATTCTGTTCCGAAAATTTCGGAGTCAATTAAGAATAAATTCCATTCCTCGACAACCTTTTTGATTAGAATAAATATCTTCAATACATTTAATTATTGATTCATCCAGTTCCGGACAAACATCTCCGCCTATTCCCGGATGCATAATGCTTGAAGGATCTTCCAAGTGGTTAAAATTCAAAGCGTGCAGAATCTCATGGATCTCAGTTGCAGGATAGTTTACACAGTAAACTGCATCTTTTCGAGCGTAAAGATTAATTGAGGAGTTAATTAGTGTTCTGGAGAGCTCTTCATAATATCTCGGACTTCCTTCTCCAAGGCGAATTCCTTCATCGGTCTGGACACTATAATCATAACAATGAATGTATAAATCGGGCTCCTTTGAAGTCTCTCTAAAATTCAAAATTGTTTCAGTTTCTAAAATATCAATCGCTTCTTCTAATCTATTCGACTGAACCCAAGTACACTCTTCTTCATATCTATATTTAATTGTGGAAGACGCAAATCGATAATTATCAAATGTTTCAATCTCAAATTCTTTAGAGTCAATCAATACAGATAGCGTATCTATCTTAGAATCATTATTAGACAAATTGAGATTAAACGTTAAAGATATCTCATTCATTTCAAATTCAGCAGAAATATTACTCTTTAGTTTGAGCTTATTATCTGAAACATCCAAATAATATAGATTAGAATTATTTACTAAAACTTCGCCATCAATAATGGGTAGAGACAAATCACTAAGATACAAGGTTCCGTCTATTGGCTCGTTTGTTTCAGTCATAAATGTGAAAAGAGTTGTAGAAGAAATGGGATCATTCGAAGTTCCCAAAATAATCAAAATTGGTAAAACTAACAGTAAAATCAACCCGAAACTAAATTTCTTCATATTTTAATTCACGTTAGTTATTTTTATTCTTTATCAAAACCTTATTAAACTCAAATTTTAAGCAAAATCATGGGCGGTTAGCTCAGGCCGGTCAGAGCGCTTCGCTGGCAGCGGAGAGGCCCCGGGTTCAAATCCCGGCCCGTCCATTAGTCTATATTTCTCCAATAATGTGAAACTCGTCCAGCACCCATTTCTTGTATATTTCGATAAATCCCCTTTTTCTTCAATTTCTTCAACCAAGATTCAATGTGTAATAGCTCGTTGTAGATCTTATTAAAGTCGGGATCAGATTTTTGATTTTCAATATCCATAATGAGTCTAGTAACCCGATTCTCATAATTTTGGAAAACTCCTTTCTTAGCTTCTAAATCAGGAGCTGTCTGAAGATCAGTAACTAACTTCTTTTCATCGTTAAGCAATTTGTCCAATTTTTTCCGAGCATCATCAATTTTCATGCCTTATTACTGTTTTAGTCATATAAATAATTAATCAAAATTCAAACGTTATATTTATAAATCTCGTATCAAAAGCTAAAACGGCGAAGTAGCTCAGGCTGGTAGAGCGTCCGTTTCATGAGCGGAAAGTCGTGGGTTCAAATCCCATCTTCGCCACTCTCGTTTTTAGGAAAAGGCCAGGTCAAAAACTCGCCATTATGTTTTTATATCAAATTTTCTTCTTGTAACTCATGAAAGATTTTAAAATATTATTTCCAGTATTCAAGGAATTATCAAAACACAAATTTCTATTATTTCTCATATTAGTCGCATCTATCTTAATGCAAATTGGATTTCTTTTACCTGAATATTTTTTCTCAAGAATAATCGACTTACTATATAATTATGGAACTACCTCAGATCTATTACAATTAGAGAATTCATTAATCTCGATCTTAGTTTTATTCACAATATTAATTATCCCTATTTCAATTGCCCGATTATTTCAAAGTCCGTTGATTGCAAACATAACGTATAAAACTCGCATAGCATTCAGCGAGAAGATATTTTCACATTTACTAAAATCTGACGTAAGTTATATTTTAGATCAAAAAACGGGCGCATTGGTTTCAAAAATTAATCGAGGATCTAATAGCTTTAATCGAGTCTTAAATATGTATCGCTGGAATATAGCTCCATTATTTGTACAGGGCCCAGTAATAATATCTATTTTATTTAGTGTAAATACAACACTGGCATTAATCGCGATTGCAAAAGGAATTTTTTACATCCCAATTTCCATGTATTATTCTAAAAGGGCAGCAAATAAATGGAAAGATACTTGGCCAAAATCTGACAGATCAAATGGAATTCTCACAGATCTATTGTCAAATTTATTAATCATTAAAATAAATAATCAAGAAAAATATTCTTCTAAAAAATACGGAAACTCAATTAATTATTTAAAAAATCTCTGGAATACCGTCGGATCATATTATGGAAAGTGGACGTTCTTTGCGAGTTTAATTTCGGATTTATTTTTGGTAGTTATAGTAATATGGGGATTTAAATTATTTTTAAATGGTTCAATTAGTATCGGAGATTTAACTCTGGCATTTATGTTTACAAACAGATTATCTCATGTATTTGATACATTTATTCATGGATTCAATGAAATATTTGATGTTTCGGCACAATTTAATTCAGCCAACAAATTGCTAAAAGTAAAGCCTAAGGTTTTGGATGAAAAGGATGCCAAACCTATTAAAATTGATAAAGGGAAAATTACATTCAATAATGTTTCATTTAATTATGATAATAAAAAAGTATTTTCAAAATTCAATTTAGATATCCTACCTGGCCAAACACTTGGAATTGTTGGAAGATCGGGTACAGGTAAATCTACATTAATTAAGTTATTATATCGACTGTATGATTTAGATGAAGGATATATCTCGATCGATGGACAGAATATAAAACATGTAAAACAAGGTTCATTGAGATCATCAATGACTTTAGTCCCTCAGGAAACTATCTTGTTCGATGATACAATTTTTAACAACGTTAAATTCGGAAACATAAATTCAAATTATCGAGATGTAATTAATGCATTGAAGAAAGCTGAACTATGGACGTTTGTACAAAAATTACCAAAACGAGAAAAAACAATTGTCGGCGAAAGAGGAGTTAAATTGTCGGGCGGTGAACGACAGAGAGTTGCAATTGCTCGTGCAATTTTAGCCAATAAAAAGATAATAATGCTAGATGAAGCAACTTCATCGTTGGATTCAGAAACTGAAGTAAAAATTAGAGACACACTAAATAAAATTACAAAAGGAAAAACAACAGTAATTGTTGCACATAGACTTTCGACGGTTATGAATGCAGATAAAATAGTTGTATTTAGTGAAGGGAAAATTGCAGAAGTTGGAACTCACAAACAACTTATAAAGAAAAAAGGAAAATATTCAGAACTTTGGAAGTATCAAAGTAAAGGATTTATTTAGAACGCTTCAACTTTTTTCGAATTTCATCAAAAATCTTTATCGGAATTGCCCGAATATAATAAAGAATTAATCCGACAATAATCAAAATTGACCCCAAAAGTAAGATCATTCCAAAAAGAGTAATACCAAAAATAAAAGCCAAGATACCAAAAATAAATCCGCCAATTGCACCCAAACCAATTACTCGTTTCATAAAAGTTAATATATGTTTACGGTATTTAACATTTATGAGTTTTAGAATTAAAGCAAGACGACGAGCCTTAGGGTTGGTCGGAAAATCAGATAGGTCTGATGACGAAGAAGAATTAATTGTAGTCTCAGAGATGGTTCGTAATATGGCTTTGAAAAAAGAGTATGATGGCGTCAGATTAGGGATAACTAAATTATCTGAGTTACTTAATAAAATTCAAAAGAAAAAATAAATGCACCCAGGGGGATTTGAACCCACGACCCCCTGCTTACAAGGCAGGTGCTCTGACCGAACTGAGCTATGGATGCGTGATTTTCAGTTCTAATTTTACTTTTTAAGCGTTTCGGACGACTTCCTCAGGAAGAAGAACGATATTTTCTCAAAAAGCTTCTCAGAAATTTTATATCGGAGTCTTTGATTTTAACATGAATGCTGTTCTTATGAGCAAGTTCTCTATATTTTCCCAACTCTTCTTTCTGAGTCATCACAACCAAATCGAATCCTTCTTTAAGGTCTTTAGTAATTGAGATATTTACTTCTCCAAGTTTTTCTGCAGAAGATTTTAGTCGGTGAGCATATCCAGTCTCATCTACAATCAATAGAGATTTTCCAGTCAGAAGCGCCTCGGCAATTTTTAATTTAACATTTTTCGGAGCAGGGATAGTCGGACCGATATATTCAGGCAGAACTTTCATTGCTCGCTTAGAAAACTCATTAATGACGTATTTTTGAAAGTTTTTCCTTATTTCTCGGTTTAACTTCAAAATTTCCTCATCTTTGGATACGATTTTAGGCATAATATCTGAGTCAGTTATCAAAAAAGACCGCCCGAAGGACTTTAATTCTATCGAAATTTTATCTCGTCGAAACATCCAATAAACTCGCCGATATTCTTTTTTTGTGAGAAATTTTTGGATTAGCGATAAACAAAATTTATCTTTTCGAGAAAAAAGTTTGAACATAAGTTATTATTTCAAAAATAGATTAAAAATATTTACGGGCCTGACAGGATTTGAACCCGCGACCTACTGGTTAAGAGCCAGTCGCTCTAGCCAGACTGAGCTACAGGCCCGCGTGTAGATATTTCTGATTATTTTATTTAAAAAGTTATCTAAAACTGAATTATAAAATTTGACTTGCAAGAAGGAATCCAATTAATAATCCAATCAATAAACCTTGAACGAATTCCTTAATTCCGTATTCAACTTCTTCTCGAGATAATTTTGCCATTATCGGTTTTTACCAGGTAGTACCTCTCTCAATTCAATAATTCCTAAGTATGTCACAACTGCGCCTAATCCGTAAAAGAATGGAATCAAAAATAAATCCATTCCAGTCATCAACTGTGCGCCAGGGATCAAAATTTTATTTGCATTAAGCATAGTAGTATAAATTCCCAATCCAATCCAACTAATTCCTGCAAAGATAAAGAACAATCCAAGATGTTCGTGGATTTTCATGTTGTGTCTAACCATACCGTTACTATGTTTTCCTTGTTTATAAGATTGTTTAACTATTGGAGAGTGATTACGGTAGATGTCGAAACCTTTTTAATAAGAAATTCAGGAGAAAACACAATGGGGCCGTGGGGTAGCTTGGTATCCTTGCTGGTTTGGGACCGGCCGACCGCAGTTCAAATCTGCGCGGCCCCATATCGTTTTTAGAAAAAACGAGGCAAAAAGAAAAGCGGGTGTAGTGTAGTCTGGTATCACTCTACGTTGCCAACGTAGCGACCCGGGTTCAAATCCCGGCACCCGCATCATAAGATGGAATTACTTGAAATTTCTCAGGAAGACGCAAGAAAAAGCAAAGGAATCTATTTAGATGTCCGACGAAAGAACGAGAGAGATGGAGGCCATGTTGAAAAGGATGTACATATTCCAACTGCAGAATTAGAGCAAAGATATGAAGAGCTTCCAAAAGATAAAGAAATTATAGTTTATTGCGGTGGCGGAAGTAGAAGTTTATATTCTGCACTCTTTTTACAATCAAAAGGGTATAAAGCAAAAAGCCTTCAAGGTGGATACAAAAGATATTATTCCGAGTGACTAAAATATTATAAAGTACTAAAATAAATTTCTATATGGCTAAAACCAATTTCGATTGTATGCTCTGCAACAAGCAAATGAAAGTATCTACAAAAGGATATCATATGGGTGTTTGCAAGAATTGCGTTAGATTAATAAAAAAAGATTGGCCAGAAAAGAACGTAGTCGTTGTAACTGACGACAAACCTCTAGAATAATTAATGAACTTCTGAGCCGTTTTTGATTTTAGTTTCAGGAGTGATGAAAATAACATTTTTACCGTCGTCAGCACATAGAATCATTCCTTCTGAAACCTCGCCGCGTATTTTTCGAGGAGGAAGATTTACAATGAAAATTGCCTGATTTCCCTTTAAGTCAGATTTAGAATAGTATTCTTTAATTCCCGAAAGGATTTGACGGTTGAATTTTCCAAAATTTACTTGAAATTTATAGAGTTTATTGGCACCCTTAATATCTTCAACTTTAGTTATTTTACCAACCTTTAGGTCGAGTTTGACAAAATCATCAAATTTAATTTCACTTTTCATATTTTGTAAATAAGTGCGCCCCTTTTTTAATTTTTGTTCCAGATTTAATTGGTAAAGATTTTAATTTTGGAACCGATTTTAATCCAATTTGTTTTGCAATTTCTTCAGACTTAGAAGGAATTACTGGATAAATTAATCCCGAAATTAATTTAAGACTCTCTGCCAAAGTATAAAGAACATTATCCCTTTCTTTTCCAGATAGAGTCCAAGGTTTTTTATCATCAACATATCGGTTAACTTTTGAAATGAAAGACCAAATTTCTGCAACTCCGCGGTGAAAATCAAAATTTTCAATGTGTTTGTTTAGTGCAGCCAGAGTCTTTGAGTGTGCTTTTGAAAGTTTGGAATCAAATTTTCCCGAAGGAACTTTTCCACCAGATTTTTGAATAAGATTTAGAGATCGAGATAGTAGGTTTCCTAAATTATTTGCAAGTTCAGCATTATGTCTCGTGATTAAATCTTCTTCCGAATAATTTCCATCTTTATTTGATGGCAGAGCTCGGAGCAAGTAATATCTAAGTGAGGGAGTCCCATATTTTTTTGCTTGTTCTTGAGGAACAATTACATTACCTAAGGATTTAGACATCTTTCTACCTTTTTCATCATTTATGAAACCGTGGACCAAGAGTTTCTTCGGTACGGGAATTTTTGCAGAAATCAACATTGCTGGCCAATAAACTGCGTGGAACCGCGATATATCTTTACCAATTAAATGAACATTTGCTGGCCAGTATTTTTGAAATTTTCGAGAGTTGGAACCGTAACCAATTCCAGTGATGTAATTAGATAATGCATCTGCCCATACGTACATGACTTGATCGGAATCTTTCGGAACAGGAATTCCCCAAGGAAGTTTACTTTTAACTCGAGAGAAACTGATATCATCAACATCTCCTTTTAGGAAAGACAAAATTTCATTCTTTGCGCGTTTGGGCTGAATTTGGTATTTATCAGATTTGATTAATTTGATTAGACGATTTCGATATTTTGAAAGTTTGAAGAAATAGTTTTCTTCTTCAATAAGTTCTAGTTTTTTTCCAGGATGGAACGGACAATCTCCCTTTTCTAATTCACTTTCAGTTTTGAAGGTTTCACAACCAACACAATATTTTGCCCGATATTTTTTTTTAAATAAATCTCCCGATTTAACTAATTCTTTCCAAAGTTTTTGAACACCCGGCCAATGAACCTTTTTGTCAGTTGTTCGTATAAAATAGTCGTATTCAATATTTAGGAGATTATAGAACTCTTTGAATTTTTTTGAATTCTGATCAACAAGTTTTTTCGGAGTTAAACTTACATTTTTAGCAGTCTGATAGATTTTGATACCGTGTTCATCTGTACCGGTTTGATAAAAAACATCGTTTCCTTTCTGTTTTTGATATCTCGCGATAAAATCCGCCAGAATCTTTTCATACGCATGTCCAAGGTGCGGATCTGCATTTGGATAGTCGATTGCCGTTGTTAAATAGTATTTGATTTTATTTACCTCGCTAGTATAAAAAGCTATAAATAATTTAAAAACAATTTGATTGTATGTGGTTTTGGTTTACTCAGAAGATTCATGAGCACCTAGTTATTATTTTGTTTGTTATTATTTTAGGATTAATTTTCTTCCCTGACCAATCAAAAGGCCTTGCTGGAGCCGCATCGGCATCAGTTGGTCCAGTCTCAGATTTAGCAATATATACCACAAAAGGTTTGATAAGTTTATCTCAGGGAATTTATGAAGCTATGTTCAACTGAATATATATTTTTTAATTGAGTTATAAAAAACTAGTATGAATATTGACCCAATTATATCAAAATTGAAGAACGATAGCTCCAGAATATTAGATTTCTCAAAAAAATTCAAAACCGAGAACGAAATTAGAAAATCAAGCTTATTTGAAGGAAAGATAAAAGTATGCGGAGTAGACGGAGGGTTCGTTTCACGCCAAGTTTCTTCTTCCGCATTAATAATTAGGCGCGCAGTTGCAACCTGTTTTGAATATGATGGAACAAAACTGATTAAAGCTGAATTTTTTCCGCAGCGACGAGTCGAACCAGAAATAATTTTTGAATCAGTAGACCATTCAGAATTCTCAATATTTTCGAATCTAAAGCGAGTTGAAATGGAAATAAATAATGCAATCGGCGCAATTGACAAATTTAAACCAAATGTTTTGATTTTAGATGGATCTATAGTAATACACCCTTCAAGTGTCCCGAACCGAGATTCAAAGTATCATGCGTTGTTTTTGGAAGTTTCGCAAAAAATAAGAGAACTCTACAAAAAATGCTTAGAAAATAATGCGCAATTGATTGGAGCAGTAGAAGATAGTAATGGGCGAAGATTCGTAGATAATGATTTTATGAATGATGCAAATGTTCTCTATCATGTTTTGAACGAAGGAGAATATGTCGTTCCAAAGAGATATTCAGACAATATTGATTTGCCCTCATTGTCAGAATTAGGAGAATATTCGACTAAGATTAATACAACTTACTTGAGGGTAGGAAAGTACGATAAACCACTACGTGTTGACTTTTTTGGAAATAATGTCGAGCGAGTTACGTCAATTATGTATACTTATTCTCGAATAACGCGCGATTATTCTTATCCATCTGTTCTGATTGAAGCAGACGCCCGTGCAAAATTAACTGACGTTGAGTTCAAGATGGTATATGGAACGATACGCGATCGATTAGGAATAAATCCATTAATTTTTGAATTAAGACGAGACAAGAGAGCAATATAAATGTTTAAATAATTCTTAGCTACATTAATAATATGAAACATGAGATGTTTTGGTTTGTAATATTCATAATTTTTCTAGGATTATATTTTAATACTGAAGCTACAAAAGAATTCGTTCAAGGATTTTTATTGCGAACGGCAGATGTTCTGACAATTGCTGCAGGAAAATAATAAATACTTCTGTAGAAATAGATAATTATGCGAGTAAAGGTCGTAAAAGAAGTTAAAAAACTTCATAAGGGCGCAAAATTTATTCAGCTGATCATGAGTTGGATGGGGCGAATATTCCTGTTATCGGGAATTTTAACACTTTTTTCTGAAAGATATTCTCCCGTCGGAATAGCATTCATTTTTGTTGGAATTCTGCTACATTTATCTATCTTCCAATATGTGTATCGAAAAAACTATCGGCGTGTAGTAAAAGATTTCAAGAGAGGATTTAGAAAATAAATCTATTTAAAATCGCTAGTGAAATTTTTATATGACGCTGGGCAAAGTTATAGCTTCCGAACAAGGACCATCTGTTTTCGAATTCAGTTTCGTAGTTGATGATATAGTTAAGAAAAACCAATTTGTTACTGTCAAATCCAACAACGGTTTAATTTTAGGAAGAGTAACCAATGTTTATAAAATGAATAAGTATTTTGAATCAATCGGTGCCGTCCAGGAGCTATCGCGAAATAATATGGATTCTGCGTTCCCAACAAAAGATTGGGAATACACCGTCGCAAATGTAAAATGCCTTGGAGAGGTTACAAATAATTCGTTTGTTCGAGTCTTATATCCTCCATCGCCTGGCGAAGAAGTTTCAAATATCGATAAAGAAATGTTAGGTAATTTTTTAGGTATGGATGAAAATGGATTGGAGCTTGGAGAAGTTCTGAATTATGAATTAAAGTCTAAATTGAATTTGACAAATATGTTCCAAAAACATCTGGCTATTTTGGCTATGTCCGGTTCAGGTAAGTCATACGGTTGTTCTGTAATTTTAGAAGAATTATTGGCTCGAAAAAAAGGAAAAATAGGAATAGTTGTGATTGACAATCACGGAGAGTACACCGGATTCAAAAAAGATTCGAAATACGGAGATCGAGTTAAGTTAATTGATGCCGAAAAAATTCGAGTATCTACTGAAACCGTATCACCGGGGCTTTTGAAAGCTATAATGCCCGTAATGAGTCATGCGCAAGTCAGAGATTTGGGAAAAGTTCTTTATCAACTTAGACAAGTAAAGAAATCATTTTCAATGCAAGATTTAATCGATGAGGTAATCGCCTCAGATACTCAAGAAATGGTTAAAGAAGCATTAGTCGGTTGGCTAAATTCAATAGAACGGATGAAAATTTTTTCAACTTCAAATTACCCTCAAGAATCTGAAATAGTTAAACAAGGGCAATTGACAATAATTGATTTCTCAAAGATTACCGACCTAAAGAAAAAGCAAACAATCGTGAGTTTAATTTCTAAAAAACTTTTCAATTTAAGAAGACGAGAGCAAATCCCGCCGTATGTAGAGATAATTGAAGAAGCTCACAATTTCTGCCCGAGTGGAGATGCTCAAGACAGTGCAATTTCTCGAGGAATAATTGAAACATTGGCCAGAGAAGGGAGAAAATTCCACGCATCAATCTGTTTGATTTCGCAGAGACCTGTAAAATTATCGACCACTGCATTGAGTCAGTGTAATACTCAAATTATTATGCGAATTACAAATCCGTCAGATTTGAGCCATATTCGGGAAAGTGCCGAAGCGATTAGTTCAGAAGAATTAGAAGCAATCTCCGGACTCGGAGTCGGAGAGGCACTGGTAATTGGAGAAGCTGCAAAATATCCCTTCTTCTTCAAATTCAGAAAAAGAGAAAGTATTGAAACGCACTCTAAGAATATTGAAGATTATGCTGATTTCTATGAATCAAAATCATCATTGGCGTCTTCAGATGATTTCTAAAGAAAAGTTTTATAAATCGGTTAAGCAGTTATTAAGCTAGGCACCTGCCTAAAACACGTGATAAAAATGGTAGAATTTAAAACACTGAGTTCCGAAGACATTAAATTCGGAAAAAATAACTTTGTTGAGGTTGCACGAAAAGTTGCAGTTTCAGACGAAGGTGAAAACGAATTCGTATCCTTGTCAAGAGGATTTTTCACCGAAGAGGGTGAGAAGAGATACGCTAGAGGAAAGAACATTGCTCTTCCTGCTGATTCAGAATTACTTAAGAAAGTATCAGAATTACTAGCAAACTCATAAGAAGAAAGGCGAAAATTCGCCTTTCTTAACCTTTTTATATTTTTGTAATTAAAATATCAAAATGTCAGTAAGAGATTCAGCACACAGATATAATCTGGAACAAATGAGTTATGCTTTGGGAACTGGTAAAGATCCCTTAGCGAGAGTGATGAGTCAAGACAGTATTAAAATGGACGAAACTCCATCTCTTTTTATTAGACATAAAGATGGTAATATTAAACAACAAATTAGAGATATAATTGAATATAAAGAAAATAATGATGAGCATACATATGTTTATGAACAACTTTTATTAGACTATGAAAATTGGTGGCTCAATAATCATCAAAATAAAATTAGAAATCCTCAAAATCAAATTCCAATTAATCCGCTAAAAATGTCCGGAGACCTTAATCAATTAGCAGAAGCTTACAAGCATATTAAAGAAAAACTACCTAGAAATACAGAGCGTTTAAATGAGCTTACAAAAAGAGCCGTAATAAAGAATGCATTAGATTTAGACACAGTTTTACGTAATATACGATATGAAACAGGTATACATATTAAAGATTTCAATGAAATTGATGAAAGCATATATCCTTACTCATCAATTAGACTAAATTCTAACAATATTAGTGAGGGGTTTACAACAAACAAGGATAGCTTCGGAATTTATAAAGAAGGAGATACAATGTTTGCTTTTTCAAAAAATGAAATATACTTATTGTTAGACGGAGAGTTAAAAGCAGCGTTTAAATCAAGAGGTAATATGATCGACCAATCATCTCCAATTCAGGATACAAGAGATTATTATGATGTTCATTTCAATAACTTTAATTCAGAAGAAGGAGATAACTTTGTTGAACCCGCATTAAATTTAATTGACTTACTTTCAAGATATTCTAGGAAAAACTATAATAGTATCATAAGTTCGCCTTTGAGAAACCCTATTTTAATATTGGATAATGAAACAAGAGACCACGTATTTAACTCAGAATATTATACTAATAAATCAAATGAATTTGTACAAAATTGTTTAACTCTCGATGGAATTAAAGAATGGTTTGAATACCATGGAAAAGAAGGGGACTTCGCTGAATTTAAGGAATTATATGAGTCCGAATCTAATAATGTAAAAACATTATTACACATCGGTATGCGGCAAGGAATTATTAAAGACCCGATCCGCTCGTTAAAAAGAGGAAACGAGTTAGGATATAAGGAAAAAAAATATTTGAATCAAATTGAAGCTTCAGAACTCGAATTTCAAATTTTTGGTGAAGAGGAAGAACTTGACGATGATCTAAAAGAAATAGATCAAATTTATAAAAACTTACCCGAAGAGTTATGGGAACGATAGATAAAGTTCAAATAGTTTAATTTAATAATTTCAAAACTTTACTTGCAGATTCTGCTAGGCGCTCATCATGAGTGATAATAAACATTTGATCAATATGTTCGGATATTTTTTCGTTCAAAACATTTATGAAATTTCTAACAGCAGTTTCATCTAAATTATGTGTCGGTTCATCTAAAATTAACATATTTAAATTTGGAGCAAGAACTCTTGCAAAAGATATTTTCACAGCTAAACTTGCCAACATTCGTTCTCCTCCTGAAGCAAATCCGCTAACATTTACCCAGTCTCCATCTGATTCTTTCAATTGAATGGTGTAATCATTATTTGTTGTTGAAATTCTTAATCCGCTCCAAATATCATAAGGATATATTTGCATCCAAGTATTTGACATTACTTCATTAACTGCAAGAAGTAATTCATCCCTTAAAACTTCTTGAGCATCAAGTAATGCATTCTTAAGTTTAGAAAGGAATTCAACTTTAGATTCTAAAATTTTTATATCTGTATTATATTTTTCAAGAGATTCAATCTTTTTCAAAACTTCATTTTTTCGATTCATTTTTTCATTCAAAATTACTGATGAAGATTTAATTGTTGCTCGATTATTATTTAATTCTTCCAAAATTTTTTCATGAGATGATCTAACAGATTCATAATTTTCACTTTCTGCAACTGCAATTTCTAATTCATTATTTAATTGACCCAATTCAATTTCAAATGTTTTTTTATTATTTGTTAAAGCAATTAAAGATTTAGAATCAACTAATTTTTCAATTGATTCGCCTTTATCAGATATCTCTGAATCAAGTTTGTTTATTTTTAATTTAGATTCTTCTAATTTTCTTAGCATAGTATTTCGTTTATCATTGAGTGAGTGAAGTTCTCTATTGGATTTCTCTCTCGTTTCATTCAAATCTGATTCTTTTTCAGAGCTAGATAAGAATTCTTGCTGATTCTCATATGCTGCAGATAATTGCTCCTCTTCTTTTTTCATTGATTGAATTTTATTTGAAATTTCATTATTCTCCATTAATAACTTAGCAATTTCTTGTTTCCTTTCAGAAAGTAATTGTGTTTTAGTGTGTTGAGATAATTCGTGTCTACACAATGGACAAATATCAGATATTACTTCCAGTTGACTCATATGTTTTCGCATATTATTTATCTCTGCTTGATTATCTCGATTTAATTCATCTTTTTCTTTTATTGTTGATTTTATTGTATTAATTCGAGTATCTAAATCTCTAAAATCCTGAATTTGTAAATCTTTGAATTTCATTTTAATTTCGATTAATGAAGATATATCGTTTGTAATTGAATCGATGTTAGACTCTATGACTCCTCGTTTTTTTTCGATAACAATCAAATCTTGATTAAAATTTTCTCTGGAATCTTTTACTTGTTTAACCTCGTCCCGGATAGAAGATATTTTTATTTTTAATGAATCAATTAATTTATTTATATCTTCTTCAGTTTTGTAAATATTTTGACCTGCAATTTTAAGATTCATTTCGTCTAATTTCTTACCAAGAAATTCTTTTCTTTGAAGTAATTGATTTTTTCTAGAATTCATTAAAGATATTTTTTCAAGTTTATTCCTTTCTTCCAATTCTTCTTTTTCTAATTGAGGTAAATTTTTTGATAAAGTTTTTACATCTAAATCTAATTTTAGCATTTCTTTTTCAAGATTAATATTATGCTTTTTTAATAATTCAACATTTTCTTGATCTAAAATTGAAAGCATACCCTTTTTACGTTCGGTTAATTTATTTGAAAGAGATACACAATTCTTTCTAACAATTTCAAATTGATTTAGATTCATTAATTCATCAATTTGTTTTTTTCTTTCAGCCGGACCAATTCTTAACAATATGTCTGCTTCATTTTGAACAGAATAAATTGTTCTTAGAAAAACTTCTTCTGTAATTTTTAGTCTATCAATAATATAATCATTTACTGCAGTAGGATTTGGACCAGCTAATAAATCGCCTTTGTTATTTCGGATAGTTGCCTCACTCGGTTTATCATATTCTACTTTTCTTGAAATTAAGAAAGTTTCACCATCAGATTTCAAGGTTAATTTTACTTCAGATAATGTTTCACCCTTTTTAATTAAATCATTAATTTTTAAATCTCGTTTTTTTAATTCATTGAACGTACCAAATAAACAATAAGTTATGGCTTGAAGAATGGAAGTCTTACCCGTACCCATATTACCAATTAAAATATTTGAACCTTTATTAAACTCAAGTGACAGTTCTCCATGTTTCTTCCAATTCATTAATTCAATTTTAGTTATCATAGTATTTCTTCGGCTTTGCTAAGTTCGCCACCCTTCAATGCAGCGAAAATAGATTCGAGTTTATCCAATTTTTTAATGTTTAATTTTTCACCAAGAATTTTCAAACCCAAATCTTCAATTGATATTTTCTTATTTTTCAAATCATGAATTAATTTAGATTTTTCATTTAATTTTTTAGATACTAATTTAGATTTTCCAATATTAATTATCGCACGAGACTCATATTTTTTTAACAAACTTTTCATGGAAATGTCTGAGGGGATGAATCCGTCATGTAAAACTCCAGTTAAAACTATTCGAATCATCGGAATTAATTCATGATTGTGGTAATCAAGAATTTTATTAACTATTTCTTGAATTTTTGTATTTATTTCCGAAGGTTTATCGCCATCAATTTTAAGTGTTTCATGATACAATTTCCGAGGTTTTTTTAGATCCAAAAATCTATAATTAATTTTTTCACCAATGTCTAAAATATAAATCCCTTTGGAGATTTTACTTTCAATTTTTTTCATTTGAGTCTGGACTGTTGAACCGGGAAGTAAGATTGGACTTTTCGAAGATGGATGTTTATCTTCTTGTCTCCAATGAATATGACCTAAGATATGTGCGTCTATTTTATCAGGTAAGTCAGAATAATTCATAATTTCAGGAGGTTGATTGGGTAACAATTCTTGAAAATTTTGATGTATTACCAAAATGTTTTTCATATTCGGAATTGTTTGGAAGTTATGTTTTTTTAACACCTCTCGCGCATATTGATGTGGAACATTTGAGAAACCATGAATTGCAATTCGCGTATTATCCTTTTCTAAAACAACCGTCTCTCTATTTAGACAATAAATTAATCCAGCATTATGCAAAATTTGAACGGGATTAATATATTCCTTGGGACGTCTATCGTGATCTCCATAAATCATCAATACTGGCGGAATTTCAGAAGTAACTAATTCTTCGCCATCTGCGGAAACTCGTCTAACAAGTTTAATTTTTTTTGACCGACCCAAAATATTTTTCATTAGTTTAATTACGGGACTAACTACCTCCGGTTTCGGCAACCGTTCGTCAAAAACATCACCCGTTTGGATTATGAAATCAACTTTTTCAGAAAGCGCCAATTCAAAAGCCTCTTTGGCATTTCTCAAAGCATCGTCTTGTCTTTTTCCGTAGTGATCGAAACCAAAATGCGTATCTCCGATTACAGCTATCTTCATGCTAGACTAGAAATCACAGCATTTATTAAATTCTGTATGAACTAGTATACATGGCCCTGAAGAATAAGAAATCCAACTTTTCAAAATGGTATACTGAAGTCATACAGAAAGCAGACATAGTGGATTATGGACCTGTTTCTGGGACCATGGTCATGAAACCAAACGGCTATTCACTATGGGAAAATGCCAAAAAATATTTTGATAAAAAAATAAAAAAAGACGGAGTTCGAAATGTCTATTTTCCAATGCTCATTCCAGAAAGACTATTGGTAAAAGAAGCAAAGCATATTGAAGGGTTTGCTCCTGAAGTAGCATGGGTGACTCACGGCGGAAAAAGTAAACTAAAAGAAAGACTTGCGCTTCGACCAACGTCTGAAACAATAATATATGATTCATATTCGAAATGGATTCGTTCTTGGAAAGACCTGCCTCTTAGATATAATCAGTGGGCCAATATTGTAAGATGGGAATTCAAACATCCAACGCCCTTTCTAAGAACCAGAGAATTTCTTTGGCAAGAAGGACATTCTGTATTTGCAACAAGAGAGGAAGCTGAAGCCGAAGTTCAAAAGATTTTGATATTCTATAAAGATCTATTTGAAAAAGTATATGCGGTTCCAGTTTTGGTCGGAATAAAGTCTAAAAAAGAAGCATTCGCCGGTGCAGAGTATACTTTGAGCGTTGAGGCACTTATGCCGGACGGCAAAGCAATTCAAGCAGCAACATCTCATTATTTAGGCCAGAATTTTTCTAAATCATTTGGAATATCGTTCTTAGATCAAAATACAAAAAAACAATTTGCATATCAGACATCGTGGGGATTTTCAACTAGAAGTTTAGGTATTTTGCTTGCTACACATGGGGATGATCGAGGATTAGTAATTCCTCCAAAAATGGCAGAAAACAAAGTGGTTATTATTCCAATTATTTTCAAGAAAGATAAAGAAAAAGTTGTCAAAATTACAAATGAACTTAAATATAAAATCTTGAAAAAATATAATCCAATACTCGATGACCGAGAAGGTTATTCTTCAGGATGGAAATATAATGAATGGGAAATAAAAGGAATTCCGGTTCGTGTTGAAATAGGTCCGAGAGATGTCGCAAAAAGACAGGCAGTTGTGGTCAGAAGAGATACAAATGAAAAGAAAACGGTTAAACTTACAAAATTAGATGCAGAAATTCAAAATATATTGAAACAAATGCAAAGTGATTTGCTTAATCGTTCTAAAGAAAAATTATCAGAAGCTATTGTTGATGTTGGTTCAATTAAAGATTTGAAAAAAGTAGTCTCTAATGGCAAAATTGCAAGAGCATATTGGTGCGGATCACCAAAAGTTGAAGATGAAATTAAGAAGAAAACGGGTGCTAAAAGTATTACTGGAGAATTTGCAATAGGAACTAATTTTTGTATTCTGACTGGAAAACCTGCAACTCATCAACACTATTTTGGAAAGAGTTACTAATATTCCATTAGAAAGTCTTTTAAATTAAAGAAATAAAGAATTAGTATTCTGGTGATTTAATGGAACAAAAAATTGAACCAAAAAAGGGAACAACAACTGTCGGCCTAACTTACAAAGGCGGAGTAGTTTTAGCAACTGACCAAAGAGTTACATTAGGAAGAATGATTATGTCTCGAGTAGACAAAGTATTTCCGGTAACAGATAATTTGGCAATTACTACTGCTGGAACTGTCAGCGACAATCAAGTATTGTTAAAACACATGCAAGCCGAAATGAAATTATTCGAACTTGAAAATAAGAAGAGCGCAACAATAGAAACACTATCTTCCGTGCTTCAAAACACCGTTTATTCAGGATACAAGAGATGGAGCCCATTCATGATCCAAGCAATTATCGCAGGACTTTCGCGAGACAAAACTTTCAAGTTAATGTCTTTTGATCCGTCTGGTGCAGCAATCGAAGATCCATATACAGCAACAGGATCGGGAATGATGTTTGCATTAGGAATATTGCAAGAACATTACAAAAAAGATATGACAGAAAAAGAGGCAATTGAACTTGCTACTCGTGCAATCTATACCGCAATTCGGAGAGATTCTGCGAGCGGTGACGGAATTGTAATTTCTGTTATCGATAATAAAGGTTATAGAAAAGTTGATACAAAAACAGTTTCTATGATGCTGGAAAAATAAGTATTTTACAATGACTTCCGTGTTAGAACAAGTAATTAATGACATACCGAAGAATAAGTTAATAACTAGTCAGCACTATGAGGGTGCGAACTTAGTTATTTATTCTAGAGACAAAACTTTTTTCAAAAATGGAATCTCGAAAATTCGAGAACTTGTTTCTAAATACAAAAAGCGAATTGAATTGCGAGCAGACCCACTTTTATTAATGCCTGAAAGTAAAGCCGAAGAATTAGTAAAAAAGATAGTTCCTAAATCTGCAGACATTACTCAGATTTTATTTGAACCAGCAAGAAGCGTCATGATTATTGATTCTCGAAATCCAAACGACGTTATTGGAATTAAGGGCTCATTGATTAATGAACTCCGTGAAAAAACTTTTTGGACACCAGTTGTTAGACGAGACTCAATTATTACTTCTAAAATCACCAATTTAATTCGAAGAGTAATACACGAGGATTCTTCAGAAAGAAGGAAATTTTTGAATGAGACTGGAAAAAGAATATACGAATTTAACCGAGCCCGAGATAAATCTGAAATGTGGGTTCGAATTAGTTTTTTAGGTGCGACTCAACAAGTTGGAAGATCTGCATTCTTACTCCAAACACCGGAAAGTAATGTTTTAATTGACTGCGGAATCAATCCTGCGACTTCAGGACACGATTCTTACCCGAGAATCACAGTTCCCGAATTTAGTATATCTGAATTAGATGCAGTAGTTATTTCTCATGCACACATCGACCACTGCGGGTTCTTACCGTACTTATTCAAATATGGTTATAGAGGCCCAGTATATTGTACTGCACCAACCCGGGATATTATGGCAATGAGCCAACTCGATATGACTCATATTGCAATAGCGCAAGGAAATAAGGCAATTTTTGATTCAACAGACGTCAAAAATTCATCTAAACATACCATAACGCTAAATTATGGTGAAGTAACAGATATTACTCCCGACATTCGTCTAACTTTACACAATGCCGGACACATCTTAGGTAGCGCAATGTGTCACTTTAATATTGGAGATGGATTCCACAATTTGTTATATTCTGGAGATTACAAAGTAGTCAACACTAGGTTGCTAAATGGAGCAAGCCACGTATTTCCTCGAGTTGAAACTTTTATCACAGAGAGTACATATGGAAATCCCGAGAGAACATCTCCCGATCGAGCCAAATCTGAAGCAGAATTCAAAGAACACGCGTATGAAGTCGTAAAACGGGGAGGAAAATTATTAGTTCCAGTCTTGGGAGTCGGAAGAGCTCAGGAAACCATGATTTTGATTGAAGAACTGTTTAGAGAAAAGAAAATTAAAGATGTTCCCGTGTATATCGACGGTATGGTTTGGGACATAACTGCAATTCACACAGCTTACCCCGAATATCTAAATGATAAATTACGATCAGCAATTCACAAAGGAAAGAGCCCATTTGAGGCAGAATTTTTCAAACAAGTCGGTTCAGGAAAAGAACGAAGAAAGGTAATTGATGGCGGTTCGTGCATTATTTTAGCAACTTCAGGAATGCTTGTGGGCGGTCCGTCAGTACAGTATCTGAGCAAATTACATGATGATCCAAAAAACTCAGTGGCGTTTGTAGTATATCAATTTTATAATAGTCCGGGAGATCGAATGCAAAAGGGTGAAAAATTGGTCAGGTTGGATGGAGAAGAACTGAATGTAAAAATGGAAGTCAAATCGTTCTCGCTTAGCGGACACGCGTTATTTGGAGAGTTAATGGACTACATGGGAAAATTGAAACCTAAGCCAAGACGAGTATTAACGGTCCACGGTGAAAAATCTATGACTATTAATCTTGCTCGAGAAATACACAAGCGATTCAGAGTAGAAACTCTAAGTCCTAGACCGGTAGACAGTCTAAGATTACGATAAAATTATTTTTTTTCAGATTTAACGCCCAAAATCTTATCCCAATCGAAATGAGAAAATTGTTTTTTTAATTCTTCAAGATTTGATTTTTCCATCAAAACACTATGTTGTTTTGATATATAAAATTAGTTACTAATCTTTGATGCTTTCCAGATTACTGCATCACTAATCGGGTAAACTTGCTTCAAATTTTTCTTTAAATCAAAACCCATCCCCTTTACCGATTCAGAAGTAAAGAAATCTACGCTTTCTTGCTTCTTCAAAACTTTAGTAATTTGTTCTTGAGCCAAAGTTCTTAAATCATTCTTCAAAACCTTAGTCAGGTTTTCTCTAGCGAATAAGGCAAATTTGATTTTTATATCTGTATCTGATTTATCTTTAACATAAAATACTGAGTCGATTTTTGTACTCTTTCTTCTACCTGTTCTTGATATTTGAGAGTCACTTGTAAATATTCCGATGGAAGTTGTTTGAGCAGTATCTCCTTGAACTTTAGAAATAGTTAATTTAACACTAAGATTATTATCTCTTGCTGAACCAGTAATTGCCTTCATTGGAACAAGTAAATTTCGATTCATAAGTTCTGAAGGATCATAGGCAGTAATTTGCGCAATCTCCTTTCCGCCAAGAGACTTTGGAGCCATAACTGGGAACCATCTTTTCTTACCTTTTCTTACCTTCAATTTTGTTGAACTTGATTTCTTAGCCATATTAATCTACCAATAACTCTGCTCGGTCCGGATGATAATTCCAATCTGCAGGCAGAACTCCCTTTGTCTTGTAATATTTTTGAATCCGTCTAATCTTTGCTTCAGTAAGTTGTAGACCTCGTCTACTGAATTTATCTTTACGATTCAAAGTTAGATGTTTTCGAATAGTAATTGCTCGTTTAATTAAATTTTTCAAATCTTCTGGAACGTTTCCAACTAATTTAGAATCTTTCAAAATTTCAGAAATGCTTTTCCCAGTAATTAATTTAATGCTCGGCACACCATAAGAGTCTCTTAAAGTCAATCCGATTTGACTTGAACTCAAATCTTGTTTTGCAAGTTTTTCAACTAAAGTTACAATTTCTTTAGGTTTTTTCTCAACCCACTTAGGAACCTTGTTATCAAGCGGCTTTTTACTTCCAGATTTTCCTTTAACTCGTGCATGTATTCGTGCCATATGTTTGTTTGGATAAATAAACTAAGAATATACCTTTCCGGTATAAGCTCGCCTTAGCCAACTCATCCTGATATGGAATAAGTTGTCACCTTTTTAAATTTAACTAATTCGATTATATCTCGTACGAGCTTCCACCTTTTCTAGTTGCTCAAAGGTTCTCTTCAATCCATACGATTTTTTGAACACCCTCCAATAAGTTAACCAATGGGCGTGGTGTTTACTTTTTAGACATTCTTTCAAAAGATGAACATCTACTGCTTTATCTTCAACACGGGTTGAAACTTTTCCCAGCCCAAAATCGATTAAAAATAGTTTTTCATTCCAAATCATATTTGAAGTAGTCAAATCTCCATGAATAATATTATTTTGATGAAGTCTTTTCATAGTTTTACCAAGTTCTTTACAGATTTTATTCTTCAAGTCCTCATCTGAACTATCCAAAATATCTCTAACTGTTATTCCTTCAATTTTTTCCATTTCTAAAATCATTTTTTTATCATCAGATTTCAAAACTTTAGGTACATTAATTCCCAGATTCAATACTTTTTTCAATAATTTTCCTTCAGAACGAGTACGAAGTTTTCTTAGTTTAATATCAATTGAAGGATGTCGATATTTTTTCTTTAATCTTTCTTTTAATATGTAATCTCCTTTTTCATAAACTTTTGCTTCAGCACCGTGACCAATCAATTTCATAAAAAAATTATAAGAACTCAATATATAATGTTTACTTTTTTAAATTCCACTAAATATATTTCCAATAATATATCCTGCAGTTGCAGCTAAACCGCCAATAAGTAGCACTTCGGCTCCTGATTTAAACCAATGTTTATTAGTATATTCTGCTTTTATCACTCCCAATAAAAACAATCCTGTCAAAGTGAATGCTATTGCAGGAATAATACCTGCTGTACCTTCAAAAATGAAAAATGAAGTTAAAGGAATCAATGCTCCAATCATAACTGATATTCCCATAAAAAAAGTTGATAGTAAGGGTACTTTATGTTTTGCATACTCTCTTCCATATTTTCTATTATTTTCTTTAACCGAGAAGTATTCCTTTTCCGATTTTATGGAGAGATAAGTTCCTGCACTCATCGAAATAGTTTGAGCCAACATTGTTGCGAAACCCGCTAATAGAATAAATTTATTTGGCGCAGCTGCTTGAGCCATTCCAATTACAACCCCTAAATTTCCGACGGCACCATCTTCAACACCAAAAACAACTTCTCTAATATTCTCTGACAAATGATGTTTCATAAATAAAGTTAAATCTGATTCTTTTTATCTTTTTTCCAAATTAAAATAATAATAATATAGGTTGGGATTGAATAAGAAGGTCAATTCTGAACCTTTTTATAGTCGATAGAATAGCGAAAAGAATGGAAGAAGTTTTGAAGAACTATAATCTGGGTGAAGTCAAAGAAATAAAAAAAGTAGATAGCGGAATTATGAATGAAACCTATTTTGTTAGAACTTCCATCGATAAATTCATACTTCAAGAAATCAAAGACAAAAGAATAACGCAAGATCATCAGTCTCTGGAATCAATTTGGAACTCAAATGTTCAAATACCTAAACAACTCAAATCAAATTCTGGAAAATTATTTCACAAACAAGACGGCAAGACGTATCGAGTTCTTACTTACATTGACAACGAAGACTTGGAAACTTTGACATCAGATTTATGTTTTAATTTAGGTGAAACTCTGGCAGAGTTCCATCTACAAACTGAAGATTTTAATGTTGAATTAGAATATTCAATTCCTAATTTCCATGACACTCGGAAAATAATGAATGAATTATTATCTGTTCATTTAAGTAATGGATCTTCTGAAAAATGGTCAGATGTTTCAGAATATTATGAATTGATAACTAGCGATATTGAGAAATTTTATCTCCCACATTTACCTTCTCGATTAATCCACGGAGATCCTAAATGGCAAAATTTTCTCTACAAAAATAATGCAGTAACCGGGATTGTAGATTTTGAAACTATAATGTATGGAAACGAATTGATTGACATCGGAGATGCATTAAGAAGTTGGTCAAAAGACGAAGAATATAATTTTGATAAAAAAAGATTTGACGCATCAATTAAAGGATATATTTCTAGAAACGAGTCTATTGATGAATCATTAATTCCGACGGCCGCAGGTTTAATAACTTTGGAATTATCTGCTAGATTCTTAATGGATTACTTTAATCAAAAAGAATTCAAATTGAGTGAACCCGAATTACTCAATAAATTACACAACCAAATGAAGTTCTATCAATCTATGAAAGAGCAATTAAAATTATAAACGCAGACGGGAGGGATCGAACCTCCGACCTCGTGGTTAACAGCCACGCGCTCTACCGCTAAGCTACGTCTGCACTAAAAATAAATTATGTCGGCGTTTTTTAAAGGTTTCTAGAAAGTTTTCAGTCTACCATAATTTATAGGTTTAAACCCTCTGCGACGACTATCATGAATCCTACCAATAAGTATTGCGCCACTATAAATTTCTGCTGCAGGATTCACTCGTTCTTGTTTCCGAACAACAAAACTTGAATTTTCGTCCAAATAATCAAGATATTCATATAATTCATCCAAATCTTCATAAATAACATGAGATTGAGGTCCAGTAAGTTTAGATAATCCAAAATAATTTTTCCAAAAGTTTCCAGATATTCTCAAATGTCTGCTCCGATGTGCAGTTTTACCTGTTTCATCAAAATGAATTGAAATATACTCTCGATTCAGTTTGTCTTCTAGAACCATTATCTTTAGCGTGTAATGAACACTTAAAAATCGACCTAAGGAGAAAATCTAGTCGGAGTTCTGGGGAAAGCAATACATTCTTTGACAGAATCTGCTCCAGTTAACCACATAACTAATCTTTCAATTCCCATTCCGAAACCCGAGTGAGGAACCTTACCGTATCGACTTAAATCAAAATAAAACTCATATTTTTTTGGATCTTCTTTTGCCAACTTTAATCGCTTCTTTACATCTTCAAAATCCAAACTTCGCTCAGAAGAACCAATCAGTTCTCCGATTCCAGGAATCATTAAATCCGAAGCCAAAACTTGTTCGGGATCTTCAGGATCTCGCTTCATATAAAATGCCTTTAATTTTGTAGGATAGTGAGTGATAAACAAAGGAACTTTTCTCTTGTCAACTAGAAATTTTTCTTCCTTAGTCCCTAAATCATCCCCAAATTTGGTCTTAAATCCTGCCTTTCTTAACTCAATAATAGCTTCGCGATAAGTTATTCTAGGGAACTTAGATAAGGTTGCAAAATATTTCCAATCTTTTCCTAATAATGTTAATTCAGATCTATATTCTCTTGCAACTTTTTTACAAATGAATCTAACAACTTCTTCCATTGTATCCAATAACTCAGGGAATTCTTGCCAAGCAGTTTCAACTTCCGCATGCCAGAATTCAGTTAAGTGTCGAGAAGTCATAGATTTGTCAGATCTGAAACTTGGTGCCACAGTATAAATTTTTTCCAAAACAGGAATCATCATTTCTGCATATAATTGCCAAGTCTGAGTAAGATAAGCCTTTTTACCAAAATATTTTACTTCAAAAGTTTCAGCCCCACTTTCTCCCGGAGTCGGAGTAAAACTAGGAGATTGATGTTCAAAATATCCTCTTCCTCTAAAATACTCATGAAATGCACCAATAACTCCGGAACGGATTTTCATTATTGCTTGAGCCCGTTGTTGTCTTATTGACAGGTGCCGAATATCTCTTAAGAATTCCGGACTTGTATCTCTTGCGATTGGCCAAGTTTCAGCCAAACCAATAATTTCCAATTTTGAGACTTGTAATTCGTAGCCGCCAGGTGCACGCGGATCTCGAACAATTTTACCTGAAATCATACATGAAGATTCAGTAGTTATTTCACTTGCGACATCCCAGAATTTACTGTCGGAGGCAATTACGCATTGAATTATGCCTGTGCTGTCTCTTATCAAGAGGAAAATTTTACCCTTGAGTACTCGCTTTTTAGCAACCCAACCTCTAAGTTTAACAGTCTTTTTTGAATAAATTGAAGATTGAACTTCAGAAATAGTTCTGGCTAGATAACGTCTACTATAGATTGGGACAATCACCTTTTGTTGCCATAGCTATATCTCGTAGTTTTAATTTAAAAAGCTTATCTGCAGCCCTTTTTTCACTTTCTGAAGTCTTATGTACCATTTTCTTTTATTACTCCTCTAATTATTAATCTTTCAAGACCACCTTCATCAATACTCG